>CABYTX010000001.1 GCA_902522015.1 uncultured Alphaproteobacteria bacterium
AGATATTCTTTTAAAATTTGTAAATAAGGGATGGAAACCAAAGTATGATAATAAAAATACTACAATAATTGCGCTAGAAAGATTTGGTGAAAGTATAACTTTAGAACCAGGTGGTCAGATCGAATTATCTGGAGCACAATTAAAAAATATCCATCAAACCTGTACTGAAACTAATAGACATTTAAAAGAATTAAAAGATATTGGTGAAGAATTTGGCTTTATATTATTAGGATTAGGCGTTGAGCCAAGTTTATCTCTTGATGAACTTCCTTGGATGCCAAAACAAAGATATTCAATAATGAAAAAATATATGCCCAAAGTTGGTACTCTGGGACATCACATGATGAAACGCACATGTACAAACCAAGTAAATTTGGATTATCATTCGGAAGAAGATATGATTGCTAAGTATAGATTAATGCTAAATCTTGAAGGTATAGCAACTGCAATATTTGCTAACTCACCTTTTGATCAAAAACAAGTTTCCAAATATAAGAGTTTAAGATCTCATTTTTGGCATCACACAGACAAAGATAGAACAGGTTTATTGCCATTTGTTTTTGATAAAGATTTTAATTTTGAAAAATATGCGGAGTATGCTCTGGATGTACCAATGTATTTTGTAATTAAAAATCATAAATATATAAATATGACCAATTATACTTTTAGAGATTTTATGAAAAATAATATTTCTAAAGATTTAAACATTGAACCTACTACAGAAGATTGGGTAAACCATTTATCAACTCTATTTCCTCAAGTTAGATTAAAGCAATTCTTAGAAATTCGTTCAATGGACGCATGTTCATGGGATTTAATATGTTCTCAGCCTGCTTTTTGGATTGGTATTTTATACAATGATGAAGCTATAGATAAAACAAATGAAATTGTTGAAGGTTGGACTCAAAATGATAGAAATTTAATAAATAATTTAGCCCCACTAGAAGGTTTACAAACAAAATTCAAAAATAGTGATCTTTTAGATATTGCTCAAAAATTGTTTGAAATTTCAAAATCAGGTTTAGATAAAAGAAATATTCTAGTAAAAAATGAAAAATATAACGAAACATTTTATCTTAAAGATTTAGAACAAAATCTATCAAATGGTCATTCACCAGCTGATTTATTAATCAATAAATATAATGGTAAATGGAAAAAAAATATTAAAAAAATATATGAGGAAGAAATTTTCTAATGAAAAAAAGTATAGCAATCCAAATGGATAATATTGAAACGATTGATTATGAATTCGATACATCTTTTTTAATAGGTTATGAGGCACAAGAAAGAGGTTATGATATTTTTTATTACAATCCAAAAGATCTATTCATAAAAGAAAATACTATTCAAGCATCTGGATATTATTTAGAGCTACAGCTAGACGAAAAAAATTATTTTAATTTTAAATCTAATAAAATAATTGCCAAATTAGAGGATTTTCAATTTGTCTTTTTAAGACAGGACCCTCCTTTTGATATGAATTATATTACATCGACTTATATTTTGGACTTACTTCCATCTTCAACAATTGTTGTAAATGATCCAACAGCAGTTAGAAATTCTACTGAAAAATTATTTACATTTAATTTTAAAGAATTTATGCCACCCACTTTGGTAACAAAAGATTTAAAAATTATTGAAGAATTTTTAGATAAAGAAGAAGATATTATAACCAAACCACTTTATGGTAATGGAGGAGAGGGTATACATAGATTTGACAAAACTAATTATAATTCTAAAATTTTAGAGGAATATTTACACTTGCCTATAATGGTACAAAAATTTATCAATGAGATAGAGCATGGTGACAGGAGAATTATTTTTTTCGATGGTGAATATTTTGGTTCAGTTGCCAGAATACCACAAGAAGGTAATTTAAAGGCAAATTTTCATGCTGGCGGTAAGGCAAGTAAAACTGAAATAGTTTATAGGGACCAAGAAATTATTAAAAATTTGGGACCAAAACTAAAAGAACATAATCTCTTTTTTGTTGGAATTGATATAATTGGAAATTATCTAACAGAAATAAATGTTACTTCACCTACAGGATTGAAGCAAATTAACGCATTAAATAATGTAAAATTGGAGAAAGATTTTTGGGATAAGCTTGAAGCAAAATATAAATTAGTTTAATTATAATTTTTAAAGGAAAACATATGCACGAAAATAGAATTTTAATACACAAACTAAAAAATTTTGAAAATATAAATTCAAATTTTCTTATAATAACATTGATGTTATTTGGTTCAATTTTATTAGCGATTTCCGCTAAAGTTCAAGTACCATTTTGGCCAGTGCCAATGACAATGCAGACGTTTGTCATATTCTTAATAGGAATGACATATAGTGTAAGATTATCTTTTGCTACAGTTGCTTTTTACCTTTTTCAAGGAGCTATAGGACTGCCTGTTTTTGCAGCCGGTGGCGGAGTTGCTTATTTAGTTGGACCAACGGCAGGATATCTTTATGGTATGTTATTTGCATCTATCGTTATAAGTTATTTAGCAAATTTGGGTTTCAGTAAAACATATTTTAAAGCTACAGTATCTCTACTAATTGGTTCTGCTATTATATTTTCATTTGGCATCATCTATCTTGGTTATATTATCGGTTTCGAAAAAGCAGTAGCCGCAGGTCTTTTACCATTTATTCCAAGTGAATTGTTTAAAATTGCATTGGCAGTTGCTTTGATCCCAACTTTACACAAAATTATTACAAAATAATAATTAATGAAAATAGGTATTGATGTAGGCGGTACCAAAACTGAGGGTATTCTATTAGATCCAAATGGAACTGAAATAGACAGAAAAAGAATTAATACTGAAAAAAATTATGATGGAACAATTAATGGAATACTGACCATTATAAATCATTTTGAAGATAAGCATGGCAAAGCAGAATCTGTTGGTATGGGAATGCCAGGGGCCATATCAAATGATACAGCATTAATTAAAAATGCTAATTCTATATGGTTAAATGGCAAACCATTTAAGCAAGATTTGGATAAAATTCTTAATAGAAATATTAATATAGAAAATGATGCTAATTGTTTCACACTGTCTGAAGCAGTAGATGGAGCAGGTAAAGGTTATCAAGTTGTTTTTGGAGTAATCATTGGAACAGGTGTTGGTGGTGGTATTAGCATTGATCAAAAAGTGATTAGAGGGCGAAATAGTATAAGCGGGGAATGGGGCCATATAGTGCTGCCAGGTAGAACTGAAGAAGAAAAAAAATATGTAAAAAAATGTTATTGTGGGAAAAATGGTTGTTTAGAAACTTACATATCTGGCCCAGGATTTTCATCGGCTTATAACTTGCGTTTCAATAAAAATTATAATTCACATCAAATATTAGAGGGTTTTATTAATAATGAAGAAAATAGTATTTTTGCACTAAATCAATATATTGATCATTTAGCTAGAGGTTTATCTGTTGTATGTAATATCCTTGATCCAGATGTAATAGTTTTGGGTGGTGGTATGTCCAATATAGATTTTATTTATGAAAATATAAATGATACTTTAAAAAAATATGTTTTTACTGATACGCTAGAAACTAAAGTTGTTAAAAATGTTTATGGGGATTCAAGTGGTGTAAGGGGAGCTGCTTGGCTCTCTTAAATACCGCCCATTGAAATATATTTTATAGTTAAATAATCATCAAGGCCATATCGAGAACCTTCTCTTCCCATTCCTGATTCTTTAACACCCCCAAAAGGAACTTCTGCAATTGTTGGTAGTCCATTATTAATAGATACAATGCCATATTCAAGTGCTTCGGCAACTCTCCAAATTCTTCCTATGTCTCTTGAATAGAAATATGAAGCTAATCCATAAGGAGTATCATTAGCCATTTTAATCACTTCATCATCACTGGAAAATTTATAAAGAGGAGCAACAGGTCCAAATGTTTCTTCAAAAGTTATTTTTGCCTTTGTAGATACATTAGAGAGAACAGTTGGTTGATAGAAATTTCCACCAAGCGAATGTACATCTCCACCAATTGCTATTTTAGCTCCTGTATTAACTGCGTCTTGTACATGATCAACTACTTTTTCTAAAGAGGATTGATCAATTAAAGGACCAGATGTAATTCCATCTTCAAGTCCATTGCCCACTGTTATTTTACTGACTTCATTTGTAAATTTTTCCAGGAATTCATCATAAATATTTTCATGCACAAATATTCTATTTGAACAAATACATGTTTGACCACTATTTCTAAATTTACTTTGAAGAGCTCCTGCAACAGCTTCATCCATATCTGCATCATCAAAAACAATAAATGGTGCGTGACCACCAAGTTCCATAGAAACTTTTTTTACTGTTGAGGCACTTTGCTCTAAAAGTATTTTTCCAACCTCCGTAGATCCAGTAAAGGAAATTTTTCTAACAATAGGATTACTTGTTAGTTCTTTACCAATTTCACTTGCCGATCCAGTTATTACATTAAATACACCATCTGGAAAACCAGCTTCCTTAGCAAGTACTGCTACAGCTAATGCTGAATAGGGTGTTTGGCTTGCTGGTTTAACAACAGTAGTACAACCAACTGCTAGAGCGGCTGCACATTTTCTTGTTATCATTGAATTTGGAAAATTCCATGGAGTTATTGCTCCAACAACACCAACAGGTTGTTTAATTATTACAATTCTTTTTCCAGGTCTTGGATCAGGAACTATGTCACCATAAACTCTTTTTGCTTCTTCAGCATAGAATTCAATATATGAAGCACCCATTAGTATTTCACCCTTTGCTTCAGCTAGAGGCTTACCTTGCTCAATAGTCATGATTTTAGCTAAATCATCTGCATTTTCTGTAATTAGCTCCCCCCATTTTTTAAGAATGACCGATCTTTCTTTCGCAGTAGTTTCTTTCCAAGTTTGGAAAGCAGAATTAGCATCATCTACAGCTTTTTTAGTTTCTAAAACTGAGCATTTTGGGACATTGCCAATAATTTCAAGAGAGGCTGGATTATTTACCTCAAGAGTTTCTCCTGAAGAACTGTCAACCCATTCCCCATTTATAAAACATTTTTGTTTAAAGAGTGATTTGTTATTTAATTCCATAAGTTTTAATTATAATGCATAGTTTTAAATTAAGGAAAAAATAATGACAATAGTTAATTCTTGGAATGAATGGGATCCATTAAAGCATGTTATAGTTGGAGCAGTTGAAAATGCCAACATACCTCCAATGGAACCAGCGCTTGAGCCGAAAATTAGTAAAGATAGTGGTATGGCAGGATCTCACGGACCACGTTCAAAAGAGTCAATTGATAAAGCAAATATACAATTAGAAAACTTTGTTAAAATTTTAAATTCTCTAAATATAAAAGTTGATAGACCAACACCAATTGACTTTTCTCAGAGTATCGAGACGCCCGATTGGTCTAATGATGGTATGTTTGGTTGTATGCCTCCAAGAGATGTTATTCTCACTGTAGGAAATGAAATGCTGGAAGCACCAATGTCTTATAGATGTAGATGGTTTGAGTATCTTGCCTATAGACCTTTACTTGAAAAATATTATTCAGAAGATAAAAATATGAGATGGGAATCGGCACCTAAACCAAGATTAACAAATCAATCTTATAAGTCTAATTATCTTCCTGAAGGCATAACGGAAGAAGAACGATATAAAAAAATCGAAAATAGAGACATGATATTGACAGAAAAAGAACCACTTTTTGATGCAGCAGAAATTTTACGCTTTGGAAAAGATCTTTTTTATCATAACAATTTTACATCAAATTTAAGCGGTTTAGATTGGTTAAGAAGACATTATCCCAATCATCGCGTTCATCAAATTAATTTACCAGGTGATTTAATTCCAACTCACATAGATGCATGTTTTACTCCTATTAAACCAGGAGTTATAATCATTAATCCGAATAGAAAAATATCATCAGAGCAAAGAAAAATTTTCGATGATAATAAATGGGAAATTCATGAGGCAGCACCTTCCATTCATAATAGTCCACCACCTATGTGTTATTCATCAATCTGGTTATCAATGAACGTTTTGATAATTGATCCTAAAACTATATGTGTTGAAGCAACTGAAGAAAAAATGATTAAACAAATGGAAAGTTTTGGATTGGATGTTATTCCAGTTCCTTTTAGGGACGTTTATGCATTTGGGGGTAGTTTACATTGTGCCACTACTGATGTTCATAGAGAGGGTGAGTGTGAGGATTATTTTCCAAATCAATAATGTATAGTTTTAATCAAAATAACGTTAAGGCCAATTTACATGATACAAAATTTTCTAGAATTGGTGTAATTACACTATCGACTGATTTTACAATTGAGCAAGATTTTAGAAAAATTTGTCATAATTTACCAGTTGACCTATTTTTTAATAGGATACCTTTTTTAAATCCTCTAACTCATGAAAATTATATAAAGATGGCTGATCATCTTACAGAAATAACAAATCAAATATTACCCAATGAGAAAATACAAGTTGTAGCGTATGGATGTACTTCGGGCACTATTGAAATTGGTGAAAAAAGAATAAGATCTGAAATCTTCAAAGCTAAACCTGATGCTTTAATTACCACACCTATTACATCAGCTGTCAAAGCACTTAAATTGTTAAATCATAAAAAAATTGCTGTTCTTACCCCTTATCCAAAAGAAGTGAATATTAAAGTTTACAAATATTTAATTGATAGTGGATTTGAAATTAAATCATTTACTTCGTTTAATTTAAATTATGACTCCGAAATTGCCAAAGTTACTCATGATAGTTTAATACAAACAATTTCCTCAATTGATTTAACAGATGTTGATAGTATTTTTGTTTCTTGTACTGCATTAAAAATAATTGATATTATCGAAGAATTAGAGTCAAAATTAGGCACAGATATCATTTCAAGTAATCAAGCTATTATTTGGGATTCATTAAGATTGTCTAATATTAATCAAAAAATTGATGGTTATGGTAACCTATTTAAATTACATTAAATAGAGATTAAATTGATTACACTTCAGCAAATACAAGATGCACATAAGAAAATTTTACCTTATGTTAATTATACACCATTAATTAATTCTAATTTTTTATCAAAAAGTAATACAGTAAAACTAAAGTTAGAAAATTTTCAAATCACTGGATCATTTAAGTTAAGAGGCGCGGTTAATAAGCTTCTTTCTTTAAGTGAAGATGACAAGAACAAAGGAGTCATCGCAGTTTCTACAGGCAATCATGGCAAAGGTGTTGCTTATGCTTCAAAGGTATTGGGTATTCAATCAACAATATATATGTCTTCAATGGTTCCAGAATATAGAAAAGAGGCTATTGAAAAATTAGGAGCAAAAGTAGAAATTATTGGAAAGAATAGTGATGAAGCTGATTTTCATGCTAAACAAATTGCGAAAGAAAAAAATATCCCATTAATTCACCCCTTTGATGATGAAGACATTATTATAGGCCAAGGTACAGTTGGGCTTGAAATGCTTACTGAATATCCTGAAGTTGATACTGTAATTATACCAACATCTGGTGGCGGTCTTATATCTGGAATAGCACAAGCTATTAAACTTCAAAAACCTGACACAAAAATTATTGCCGTATCTATGGAAAGAGGTCCTTCAATGTATGAAAGTCTAAAAAAAGGCAGACCTGTTGATGTAGAGGAAATTGAAACTTTAGCTGATTGTCTAGGGGGGAGTATTGGTCTAGATAATAAATTTACCTTTAATATTGTACAAAAATACGTTGATGACTTTGTTTTAGTAAGTGAAGAAAAAATAGCTGAGGGAATTAGAATAAATTTTTTAGAACATAAAATTGTATCTGAAGGTGCTGCAGCAACAAGTGTAATGGTTGTTAAAGAAAAACTAACATCACACTTAGGAAAAAATATAATTTGTTTAATTTGTGGTGGAAATATTGACTCGGAACTATTTAATAAAGTTTTAAGCCATGCTCATCCTTAATAAAAATGATATTATTCAACATGTAGATTTGAATAAAAATCTCATTCCAATAATAGAAGACGCATTTAATAGTTTATCAAAGGGATTGGTAATGATGCCGCCTATAATGAGAATTGATATTGAAAAATATCATGGTGAATCAGATGTTAAAGCTGCATACGTTGAAGGTCTTGATAGTTTTGCAATAAAAATTGCCTCAGGTTTTTTTGATAATCCAAAACTTGGTTTGCCATCTAGTAATGGACTGATGGTTTTATTAGATTCAAAGACTGGAGTTGTAAAATCTGTTTTATTAGATGAAGGTTATCTTACAGATACTAGAACAGCTATAGCAGGAGCAATAGCTACAAAATATTTATCAAATGAAAATGCTAATTCCGTTGGTATTGTTGGGGCTGGAATTCAAGCCAAATTACAACTTCAAGCAATAATGTTAGTTAGAAAAATCAATAAAATTATAGTCTGGGCAAGAGATGAGACAAAAGCGAACCAATTTATAGAAAGTTTCAAAAATTTAGATATAGATTTGTATGTAGCTTCTTCTTGTAAAGAATTGGCAAGCTTATCTGAAATAATTGTTACGACTACTCCTAGTAAAAAACCGCTTTTGGAATTTGATTGGATAAATAAAGGAACTCACATAACAGCAATGGGATCAGATGCAGAACAAAAAAATGAATTAGACCCTCATATGATAAAACATTGCGATCAATATGTGCCTGACAATCAATTACAAACAAGTGTTTTGGGTGAATTACATCATGCTTTAAAACAAAATATAATTTCTTCCAAAGAAAAATTTAATGAACTTGGCGATATTATTAACGATCCAAGATTAGGAAGAAAAAATAAAGAAGATATAACGATATGTGATTTGACAGGAACTGGTGTACAAGATACTGCAATAGCAAGATTTGCTTATAATCTTTGTAAAAAAAATAATTTAGGCATCAATATTTAATTTATGAGTCAAGCAATAGTAAAAAAAACGTCTGATTATTTCAAATCAAAAGGAGTTGTCTTGCCAAGTATAAGTGAACTTCAAGATCCTCAAATTATTAATGATGATATTAAAAATTCTCTAAAAAAAATAGATAATAATGATATCAATCCTCTTAACCTCTTTAGAGTTCATTGGTTTAATAAAAGAGATCAATCAGGTTTTGGAAATGAGCCTGAATACATTGTGCTTCCAACAGAATTCACAGGTGTAAAGGCAAAGATAATTGTAAATATGGGACGATATTTTCCCTTAATAACAGCTCATAAAGTTTTGGCAGCTTATGGTTGTTTGCTTCCAAGAATATTAAATGGCACTTTTGATTATGAAAAACATAAAGCAGTTTGGCCTTCTACAGGAAATTATTGTAGGGGCGGAGTAGCAATATCTCGGATAATGGGTCTTAATAGTATTGCAATACTTCCTGAAGGAATGAGTAATGAGAGATTTGAATGGTTGAATAATTGGGTTGAAGATAAAAAAAATATCATAAAGACAAAAGGCACAGAAAGTAATGTTAAAGAAATTTACGATGCTTGTAATGAATTAAAAAAAGATAATCAAAATGATATCATAAATCAATTTGATGAGTATTATAATTACAGTATTCATCGTTCTATAACGGGTCCATCTTTTGAAAAATCATTTCTTAAAGTTAAAGGTAACAGCAATTTAACTCCTAGGTTTTATGTAAGTGCTTCAGGATCAAGCGGTACTCTAGCAGCAGGAGATTATCTTAAAGATAAATTACAGACAAAGATAGCAGTTGTTGAAGCTTTAGAGTGCCCAACTTTGCTCCATGGAGGTTATGGTGAACATAATATACAAGGAATTGGTGACAAACATGTTCCCCTTATTCATAATGTAATGAATACAGATTTTGTGGTCGATGTTTCTGATCAAGCTACCAATAATCTAAATATGATTTTTAATACTGAAATAGGAAAAAATTTTTTAATTGAGAAAAAAAATTTTGATCCTGATTTTGTTTCTCGTCTTCCTGAGTTTGGTTTTTCAGCAATAGCAAATATATTGGCTTCAATAAAGCTAGCTAAATATATGGATTTAAATAGTGATGACGCAATTATAACGGTTGCTACTGATGGTGCAGATTTATATATGTCAGAATTAAACAAGACCATTGCTGATTTTAAAAATAATTATGATGAAATAGTTTGTGCTGAATTATTTGGACGACACTTATCAGGAGTATCTACTGATAATATGCTTGAACTCTCTCAAATGGATAAGAAAAGAATATTTAATTTAGGTTACTTTACTTGGGTAGAGCAACAAGGTGTTAGTCTTGAAGAATTTGAAAAAAGAAAAGATCAAAAATTTTGGAATTCACATTATGATTACATGCTTTCTCTAGACAATCAGATTAAAGAATTTAATAATATGTAGATTATGAAAACTCAGTCATTACATAACCAATTAGTAGAATGGCGTCATGATCTTCATATGCACCCTCAAATAAGTTTTGAAGAAGAATATGCTGCTGCAAAAGTGTCAACACTTCTAAAAGAGTTTGGAATAGAAGTTCATTCTGGTATTGCCAGAACTGGAGTAGTTGGAATTTTAAAAAAAGGAAATAGCTCCAAATCAATAGGTATAAGAGCTGACATGGATGCTCTTCCTATAAATGAAACTAATAATTTTAGTTATAAGTCAAAGTTTGATAACAGAATGCATGCATGTGGACATGATGGTCACACTACAATGTTATTAGGTGCAGCAAAATATTTATCAGAAAAAGGTAACTTTAACGGCACAGTATATTTTATTTTTCAGCCTGATGAAGAGAATACTTTTGGCGCAAGAACAATGATAGATGAAGGTTTGTTTGATAAGTTTAACATTGATGAAGTTTACGCTATGCACAATATTCCTAACATGGAAATTGGAACATTTGGCACTAGAAAAGGAGCAATCACAGCAAGTGAAAATTTATTTGAAATTGAAATAAAAGCCAAAGGTGGGCATGCTGCATTACCTCATATGGGCGTTGATGCAATAACTGTTGGCTCTCAAATAGCAGTAGCACTTCAATCTATAGTCTCTAGGAAATTAAATCCAGCAGATAATGGTATAGTTTCTATCACTGAATTTATAACCGATGGTAAAAAAAACGTTCTGCCAGGTATGGTAAAAATGACTGGTGATGCAAGAGCTTTATCAAAAGAAACAAATGAAAAAATTGCATCAAAAATGTTGCAAATTGTTGAGGGCATTTGCAATGCACATGGTGTTAATGGCAGTGTTAAATATGAAACAACCTGTCCTGTAACTTTTAATTCAAAAAACCAAACTGAGTCTGCAACAAAAGCTGCAGTTTCATTACTTGGAAACGATAAATGTAACGGCGATATTGAACCGCGTTTATTCTCAGAAGATTTTTCAGTGATGGCAAATGAAAAACCTGGCTGCTTTGTTTTAATGGGTAACGGTACATCAGAGCAGCATTCTAGACCTTTACATGCTGATAATTACGATTTTAATGATGAATTATTAGTCATAGGTTCTTCATATTGGACTGAATTAGTAGAACAACAATTAAAATAAATGTTTTCTGAAAACTTAAATAAACTTAAGAAAAAAATGTCTGAGAATAATATTGATCTCTCAATTATAACAGATGATGACTCGATATATTATTTTACAGGATATCATGACTTTCTTCATATGGATTTTAATCGACCAACATTATTAATTGTTTCAAATGATCATAAAACTTACTTAATTACACCTCTTCTTGATGTTTTATTAGTACCAGATGATTGTCCTGTGGATGCAATTGAAACATGGAATGATGGTATTGGAAATGAATGGAGAGAATTATTGCCTCAAATTATTAATCAACATAAAAATATTTTTATTGAAAAATTTAAAATCAATCCAATGGTTAAAAGTTTTTTAGACGAATTACTTCAAGATCATCCTGGGGATTTAACCAAATTAATAGATAATATAAGAATGATTAAATCTAATCATGAATTGAATATAGCTCGCCATGCCGGTGAAGTTGGTATGGCTATGATGGAGGCAGCAAAAAAAACAATTGGCCATAATGTTCCTGAGTATGAGGTTGCACTTGCACAATCACAAGCTGGAACAAGAAAAGCTGCAGATCTTTTAAAAGAATTTTATCCTGATAATATCAATATGTCTCCAAATATTCACTTTTTACCTGTTATGACATCGGGTCATGATTTACCTAAAACTCACCATCGTGCTTCAACCAAAATTATACAAAAAGGTGATCCCGTATTTGTGTGTTATTGTGGTTCTACAAATTTTCATAGGTTTAAATTAGGTTTTGACAGAATATTTTGGGTAGAAGAAATTCAATCCGATGAACAAATAAAAGCTTTTGAGACTGCAGTTAAATCTCAAAAAGCTGCTCTTGAAATTCTTGGCCCTGGAGTAACAGCTGAAGAAGTTCATGCTGCTTATGCAGATACTATACAGTCTGAGGGATACCCTTATCCTACATTTCGATGTGGAAGAGGTACAGGCTTTAGCTTTTTAGAGGAACCACAATTAGTAGTTGGGAACAAAACAGTTCTTGAGCCTGGAATGGTATTTGCTGTTGATGGCGGGGCAAGTGCAAATAATTTTAGATCACAAGTTGGTGATAGTTTTATTATAACAAAAGATGGATACGAACAAATTACCCATCATTCTAAAAATATTGATGATCTAATAATTCCACATGGATGAAATCACAGTATTTAACACACATTGCTGTGGTGAAATTGGGGATGTCGTAACTGGAATTAAAGGTTTGAAATTTAATTCACCTGAGGAAGCTTCTAAAAAACTTTTTTTAGATAAAAAATGGAGAAATTTTTTTTTAAATGAACCTCGAGGAGGGGTCTTTAAACATTGTAATATTATTCTAGAACCTTCAAATAAAAATGCAGATGCTGGATTTGTCATTATGGAACCAGAAGATAATCCTCCAATGAGCGGATCAAATGCAATTTGTGTAACAACAGTCTTATTAGAAAAAAATATTCTTCAAATGAAATATCCTAAAACCATGCTTACACTTGAAGCTCCCGGTGGTTTAATAAAAGTTGTTGCTGATTGTGAAAATAAGAAAGTTAAAAGTGTCACTTTAACTAATCTTGCCTGCTTCGCATATAAAATAGATGTAGATTTAAAGACAAAAAATTACGGCACAATTAAAGTAAGTACCGCTTTTGGAGGTGACAGTTTTTTAATTTGTAATGCTAGTGATTTTAATCTTAAAATTGAACCAAAGAATGCAAATAAATTTGTAATTGTTGCCAAAGAATTATTGAAAGAAGCAAACGCATCTATAGGATTTGAACATCCTACTATTAAAGGATTAGATTATCTTTCCTTTTGCCAATTTATTGAACCTTTAAAAAAAAATAATCAATCATTACTTACAGGATTAAATACAGTTGTTATACGACCTGGAAAACTTGATCGCTCACCTTGTGGTACAGGCACTTCAGCAAGATTAGCAGTAATGAGAGAAAAAAATGAAATACAAATAAATGAAGAATTTATATCAAAGTCTATTATAGGATCTACATTTAAAGCAAGTATTGAAAAGGAAATTACAATTAATAACAAAAATTGTATTATTCCAAAAATAACAGGCAGTGCATTTATTACTGGAAAACAAAGTTTATATATCGATAAGGATGATCCTTTTCCAGAAGGTTATAGATTAAATGACACATGGCCAGATTCATTAAGTTAACTGTGATTAAATAACACTAGCATGGCGATTTAATTCATTTTACTTTCATCAACTATTCTAATAATTAATAAAACAAATGACAAAATTTAATGCCTGGAATGTAATTAAAAACGGTTTAAACGGTCAGTCTTATTGGACTAGACAATGGCGTGATCCAGAACCAAAAAGTAGTTATGATGTTGTAATAATTGGAGGAGGTTTACACGGTCTTGCCACAGCATATTATTTGGCAAAGAATCATAATATAAAAAATGTAGCTGTCTTAGAAAAAGGCTGGATTGGTGGAGGAAACGCTGGACGTAATACAACTATTGTAAGATCAAATTATATGATGCCAGGCAACCACGAATTTTATGAACATTCTTTAAAGTTATGGGAAAATTTAAGTCACGAATTAAATTATAATGTAATGTTTAGCCAACGAGCTCATGTCTCATTATTTCATAGCCCTGGTGCTAAAGATTCAGTTTCACGGATTTATAATATTATGCGACTCCATGGAACTGATGCAGAACTTTGGGATTTAAAAACTTTAAAGAAAAAAATTCCACATTTAAATTATCATAATTCTAGATTTCCAATACTTGGAGCTGCAGTTCAAAAAAGAGCAGGCAATGCAAGACACGATGCAGTTGCATGGGGTTATGCAAGGGCTGCAGATACATTAGGTGTAGACATTCTGCAAAATTGTGAAGTTACAGGTTTTACAAGAAAGAATGGAAATATTGAAAGTATTCAAACTTCAAGAGGAATTATAAAAGGAAAGAAAATAGGATTTGCTGTTGCAGGCAATACTTCAGTATTATGGCAAATGGCAGAATTAGGCAACCTGCCAATTGAGTCTCATAAACTACAAGCATTTGTATCTGAGGCTGTTAAGCCACTTCTAGATCAGGTTGTTGTTTACGGTGTAGGTGGTGCACATTTCTATATATCGCAATCAGATAAAGGAAGTATGGTGTTTGGTGGTGATCTTGACTGGTATAAATCATATGCTCAGAGAGGAAATCTTCCTATGGTTCAAGATGTTGCCGAAGCCGCCATGGCAATATTTCCTTCACTTGGAAGAATAAGATTACTTCGTCATTGGGCAGGTGTTATGGACATGACAATGGATGGATCATTTTTTATTTGTAAAACGCCAATATCTAATCTCTATTTAAATGCTGGTTGGAACTATGGGGGTTTTAAAGCAAGTCCAGCATCAGGTTGGTATTTTGCTGACTTAATTGCAAATGAAAGCCCGCATAACTACGTGCAAAATCATAATTTAGAAAGATTTGAAAAAGGTATCAATATAGATGAACGTGGTGCAGGACCTGATCCGAAATTGCACGGTTAAATGATTAGAATCAATTGTCCTTATTGTGGTGAAAGAGATCATAGTGAATTTAGTTATGGAGGAGATGCAACAATCAATTATCCTTCGTTAGATGCATCAGAGAAAGAATGGACTGAAGCTATATTTTTCAGAAAAAATATAAAAGGTTTTCAATTTGAAACATGGCATCATTCTAATGGATGTAGAATGTGGTTGGTAGTTGAACGTTCTACAGTCACTCATGAAATAAAAAGTGTCAAACCATGTCATCCGAACTTACAGAAGGTTGTAGAAAATAATAAATGAAAACAAGAAGATTAGATAATTATGGAAAAATTAATAGAGATAAAATTCTATCCTTTAGATGGGATAAAAAGAATTACAAAGGTTTTGAAGGAGATACTCTAGCATCAGCATTACTTGCAAATAATATTGGTATAGTTGGTAGAAGTTTTAAATATCATAGACCAAGAGGAATATTTTCTAGTGGAGTCGAAGAATCCGGCGCCTTAGTTACTATTGGTTCAAAAGATAGAAGAGATCCAAATGTAAGAGCAACAACACAAGAATTATATAATGGTTTGGAAGCAAGTGGTCAAAACGCATTCCCAAATGTAAATTTTGATCTAGCGGGAATAAATAATTACTTAGGTAGATTTTTTGCAGCTGGCTTTTATTATAAAACTTTTATGGGAATACCTCCATTTGAATGGGGTAGAGGGACAGCTATATGGATGTTTTTCGAAAAGTTTATTAGAAAAGCGGCGGGAATGGGAAGTGCTTCTGAGTTACCTGATCCAGATTCTTATGAACATGCTCATGATTTTTGTGATTTAATTGTTGTAGGATCAGGACCTGCTGGTGTTGCAGCTGCAATAGAGGCAGCAGAAAAAAAATTAGATGTTATTTTAGTTGAGCAAGATAGTCTTGTTGGAGGAGATCAACTTGCAGAAAATAATTTTGATAACTCACGGATTAAAAATCAACTTGAAAATCTAGGAATAAAAATAATGACTAGAACTACTGCGTTCGGACTATATGATAATTGTGTTGTTGGTTTATTAGAGAGAGTAACAGATCATATATCAGCACCAAATGTAAACATTCCACGTCAAAGATTTTGGACTATTAGAGCAAAGCATATAATTGTTGGCGCTGGAGCAATTGAAAGACATATTGCATTTAATAATAATGATATTCCTGGTGTAATGACTGTAAATGCATCAAAGCATTATTTGAATAGATATGGTGTATTAACAGGAAAAAGAATTGCGATAGCTACAAATAATGATTCTGTTTATGAAACAGCACAACAATTATCGGAAGCTGGAGCCAATGTAACTGTTCTTGACTCACGAACTAATCTTGAAATTGAAACAAATAAAAGTTTTGAAATTAGAAAAGGGTATGTGCCTTATAATATTAATGGTTCAAAAAAAATTCATAGTTTAGATGTATCAAAAAGTGAAGATATAAATAAATCTGAAACTATAAATTGTGATCAGGTTCTATTATCAGGCGGTTGGTCGCCTGCTGTACATTTGTTATCTCACAGGGGTGTAAGGCCTAAATGGGATTATAGCAATGCTTGTTTTTTACCGAGTGACTCAAAAGAAAATATTACAATGGTAGGTTCTTCTAGAGGTTTATGGAATAAAAATGATTGTATTGCTTCTGGGATAGCAGGAACTACAGATGCGTTGAACCGTTTAGGTATTTCTAAAACAAATTATTTTTTCCCAAAACCTGGTGGATGGAAAAATCCCATACAACCACTTTATGAAGTAAAATATAAAAAATCTAGATCAAAAAGTTTTGTAGATTATCAACATGATGTAACGACAGATGACGTAAGACTCGCACATCGTGAAGGTTTCATTTCTGTAGAGCATCTTAAAAGATACACAACTTTAGGTATGGCAAACGATCAAGGAAAAATGGGAAATATCATTGGATTATCTTTAATGGCTGAACTTTTAAATAAAGAAATTCCAGAAGTTGGAACTACTGTTTTCAGACCTCCTTATACTCCTGTATCTATAGGTGCCTTAAGCGGAAGAAATGTTGGAAAACATTTTAGGCCGTTAAGAGTAACACCAATGCATCAATGGAATATTGATCATGGTGCAAAAATGATTGAAGTTGGATTGTATCAAAGACCTTGGTATTATCCCAAAGAAAATGAAACTTTAAGTGACTCTTATATAAGAGAAGCATCAACAGTAAGAAAAACAGTTGGAATTTGTGATATAACATCATTAGGCAAAATTGCTATTCAAGGACCAGACTCTTCCGAATTTTTAAATAGAATTTATTCGAATGGTTTTTCAAAACTACAAGTTGGAAAAGCTAGATACGGTATCATGTTGCGTGATGACGGTATTGTAATGGATGATGGCACATCTTGGAGATTAGCAGAAAATGAATATTTTATGACGACGTCTACAGGTGAAGCTGCAAAAGTGATGTCATGGTTAGAAGAATTACTTCAAACTAGATGGACAAATCTTAATGTTAATGTGACTAGTGTTTCTGAACAATGGGCTGGCGTATCAATTGCAGGACCTAAATCTAGAGAAGTTCTCAATAATTGTGTCGATGATTCTTTGGTTGTAACTAATAATAACTTACCTTTTATGGGTGTTACTTCAACATTTCTTAAAGGTAATATTCCTTGTAGAATTGCAAGAATTAGTTTTTCTGGTGAATTAGCTTTTGAAGTTTATGTCAAATCAGATTTTGCCAATACAATGATGGACCTACTTTGGGAAAATGCAAAAAAATATGATGGATGTTTATATGGATTAGAAGCTTTAGGTGCACTTAGAGTTGAAAAAGGTCATGTAACAGCCGCTGAGCTTGATGGAAGAGTAACAATTGATGATGCAGGTTTAAGCAAAATGGCTTCTACAAAAAAATCATATATTGGAAGCGCAATGAGAAAACGAGGAGTATTAAAAAATAATGATCGAGAAATTCTAGTAGGTTTCTTTCCTACAAACTTAAAGGAAACTTTTAATGCTGGAACTATTGTCTGTGAAAAAAATAATATTAAAGGACAGGGTATCGGAAGAATTACCTCAGTTACTTATTCTCCTGAACTTGGACATTGGATTGGGTTAGGTTTTGTCAAAGGGGGTTTAGATAAATGGAAAGATACCAATTTAGTTGGGGCAGATCCTGTAAGAAATAAACAAATGAATTTAAAAGTTGTTTCACCACATATGATTGATCCTAATGGAGAAAGAATGTATGCATAGACATTCTGCACTAGAAACAATTTATAAGGTCGGAAAATATTCATCAAGTGAGAAACAATCTCTAACATTTAAAGAATTAAAAAGTTTAGAAATTTTGCAAATTGCTTGTTGGCCTGACAAAATTGATGAAATGAATAATTTACTATCAAAAGAACTAAAAATTAAAAATATTCCTAGTTTTAATAAAGGGATAATTTTTGAAAATAAATCATTATGGAGAATGGAACCTTTGAAATGGTGGTTATTTAATAAAGAAATTGAAATAAGTGAGCAAATCGCAACAATTTTAGACATGTCTCATGCTTTCACAGGTATTGAAATTACAGGAGATAATTCATCATTATTTTTAAATAGACATCTTCCAATTGATTTAAGAGCTAGAAAATTTCCAGATCTATCTTCTGCTAGCACAGCCATTCATCATGTCAGTGTTAAGTTATTTAAAATATCCTCTAATAATTACTGTCTATATATGCCAAGAGGTTTTGCCTTATCAATTTGGGAGATCCTTCTTGAAACAGCAGATCAGTTTGGATATGAAGTATTAGAGAGATAAAGAGATTATCTAAAAAATTATGATTTTTTCACAAGAAGAATTTAATTCAAGAATTGCAAAAGTAAAACAGTCTATGAATAAAAGAGGTGTTGATATTCTATTAACTACTGATCCCTCTAATATGAATTATCTAACTGGCTATGATGGATGGTCATTTTATGTTCCACAAGGAGTAATAATTTCTATAGATGAAGATCAACCATTTTGGTTTGGAAGAAAGCAAGATTCGAATGGTGCAAGGATTACAACTTTTTTAAATGAAGAAAATATATTTGGTTATCCTGAGCGACTTATTCAATCACCACCATTACATCCATATGATTACGTAGTTAAATTATTTAAAGACAAAAATTGGTCAAGTAAAAATATTGGCGTTGAAATGGATAGCTATTATTATACTGCAGAAAATCATAGGAGATTAAAAGATAATTTAACGAATGCTAAATTTATTAATGCACATCTTCTAATTAATTGGGTAAGATATGTAAAATCTAAAAATGAAATAAAATTTATGAAAGATGCTGGCACACTTGTGAAAGCAGGAATGACAACAGCATTTGATTCAATAAAAGAAGGTGTAAAACAAAGTTTAGTTGCAGGAAAAATTCAAAATACTCTAATTGCTGGAAATGATTCAACACAAATTGGAGGAGAATATTCAGGTTTAGGTATAATACTTGCAAGTGGGAGATCAGCATCAGCATCACACTTAACTCCTAGTGATAAAAAATTTGAAAATAATGAAGGAACAATTATTGAATTAGGTGGTGTGAAACATCGTTATCACTGTGCCTTATCCAGAACTGTATATGTTGGTAAACCTGATCCAAAGATATCGGATACATTAAAAATAACAAATGAAGGTATTGAGAAAGCTTTAGAACAGACAAACCCAGGAAATAGTTGTCATAATGTTGCAGTTGCTTTTTGGTCAGTATTAGAAAAATATGGATTAGAAAAAGAATCAAGAGCTGGCTACTCAATTGGTATTGGTTATCCTCCTGATTGGGGGGAACACACACTTAGTATCCGGAAAAATGAAAAGACACTTTTAGAACCTAATGTTACTTTTCATCTTATGTGTGGAATGTGGATGGATACGTGGGGATTAGAACTAAGTGAGTCAGTTAGAGTAACAGAGAGAGGTTACGAGTTACTTACTCAAGTCCCAAGAGATTTGCATTTAGTAAATTAATCATTTGCATCACCACCTCCAGCACCTTTGGCTCTAGATTCCTCTGACTCAGGTACAAAAGTTCTAAAAGCGATCTTAGATATTTGATCCCAAGATTCTTTATCAGGATTTATGCCTTCAGATAGAAAATTATTTATATTTGATGATGGAATATTAATATCTAACTTTTGTTCATTTAAAATATTTTTTGTAAGTAAAAGATCAAAATTTCTTTGATAATTTGTAGAGATAATATCTCTATTAATACTAATATTTTTATTTGTTATTTGTGCATCAACTTTTTTATCTAACAAAAACTGTGAATTGATATTTTTTTTTGCATACTTATAAAGCAAAGGTATAAGGAATATGGGATCATTGCAATTTTTTATAGTTAATTTTAAATTTTCTTTTTTATCTACTTTTGATATCAAATAATCAATTAATCCTGGCCCTATCATCAATGAAGACTTATTTTTACAATCAAACTCATCATTTATATTTGATGGATCTATGCTAGCATTAAAAGTGTTATCTAATTCTTTAATTTTTAATGTTAATAATTTGATTCCGTCTAAACCAAGTATTTCAAGCCAAGTTGTAATAAATGCAGCGTCTTCATCTGATCCATAAGTGAACCCTAATCCTGAAAAAGCTCGCTGTGAATTAGTGTAGACTTCATAATAAGAGTAACTCACAGATATTAATATGAATTCATTGTTGCAAAACCCCATTCATCAACATTTTTATTATTTAGATCTGATAAATAAGGAGCTCCAGAAAAAAAACTTACTCTTAACCATCTATCTGACTTAGGATCATATCGATTGGCACCAAAAAAAGATAATTTAAATCTTAACATATCAATTGGTATTGTTTTTTTATCGAGAACATTATCTTGAACTTCCGAATAAGGATAATTTTTTAAAGATTGTATTCTTTTAACAATTCCTCTGTATTCAGGATGTGTTAATAAAAATTCACAAATTAATTGATTTTCATCTACATTTTTTATTTGCTTAAATAAGTCACTGACCATTTTTGCAATTCCTAAATTTTGCTCCAATTCACTTCCTTTCTCATTATATCTTTCACCTAGCCTAGGTTCTAACTTTGCTGCTGAAACATACCAAAATAAATAATTGCTATCTTTGTTATTAAAATCAATATCTTTTATCCAAGAATATTTATCATTGATTATTTGTTTTAAATCTCCGATAGATTGATTTCCATCAATTTCCATTATCTCCTCATCTGCCATATCCTCTGCTAACTCTTCTGATATTTGAGGATACAACTCAATTAGTTGTACTCTTGCAATTTCTTGAGTATCATTATTAAAATTTGAATCACAATAATCTAGAATATCTAACCATTTAAATTTTTGAGAAAGATCTAAGTCATTAATATAGAAAATATATTTTTTTAAATCTTCAGTAGTTAATTTATTTTTATTAATTTGGAATTCATCACTTGTGTTTACTTCCTCAAGATAATTAAGAGCTTTATTCAACAGTTTTTTATATTTTTCGAAAATTATACTATCTAACTCAATTTGAGAAATTGCTTCTAATGTATTTGTGTACTGTTTCATCCACTTATTAATCAACTTTGGATGTTTAATGATAAAAGGTGCCATGCCTAAACCTGTTGAATTACCAATACCTAAATGTTGTTTAATTTTTCTATCTAACTTTACTGCTTTTTTTGGATTAATTTGCCTTGCAACATGCTCAACTAATTCAATACTAAATTCTCTAATTAAATAAACTGATAACATTTCTGCTCTAAAGGGTTGATTGAAAACAGTTGTATTTTTTGTGTTAGTAAAATCTGATAATCCAAATTTACCACTACCATAAACAGCAGTAGTTCTCAGTAAATACCCAACTTTATTTATTTCGTAAATATCTGGCTGATTACCATTTGAAAGACAATCGACAACATACTGAAATAATCTTACACTTTTATTTGCTCTGCTAAGAATTAACTCATCTGGAGAATTGCGACCTGATTCTTGAAGAGGAATTGTTTTTTTTAATCTATTTAGATCTTGATCAGATAATTTACCTACATGTAACGTATAGGCTGTATCCCATTTACTAGCAATAACTCTATCACTTCTATCCTTATCATCTAGAAAAGCAGAGAAACATACAAGTGAATAAGTTTGCTTATTAATAATTATTTCATAAACAACAGTGCCGAAACCATATTTATCTAAATCAAATTTTGACTTATGTATTTCCCAGTTGTCATTGATCAATCTTCTTAACATACTTCTAGAAAAACTAAGGCGAGAAGGATAGCGTGAACCCATTCTTGATAGTTTCATGTAGTTATCGTTTTCTCTTACTTTTTGTAACATTTATTAAATATCTGTAGTTAATTTTGGTTTTTTCATTAATAGAAGTATTAATCTATGTCAAAAATAAGTGAAGATATACTTCTAATTGATGGATTGGAATATTGTAACTGGAATAGGGAATTATTTGAAAATGCCCACCAATCTGGATTAACTGCAATTCATGCGACATTAGTGTATTGGGAAAATACTGAAGAGTCTTTTGAAAAAATTAATTATTGGCACCGTCTTTTTACAGAGCATCATGATATTATTGCTCACGCAAAAACTACCGAAGATATTTTGGATGCTAAAAAAAATAATAAAGTTGCAATTATTTTTGGTTTTCAAAATTCTGCTCCTATTGCGAATGATATATTTTTAATTGAAAAATTTTTTGAAGCAGGTGTAAGATTTATGCAACTCACCTATAATAATCAAACCCCACTCGCTGGAGGATGTTTTGAACCTAAAGACTCAGGTGTTTCACGATTTGGAAAAGCTGTTATTGAAGAAATGAATAGACTTGGCATGATTGTAGATTTAAGTCATGCAGGAAAGCAAACTTGTCTTGATGCTATTGAAGTCTCAAATAAACCTGTGGCAATTTCTCATGCTAACCCAAATTTCTTTCATAAATCTAAAAGAAACATTGATACTGATATTTTACAAAAACTTGTTAAAAAAAATGGTTTTATTGGGTTAAGTTTATATCCTTACCATCTTAAAAATTTAGGTGATTGTACCATAGAAGATTTTTGTGAAATGATTAAGGAGCTAGTAAACCTAATTGGTGAAGACAATATTGGAATAGGGTCTGATCTTTGTTTAAATTGGCCTGATGATGTAGTTATGTGGATGAGAAATGGAAAGTGGACCAAAAATATCGACTATGGAGAATCTAAAGATAAAAATCCAAAATGGCCTAAGTTACCAAGTTGGTATAAACAACCAAGTGACTTAAATAATTTTTTTTACTTAATGTGTGAAAATAATATTCCAGAAAAAGTTTCTACAAAAATAATAGGTCAGAATTGGTTTAACTTCATGAAAAATCAATTTTAGTTTCTACGACTAATAAAAGAAGCTGATAGCAAACTTATAATTACAATCGAAGCACCAATCATTTGATAAGTTTCTAAATTTTCTTTTAATAAAAAAACAGCCCCAAGAACACCTACCACAGGTTCTAAATACAAAAATAAAGCAGTATATGATTGTCCAATCTTTGGGATAGCAATTAATTGTGATAAAAGTGCAAAGCTATAACATACCGAAGGAATTAAAATTAAAAGATAAATATTGATATCAAAATTAAAATTTAAAGAAAAAAATATTTTTAATATTACAAAGAAGAAAAAAGTATTAAAAACATTTATAAAGATATTAATTGGTATTGGTGAAATACCTTTAATAGACATTTTTTGATTTACTATAATCATACTAGTTGATCCAAGTGAGGCAAGAAAAGCTAAAAGAATACCTACTATATTTATGACTTTAAAAGATGGTCCTATAACTAAAACAATTCCTAAAAATGTAACAAAAAAGAGAATCTTTACAGTTAATGAAATTTTTTCTTTATCGACAATAATAGAAAACAAAAGAACATATATTGGATAGAGGCAAAAAATAAGAATTGTTAAACTAACTTCAATAAATATAACTGAAGTCAATAATCCAAGCGTTAATAATATTGAACCCGCTGAAATAGATAAAAAGTATTTTAGGTTCTTTTTAAAAATTTCTAATAGATTCTTTTGATAAGGGATAAAAGGTAATATAATTATCGAGGCAACTGCGTAACGTAAAAAAATAGTTAATGCTACAGAGGCGCCTGAATTATATGCTATTTTTGTAGTAGGGCCAATTAAGCCAAACAAAATTCCAGCAACTAAAGCAAAAATAACTCCAAATATGAACATTTTTTAAATTAACTTTTGACTATTTGTTTTCATGCAGTTATTCAAGCTTCATTACAAAATATATTATGAATGACGCATCTCAAAGTTTCGTTAAATTTGAAAAGATCGATAAAAGTTATGATGGAGAAGTACTAGTAGTAAAAAACTTAAACTTGGATATTGCTAAGGGTGAGTTTGTAACAATGTTGGGTCCATCAGGATCAGGTAAAACAACAACTTTGATGATGTTAGCTGGTTTTGAAACACCTACAAACGGTGAAATATTTTTAGATACTAAACCAATAAGTAAAATACCTCCTTATGAAAGAGAAATTGGAATGGTATTTCAAAACTATGCTTTATTTCCCCACATGACTGTTGCAGAAAATTTATCATTCCCTCTAGAAGTAAGAAAAATTTCAAAACCAGATATTAAAGAAAAAGTGCAGAAAGCTCTTGAAATGGTTGAGTTAGGTAATTTTGGTACTAGATTTCCTGCTCAATTATCTGGTGGACAACAACAAAGAGTTGCTTTGGCTAGAGCACTTGTATTTGAACCACGCCTTGTATTAATGGATGAGCCTTTAGGTGCACTTGATAAGAATTTGCGTGAACAGATGCAATACGAAATCAAACATATTCATGATAGGATTGGTATAACAGTTGTCTATGTTACACATGATCAAAGTGAAGCATTAACAATGTCCAACAGAATTGCAGTATTCAATGATGGTGTAGTACAACAATTATCTACTCCTGATATTTTGTATGAAAAACCTGAAAATTCTTTTGTTGCTAAATTTATAGGTGAAAATAATACATTAAATGGTGTTGTTAAAGAAGTAAATGGTTCGTCATGTACTGTTGAATTAGATGGTGGTTTTGGAATGGTGAAAGCGTTAAAAATTAATGTGAATGAAGTTGGAGAAAAAACTCAACTATCTATTAGACCAGAACGTGTTTCAATAGACAGTTCTACTTCTGGCTCAAACAATTTTTCAGGAAAAATTGAAGAATTAATTTACCTAGGTGATCATATTAGAGCTAGGCTTGATGTTTGTGGAAATAATGAGTTTATAGTAAAAGTCCCTAATGAAGGAAGTTTTAGTCATAAAGAAGGAGATCAACTTAATTTAAGCTGGGATTCCGAGGATGTTAGAGCACTAGATATTTAAATCTATTTTTTTATCGGTATTTGGCCAAAATTTTTTATTTTTACCTCTTTTTTTTCATTTAACGACATGTTATTACACCACCATTACGGACATAATCTTAAGATTAAATAATTAAAAATAGGAGGATATATATGTCTAAATTTTTAAAAGCCTTCTTATTTGTGTCACTTGTCTTTGCTCCTTTTGCAGCTAGCGCTGTAACGGTTGCATCATGGGGTGGTGCTTATACAGAAAGTCAACAAAAAGCTTATGCTGATACATATTCTGATCCTAGCTCAATCGTTTTTGAGAACTACAATGGAGGATTAGGAGAAGTTAGAGCACAAGTTGAAAGTGGAAACGTTGTATGGGATTTAGTAGACGTTTTACCATCTGATGCAATCACGGGTTGTGATGAAGGTCTATTTGAAGATATTTCTTCTGAAATTGCTGAATTATCAACTCCAGGCCCTGATGGTGAATCAATGTTAGAAGATATGGAAAATAATGGTCTTGAATACCACTCTGGTTGGGACTGTTGTGTACCACAAATCTTTTGGACATACGTTGTATTTTATGACCCAGATGCATTCCCTGGCGAAAAACCAGACAGCATGGCAGACTTTTTTGACACAGAAAAATTTCCTGGTAAAAGAGGTATTCATACTTGGGCAACAGGTATAATCGAAAAAGCTATGGTAGCAGATGGTGTAAAACCAAATGCAGTACCTACAGTTTTAGCTAATCAAACAGGTGCTATTGATAGAGCATTTGAAGTTTTAGATAGAATCAAAGACGATGTTGTATTCTGGTCAGCTGGTTCACAACCACTTGAGTTAGTAAAAAGTGGTGAAGTTATTATGGCTATTGCATATAACGGTCGTGTAGGTGCAGCAAACTTAGCTGAAGGTGAAAACTTTGAGTATATTTGGGAAGGTCAGGTTTTAGACCAAGAGTATCTTTGTCTAACTGCTGGAGCTCCTAATAGAGATGCAGCTATTGACTTTATGATGCATGCTTCAACTCCTGAAGCACAAGCTGAACAAGCTAAATATATTACATATGGACCAATGAGAGCATCTGGTATTCCAATCATTGAAAACAATGAGCCTTGGGGACCAGGAGGTGTTGATATTATGCCTCATATGCCTAATACACCAGAACGTTTAGCAGTTTCAATCGTAAGTGATCCACAATGGTGGGCAGATTACGGTGCTGAAATTGGAGAGCGTTATGCTGCATGGATGGGCAAC
This sequence comes from uncultured Alphaproteobacteria bacterium, assembly GCA_902522015.1. Classification (GTDB taxonomy): domain Bacteria; phylum Pseudomonadota; class Alphaproteobacteria; order HIMB59; genus CACPNW01. Next base: position 26,653 of record CABYTX010000001.1, read on the forward strand.
TAAGCTTGATAAATTAAATTTTGTAATTTAATCTAAAGGCGAGAATTATCTCGCCTTTTTTATTTGGAGGTTACTATTTCTACTGCTGAATTATTAACTACGGACGGAGTTCCACTCAAACAAAGTTTGCGAAAAGCTGAAAGAAGAAATAAACTAAGAGCTTTTCTTTTAGTCTTTCCTTTACTTTTTTTTATTGTCGTTACTTTTGTAATGCCAATTGGTGACATGCTTCTTAGAAGTATTGATGACAGTCAAATTAATTCAGTTTTTCCTAATACTTTTAAAGAATACAAAAACTGGGATAAAGCAGCTGACGAACTACCTCCAGAAGAAGTATATAAAAGTCTTTTTTTTGAATTAGCCAATGGAGATAAGAGACAAATAGGTAAAGCTCTAACAAGAATGAATTATGCTAAATCTGGTTGGAAAAGTTTAATTAAAAAAACCACTAGAGAAATAAAAAAAATTGTAAAAAAAGGTGAAGAACCAGTTTCATATAAAGAGACATTTATCAAAATAAATAAGTTCTGGGGCGATCCAACTTACTGGTACTCTTTTAACCAAATGGTAAACGATAGATCATCAATTTATTATTGGAATGCAGTTGATAGAACATATAGCGAAGATGGTGATGTTGTCTTACAGGATGAAAGAAGACGAATGTATATTAAAACTTGGTTTAGAACTTTCAAAGTAAGTGTTTACGTAACAATTTTTTGTTTAATACTTGGTTTTCCTGTTGCACATTTGTTAGCAAATTTACCTTTAAGATATAGTAATCTTTTAATGATTTTTGTTTTACTTCCGTTTTGGACTTCATTACTTGTTAGGACAACAGCATGGATTGTAATGCTTCAACAAAATGGAGTTATAAACGGAATATTAGTTTGGTTAGGTATTGTAAGTGATGAGGGTCGATTACAAATGGTTTATAATGAAACAGGTACTTTAATAGCTATGACTCAAATTTTATTACCTTTTATGATTTTACCCTTGTACAGTGTGATGAGAGTAATTCCAAAAAGTCATATGAGAGCAGCTCAAAACTTAGGCGCTAAACCTGCAATGGCATTTTGGCGTGTTTATTTACCACAAACTATTCCAGGTATAAGCGCTGGCGGTTTATTAGTATTTGTTCTTGCGATTGGATATTTTATCACCCCTGAATTAGTTGGTGGAAAAGATGGTAAATTAATTGGAAGTTGGATAGCTTACCATTTAAAAACTACTCTCAATTGGGGATTATGCGCTGCTCTAGGAGGTATACTTCTAGGGATAATGTTAATTTTGTACTGGCTGTACAACAAAATTGTTGGCATAGACAACATAAAGTTAGGATAACAAATGGCTCTTCCAAGTTATGCAACTCCTATACAAAGAACTTATTACTATTTTTATTTATTCTTTTGTGCGGTAGTGTTCTTCTTTCTAATTGCACCTCTATTCGCAATCATTCCAATATCTTTTAGTGTTTCACCTTTTATGGTTTTTACTGAAGGAATGTTAGCTTGGCCACCTGATCCAGAAGCTTGGTCATTAAGGTGGTACAAAAATATGATTGGCGATTGTAGTGCTGATGTTGTTTCTTCTACAGTTCCATGTTCAACAAAGTGGATGGTTGGTACTGTAAATAGTTTTTATATTGGTATTATAGCAACTGTTATTGCTACAGCTTTAGGAACACTGGCAGCTCTTGGTTTAAGTAGACCTCATATGCCATATAAAGGTTTGATAATGGCTATATTAATTTCACCAATGATTGTTCCACTAATTATAACAGCTGCAGGAATGTTCTTCTTCTATGCAAGAATAAATCTTGTTTATACTTTCACAGGTGTAATTCTTGCACATGTTGCTCTTGCTACACCTTTTGTAGTAATCACTGTAACGGCAACATTAGTTGGTTTTGATATGAATATGGTAAAAGCAGCTCAAAGCTTAGGTGCTAAACCAATGAGAACATTTTTTAAAGTCATTATGCCATTAATTTTACCAGGTATTATATCAGGAGCTTTATTTGCTTTTATTACATCGTTTGATGAAGTTGTTATAGTTATGTTTATGGCTAGTATTGATCAGTTAACTATTCCAAAACAAATGTGGGCTGGAATACGACAAGAAATTAGCCCTGTTATTTTATGTATGGCTACTTGTTTAGTGCTTCTTTCTATATTTTTATTAACTACAGTTGAGCTACTTAGAAGAAGATCTGAAAAACTCAGAGGTATTAAACCTCGATAGAACAGTGAAGAACATTGCTGTTATTGGTGCTGGCATAGTTGGTATATGTAGCGCATATTTTTTAAAAAAATCTGGATTTAATGTAACTTTAATTGACAGGGAGCAGCCTGGCTCAATGACAAGTTTTGGTCATGCTTGTACTTTTGCAGACTATGCAAATGTTCCTGTTAATTATCCTGGATTGATCTGGGATATACCATCAATGCTTTTAAGAAAAGATGGACCTTTGGCAGTTGATTTTTTTTATATTTTAAAGAACTTGCCTTGGGCAATAAGTTTTTTAAAAAACTGTAAAAAAGAAAAAGTTAATAAAATAGCAAATTCTCTCACCAATTTATTAAAGCACTCACAAATATCTTACGATGAAATTTTTCAAGATGTAAATGTAAAAGAATATATTAGCTATGAAGAAAATCTTTATCTTTTTGATTCAAAAAAATCTTATGAAAATTATGAATACGCAAACATTATTAGAAAAAATAATAACGTTAAAGTAAGAAATTTAAAAAAAGATGAAGTTAAGGAATTGGAACCAAATTTAGCTGATGTTTATTTTGCTGGGCAAGTTTTTACTGGATCAAGACACACAACAAATCCATTAGCAATAAGTACTAAGATTTTTAAAAAATTTTTAGAACTAGGCGGTGTTTACATAAATCAAAATATAAAAAATTTAACACAGAAAGAAAAAAATATAGAATTATTTTTAGAAAATAAAAAACTTAAATTTGATAAAATAATTGTAAGTGCTGGTGCTTGGTCCAATCAAATTGCAAATATGCTTGGAGATAAATTCCCTCTTGATAACGAAAGAGGGTATCACCTTTTATTTGAAACTGAAGAGAAATTAATAAATCGTCCCGTTGCTTGGTCTGAGTCTGGATTTTACTTAATACAAATTCATGATGGTATAAGAGCTGCTGGTACAGTTGAAATAGCAGGTTTAAATAAACCACCCAATAAAAAACGTCTTGAAATGATAGAGAGACAATCAAGAAAGGTTTTGCCCCAATTAAAAGAAGTAAGATCAACATGGATGGGTAGAAGGCCTACCTTACCAGACTCATTACCTGTTATTGGAAAATCTCAGAAAAATAATAATGTCATTTATGCATTTGGACATCAACATATTGGCTGGACTTTAGGAGCTGTTACGGGAAAAATTATTGATAGTTTATCAAAAGATCAACTGCCGAATATAGATATTAGCGCTTATTCTCCTGGCCGATTTTAACCTAAACTAATTCCAACATTTTTGACTTGAAGATAAGATTTAAGTCCATCCACTCCTTTTTCACGGCTATATCCTGATTGTTTATAACCTCCAAAAGGTGTTGCATGATTTCCAGTGAACCATTTATTTACATATACTTGACCAGCTTCTAATTTACTTGCGGTCCAAGATGCTTTTTTTAGATCTTTTGTAAAAACACCAGCACCTAAACCATACTCAGTATCATTCGCAATATCAATTGCTTCCTCTTGATCTTCATATTCAAGAACTGAGAGTACTGGACCAAAAATTTCTTCTCTGGCTACAGTCATACTTTGTTTAACATTGTTTAGAACTGTTGGTTCCATAAAATATCCTTCACGATCTAATCTTTTTCCACCATATGCTGCTTCTGCTCCTTGTTGGATTCCTGATCTTGCATAACCTTCAACTTTTTGAAGCTGATTTTCAGATATAACTGGAGTTAGATCTGTATCTTTTTCTATACCAGGTCCAATTTTTAAAGATTTACTCATATCAATTAGCTTATCTACTAATTCATCCTTGATTGATTTATGAACTACCAATCTAGACATCGCTGTACAAATTTGTCCTGCAACACTAAATATTCCTGAACGTGCACTTTCCAAAACTTCATTTAGATCTGCGTCAGGGTACACTATACCAGCTGACTTACCACCTAATTCAACAACAGCAGGTATAGCTTTGTCAGCACAAGCATGAAGTATCTTTTTTCCAGTTGCGACCGAACCCGTAAAGACTACGTGATTTACATCTTCATGAGATACAAGATAAGATCCTGCTTCATTTCCATATCCACAAATTATGTTGATTAGTCCTTCTGGTACGCCAGCATTTTGTATTGCTTTAGCAAAAATTGTTGCGGACAAAGGAGTTAATTCTGCAGTTTTTATAATTGTTGAATTTCCTGTAGCAAAAGAACATGACAGTGATCTTCCAATCATTGATAATGGAAAATTCCATGGAACAACATGTGCTGATACACCAAATGGTTCTAAAATTGTGTAATCAAAAACATTTTTTGCAACAGGTATTGTTTTACCCTCAAGTTTATCTGTTAAGCCTGCATAATAATCAAACATATCTGCTACATCATTGAATTCTTTAATTGCTGAAGCGATATTTTTTCCATTTTCATAACAAAGAAGCTCACCACCTTCTTTTGAAACCTTTCTTGTCTCTTCTGCAATTTTTCTCATTAGTTTCGCTCTTGAAAGTAAAGGCATATCAACAAGTACTCTGCTGTTATAAGAATTTTTAGCTGCTTCAACCGCAAGATCAACTTCATTTTTTTTTGCACATGAAATTTCACCAATGATTTTACCATTTGAAGGATCATCAACCTTTATTGTTTCTTTGGACTCACTTTCAATCCATTTATTATTTATAAAATTCTTATATTTTTCCATTTTCTGCGTTTTTTAATTAATTATTTTTGTTTCATTCTTTATCATTTAGGATATGAAAATGATACAAATTTAATTTTAAGAAACATGAGTATTACATTTAATCAGTTAAAAAAACTAATAACAAAAAAAGAAATAGATACAGTTTTAGTTTGTGTATCAGATATGCAAGGTAGACTAAATGGTAAAAGAGTTACTGGAAAAGCTTTTATTGATTATGTCTATAAAGAAACGCATATGTGCGATTATCTCTATACCGTCGATATGGATATGTTTACTGTACCCGGATATAAATCTTCTTCATGGGAAACGGGTTATGGAGATATGACTGTAATTCCAGATCTCAAAACGATAAAGATAGCAAATTGGTTAAATAAAACAGCTATAGTAATATGTGATTGTTTAGACCATTCAGGAAAAAAACCACTTATTCATTCAACAAGACAGATATTAAAAGATGTTTTAGCTAAGGCAGACAAAATGGGATTTCAATCTATGGTTGGTTCAGAATTAGAATTTTTTCTTTTTAATCAAACTTATGAAGAAATTCATAATAATAATTATACAAAACTTAAAGAGTCTTCTTGGTATATTGAAGATTATATGATTTTCCAAACTACGAAAGAAGAGGATGTGATGCAGGAATTAAGGAATTCTCTTCTAGATAGTGGAATTTATGTAGAATGTTCAAAGGGTGAAGCAGCTCCAGGACAAGAAGAAATCAATGTTGTATTTTCCGATGCATTAAACATGGCTGACAATCATATTTTAATTAAAAATGCGACAAAAGAAATTGCTTATAAACATAACAAAGCCGTAACCTTTATGGCTAAATATAACAAAGAAGTTTGTGGAAGTTCATGTCATATTCATAACTCTTTATTCGATAAGAAAACAAAGAAAAATATTTTTTATAACCCTAAGGATAAATATGGAATGTCTGATATTTTTAAAAGTTATCTTGCGGGACAAATTAAATTATTACCAGATATTTCAATTTTTTTAGCACCAAATATTAATTCTTATAAAAGATTTCAAGATGGATCATTTGCTCCTACAAAATCTGTTTGGGGCATTGATAATCGTACTGCTGGGTTTAGACTAGCTGGTCATGGATCATCCATAAGAATTGAATGTCGAGTCCCAGGAGCAGATGTAAATCCTTATCTTTCTTTTGCAGCTTTAGTTGGTGCTGGGTTATATGGTATTAAAAATAAACTTAAATTAGATAAACCTTATTCAGGGAATATATATGAGAAAAAAGTAAATGAAGTTCCTAAAACACTTAACGAAGCAATCCAACTTGCTAAAAAATCTAAATTTTTAAAAGAGATATTTCCACAAGATGTACTTGATCATTATATCCATGCTGCTGAATGGGAGCAAAAAGATTATGATGGATCAGTTAATGATTGGCAATTACGAAGATATTTCGAACGAGGCTAATTTTACTAAATGTTTGAGACTATTACTCCAATAGACAACTCCGTCTTAGTTAAAAGAGAATATGCAACAGAAGAAGATATTGAAAAAAGTCTAAGTAATTCCTATTCTGTAAGAGAGCATTGGAAAAATATATCTTTAGAAGAAAGAAAAAAGTCAGTTTTAAATTTTGTAGAAATATTTTTAAAAAATAAGGATGTTTCTAGTAATTTATGTAAGCAAATAGGCAGACCTATAGCACAGTGCCCTGGAGAGATGCGAGGTTTTGAAGAAAGAGCTCGTTATATGATTGAAAATGCTGATAGAGCACTATCAAGAGTTATATCAATTAAAAATGATGAATTTGATAATTATATAAACAAAGAACCACTAGGGACTATATTTGTAATTGCACCATGGAATTACCCTTTCAACACTTCTGTTAATTCAATTGTACCAAGTTTACTTGCAGGTAATGCAGTTATATTAAAACATTCTTCTCAAACTCCACTCTGTGCTGAAGAATTATATGAGGCAGCTAAACAATCTTCATTGCCAAAAAATATTTTTCAGTATTTACATTTAGATCATGATCAAACATCAAGAATAATTTCAGATTCAAGAATTAATCATGTTTTATTTACAGGTTCTGTAAGTGGTGGAAAACAAATAAAAAAATCTATAGGCACTAGATTTATTGGAGCCGGTCTAGAGTTAGGTGGAAAAGATCCTGCTTATGTTAGAGCTGATTGTGACTTAGATCATGCTGTTGAAAATTTAGTTGATGGATCATACTTCAATTCTGGTCAATCTTGTTGTGGTATCGAAAGAATTTATGTTGATAAAAAAATATACAATACATTTGTAGAAAAATTTAAAGATGTAACTGAGAAATATATTTTAGGAAACCCACTAGAGATGGAGACAAATTTAGGTCCAGTAGTGAAGCAATCTGCTGCAAATTATATTAGATCTGAAGTTAACAGCGCAATTAGTCAAGGTGGAAAGAATATTATAGATAACAAAAAATTTAATTTAGATGATGGTAATAATTGTTATGTAAGCCCAAGTGCACTTATTAATGTCGATCATTCGATGAAATATATGATGGAAGAAATATTTGGTCCTTCAGTTGGAATAATGAAAGTAGAAAATGAAAATGAAGCTTTATCTCTAATGAATGATAGTTCTTATGGGTTAACAGCAAGTATTTGGACAAATGATAAGTCTTTTGCAGAAAATTTTGGAAAAAATGTTGAGACAGGAACTTTTTTTATGAATAGATGTGATTACTTAGATCCCGGCTTAGCATGGACCGGTGTAAAAGATACTGGAATTGGCGTTACTTTATCTGTTCTAGGATTTGATCATTTAACAAGAGCAAAAAGCTATCATATAAGAAATATTTAAGATTATGGAAAATATTAATTGGAATTATCCTACTACAATCTGGTTTGGTGTTGATAGAATAAAAGAAATACAAAAAGCCTGTGAAGAATTAAATATTCAAAAACCATTAATTGTTACTGATAATGGAATTTTAAAAACAAACATTATTAATAAGTTAAATGATTGTTTAGATAAACAGGCAATTGTCTATAGTGATGTTAAATCAAATCCTACAGGTAAGAATGTTGAAGATGGTGTTAAAGCATTTAATGAAAATAAACATGATGGAGTAATAGCTGTTGGTGGAGGCTCGGGTATGGATACAGGAAAGGCAATTGCATTCATGGCCAAGCAAGAAAGACCAATCTGGGATTTTGAAGATATTGGTGACTGGTGGACTAGAGCTAATGCAGATTCAATTTTTCCTGTAATTGCTCTACCTACTACAGCTGGAACAGGTTCTGAAACTGGAAGAGCGTCAGTCTTTACAAACGAACAAACACAAGAAAAAAAAATAATTTTCCATCCAAAAATGCTTCCATCAATTGTTATCCTTGATCCAAATTTGACAATTCCACTTCCTGCAAATCTAACAGCCTTTACAGGAATGGACGCGCTTGCTCATTGCTTAGAAGCATATTTGTCAAATATTTTTCATCCTTATTCTCAAGGTATTGCATTAGAGGGCATTAGATTAGTAAAAAATAATCTTGTTCTTGCTTTTAATGATGGATCAAATCTACAAGCTAGATCGCATATGCTAGCATCTTCATCTATGGGCTCAATAGCTTTTCAAAAGGGTTTAGGTGCTATCCATTCTTTAAGTCATCCTGTTGGTGCAATTTATAATACACATCATGGATTAACCAATGCAGTATTTATGCCATATGTTTTACAATATAATAAAAAAGGAATTGAAGAAAAAATTATTGATATTTCAAGATATATAAATTTAAAATCAGCAACATTTAATAATTTTATGGATTGGATTTTAGAGCTTAGATCTAATTTAAATATTCCTCATACTTTAAGTGAAATAATTGATGATGACAAAAATTTAGAAAAAATGAGTTTAATGGCTTTTAATGATCCATCAACAAGTACAAATCCTATACCAGTTAACGCAGAAGATTTTTTAAAAATGTATATAAACGCCTTTAAAGGTGATTTATAAATTTATAGCGTTGCTCCAATTATCCAAGGATTAAATTCATCGTCACCATAATCATTTATTTCACTCTTTGATTTTTTACCCGATGCAACTGAAATTATTTTATCAAATATTTCTTTGCCAACTTCATTAACGCTTGCAATATTATCCATAATAGTACCAGCATTGATGTCCATATCTTCACTAAGTTTATTATACATATTTGTATTTGTTGCTATTTTAATACTTGGAGTGGGTTTAAATCCAAAGCACGAACCTCGACCAGTAGTAAAACAAATAACATTAGCGCCAGAAGCAACTTGACCAGTTACAGATACAGGATCATAACCTGGAGAATTCATAAAGTTAAAACCTTTGGTTTTTACCTGTTCAGCATAATCGAGAACATCAACCATATTTCTATTTCCAGCTTTGGATACTGCACCTAATGACTTTTCCAGAATTGTAGTTAAACCTCCTTTTTTATTACCAGGACTTGGATTATTATCTAATGTGCTATCGTTGCTAGCAACATATTTTTTCCACCATTCAATTTGTTTATTTAGTTTTTCTATATTTTTTTCGTTTAATGATTTTTCAAATAATAAATGTTCGGCTCCATATATTTCTGGAGTCTCTGATAGTAATGTTGTTCCACCATGATCAATAATCATATCTGAAGCAAAGCCTAGTGCAGGATTTGCAGTTATCCCAGAATACGAATCTGAACCACCACATTGCAAAGCAACTGTTAGTTCTGAAATGGGTATATTTGTTCTAGAAATACTATTAATTTCATTTAGTTGATTAAAAATTTTTGAAGTTACTTTCGTTATTATTTCATTTGTTCCACCTTCATCTTGAATATTCAAATATTCAATATTTCTTTTTTCCTGATCATTGTTGTACAAACTTATTTGGGCACATTCGCATCCAAGTCCAATAACAAAAACTTTTCCAAAATTAGGATGAATTTTAAAACCTTCAATAGTTCTGTTAAATACATTCATGGCATATCCAGAAGTATTCATCCCACAACCAGATGAATGTTTTAAACAAACTGCCCCATCAATGTTATCAAAATTATTATCTTTTAAATAATTATTTATTTTATCAGATATTTTTTTAACAACTGTTGCCGAACAATTAACTGTACTAATTAAACCTATATAATTCCTAGTACCTGATGATCCATTATTCCTTTTAAAGCCTTTAAAGTATTCTGTTTTTTCACTTTTATTAATATCATTTCTAATATCTTTACGGATATATTCTCTTTTGAATTCACTATATCCCATATTATGGGAATGTACATGTTCACCAGGTTCTATATTTTTATTTGAGATTCCTATTATCTGACCATACTTAAAAATAAAATCACCACTTTTAATTTTTTTTAAAGAAATTTTATGGCCATAAGGAATATTATTTATAGATTTAATTCCATAATTTATATTAATATTCTGAGGAATATCCATTGGAGCAATTCCAATATTATCTTTTTCATTTAATTTGATTATGTTAAACATAACTTAGATTAATATATCATAAATAATCATGAACGAAATCGCAACTTATCCATCACTAAAAGATAGAGTAGTGCTTATTACAGGAGGTGCCTCAGGAATTGGGGAAAGTATTGTCGAACAATTTGCTTCTCAAAAATCAAAAGTTGCATTTTTAGATATAAATGATGAGTTAGGTAACGAATTATCAAAAAAAATTAAAAACAAATATGATATTGATAGTCTATTTGTAAAATGTGATTTAAAAAATATAGAACAACTTAAAAGTTCATTAGAGAAAGTAAAAAAAGAAATTGGGCCAATTTCAATTCTGGTAAATAATGCAGCAAATGATGAGAGACATGATCTAGATAGTGTCACCCCTGAATATTGGGATGATAGAATGAATATTAATTTAAGACATTATTTTTTTGCAACCCAAGCTGTCTATAAAGACATGAAAGATTTAGGTAAAGGTTCTGTTGTAAATATAGGTAGTTTTTCATGGATGATTTCTCAAGGCGGTATGCCTGGATATACCACTGCAAAATCTGCTATTATGGGATTAACAAGAACTTTAGCAAGAGATTTAGGTGTCTATAACATTAGAGTAAATTGTATTGTTCCTGGTTGGATCATTACGGAGAGGCAAAAAAAATTATGGCTTACTCCAGAAATTAAAAAAACTCAACTTGAGAGACAATGTATTAAGAGAATGCTTATGCCTGAAGATATATCAAAGCCAGTTTTGTTTTTTGCATCCGATCAAAGTTCTGGTTGTACCGCACAAAATTATGTAATTGATGGCGGCATAGTTAATTAATGAAAAAAAAATCCAAAATTGCTTTTGGTAGATTAGACTTACTTAGAAATGATACTTTAAATAATAAAAATAAAATTAGAATTGGTTTTATTGGTGGAGGTCCTAACTCATTTATTGGATACACTCATAGGTTATCAGCAAGATTTGATAATAAATTTGAATTTGTTGCTGGAATATTTTCAAAAGATAAAAAAAAATCTAAATCTTTTGGTTCTTCATTAGGATTAGCTGATAATCGTTGTTACAGTGATTATAAGTCTATGGCATCCGCTGAGTCAAAAAGAAATGATGGTATTCAAGCGCTTGGAATAATGACTCCATCGGGTGATCATTATAAGATAGCAAAAGTATTTATTGAAAAAGGAATACATATTATTTGTGACAAACCTTTAACCGCAACGGTTGAGGATGCTGTTAAATTAAAAAAAATAATTTTAAAAAATAAAATTGTATTTGCATTAACACACAATTACTCAAGCTATCCAATGCTACGAGAGGCAAAAAATATTATTTCAAATCATAAATTAGGAAAAATCAATTTAATAAATGTTGAGTACCCCCAAGGTTATACAGTCGGAGTAAAAAAGAAAGATGAAAAAAGAACATTAAAATGGAGACTAGATAAAAAACAATCTGGGCCCTCAATGATATTATCTGAAATTGGAACTCACGCGTATCATTTGCTGAGATATGTGACTGGATTAGAAGCAAATGAAATATCAGCAGAAGTAAATTCATTATCCTCAGAAATTTCAGTTGATGATAATGCTTTTGTATTATTAAGAATGCGAAATAAGGCAAGAGGTATGATCTGGGTATCGTCTGCTGCTACTGGTGGAGAAAATGGTCTAAAAATTAGAGTGTATGGAACAAAAGGTTCAATAGAATGGTTACAGGATGATCCAAATAATCTAAAGTTTACAGAATTAGATAAACCAATGAAAGTTATAACAAGAGCAAGTAAATTAGTATCTAAATTTTCACTATCATCTTCAAGAATTGCTGCTGGTCACCCAGAAGGTTTCTTTGAAGCTTTTGCAAATATTTATTCAGAATTTGCTGATCAGATTCATAATAAAAATAAAAAATATTCATTTCCAACAATTGATGATGGTGTCGCTGGTATTAAATTTATTTATGCAGCAAAAAAATCTTCTAATTTAAATTCAAAGTGGATAAAAATCTAAAATGATTAATTTTACCTTATTAGGAACAGGAAGAATTGGGAAATTACATGCGTCAATCATAAATGATCATCCAGAAGCGAGCCTCAAATATGTTTATGACATTGATACAAGCTCTGCTAAAAAAATTGCAAAAAAATATAGTTGTGAAATTGCAAAGACTGCAAAGGAAGCAATTTCTTCAGATCAAATAAATGCTATTTTAATTGCTTCTGCCACACCGACTCATACAGATTATATTTCTCTAGGAGCAGAATGTAATAAAGCTATATTATGTGAAAAGCCAATTGATTTAGATTTAAATAAAGTAAATAAATGTTGGCAAAAAATTAAAAAATATAAACCAACTATACAAATTGGTTTTAATCGTAGATTTGATCCTAATCATAATAAAGTACAAAGTGAGGTTCTATCAGGAAAGATTGGTAAAATTGAAATGATTGTAATCACAAGTAGAGATCCTTCTCCACCTGGTATTGATTATTTAAAACAATCGGGTGGAATTTTTAGAGATTGTTCAATTCATGATTTTGATTTGGCACGATTTATTCTTAATAATGATCCAATTGTAGAAGTTTTTGCACAAGGTTCTGTAAATGTATCAAATGATTTTAAGGTTACCAATGATTATGACACAACTATGTGTTTTATGAAATCAAAAAAAGGTGTTTTAGTTCATATAAATAATTCAAGAAGAGCCGTCTATGGTTATGATCAAAGACTCGAAGTATTTGGAAGTAATGGAATGTTAATTTCTGATAATGTTCCAAATAATGATATCAATTACTATAATCAAAATTTATCATTTGCAAAAAAACCTATTAAAAATTTTTTTATTGAAAGATACAAAGATGCTTATCAAATTCAATTAGATCAATTTATTAAATCAATAAAAAATAAAAAAAATATATCAGTCACTTTTGAGGATGGAAAGAATGCTTTAATTCTTGCTAATTCAGCTACTAAATCAGCAAAATTAAATAAAGTTGTAAAACCAAAATTTTAGTTATAGATAAATTCTATGAATGAACAATTTAAAGATAAGGTCATTATAGTTACAGGTAGTACACAAGGTAGTGGTGCTGAAACAGCGAGATTATTAGCTAGCAGAGGTGCTAAAGCAATTACAATTTGTGGGAGACAAGAAAATAAAGGTCTTGAAGTTAAAAATCAGATTGAAAAATTAGGCACTGAGTGTTTGTATATAAAAGCAGACCTTAAAAATGTTGATGATTGCAAAAAAATTGTTTTAGAGACTGATAAAAAATTTGGAACAATAAATTCTTTAATTAATGTTGCAGGATACACAGAAAGAGGAACAATTCTAAGTGCTACTCTAGAAAATTATGAAAATAATTATAATATTAATACCCGTGCACCTTTCATATTAATGCAAGAGACAATTAAAATAATGATTAGAGATAAGAACAAAGGAACAATTGCAAATGTATTATCTATGGCAATGTATAGTGGTATGCCATTTATTGTTGCTTATAGTGGTTCAAAAGCTGCTTTAGCTACAATGACAAAAAATATTGCAAATTCTGTCGTTAGTTATCAAATAAGAGTAAATGCCTTAAATATTGGATGGACAGACACTCCTGCTGAACATGATATTCAAACAAGAGTTCATAAAAAAAATCCTAATTGGTTGCAAGATGAAGAAAAAAAAGTTCCTTTTAACAGATTGATTAAGCCTATCGATGTAGCAAAGGGATTAGCTTTTATGTGCTCAGAAGAATCTGGATTAATGACAGGTAGTGTAATTGATTTTGATCAAACAGTACATGGCTGGCACTCTTACTCAGCATATGAAACTAGAGTTTTGGATGATTCTCTACTAGGAGAATAATTAATCACTTATTTCTCAACCATTTTTTAATTTTTAACTATAATTTATAATTTACACAAATTTAAATATTAATTAATAAACTAAAAATGGGAAAAAAAATAATTTCTATTAATGAAGGAAAATTATCAGAGTTTAAACTTCATAGCATTTGGCTTCGTGAAAGATTAAATGGGAGTGAATTTGTAGACCAAAATAATTTACAACGTTTATATGAACCAAGCCTTTTAGATGATAATCTATTTATAAATTCTCATAATGTTAACGAAAATATATTAAATGTTGAATTTAGTGATGGAGCAAAAGGATCTTTTAATATTGATGATCTTTATAATGAAATCAATAATATTGATGTCATACCTGAAAAAAAAATATGGAATGTCAGTGAACAAAATTTGGAAATTTTTGATAATAATAAAATCTTTGAGAATAAAAAGGAACTTATCAATATGCTTAAAGTATTTTATCAATATGGTTATGTAATAATTGAAAATACAAAAGCAGAAGAAGATGAAGTTATAAATTTTGCTGAAAAATTAGGCCCAGTTCGAGCAACAAATTTTGGAAAATTATTTAACGTTGTCTCAAAACCAAATCCAAATGATCTTGCCTATACTGCATTAGAGTTAACTTCGCATTCTGATAACCCATATAGAAAGCCTGTTCCTGGAATTCAATTACTTCATTGTATTGCTAATGAATCTACAGGAGGAGACTCAAGTTTAGTTGATGGTTTTAGTGTTGCAAATTTTTTAAAACATAACCAACCTGAATTTTATAAAGTATTAACTGAAACTAATGTTACTTTTAAATTTACAGATATTGATACTATTTTAGTTGATGAAGCAAAATTAATTGAACTAGACCATAATAATAACTTTAGACAAATACGATTTAGTGGAAGACTTGATTATGTTCCATTATTAGAGGAAAACAATCTTGATCTCTTTTATAATGCTAGAAAATATATGTTCAAACTTTGTAACTCTGATGATTTCAAAATTAAATTTAGATTATCTAGAGGAATGATTGCAATGTTTGATAACCTGAGATTATTACATGGAAGAACTAAATTTGATCCAAATACTGGTTTTAGACATCTACAAGGATGTTATATTGATCATGATGTCACTGAGGGTAAGCTTAGAAGGTTACTAAAACCCTAATTGACTTCGAAGATCTTTTCAGCAGGATAAAAATTTAATATTTTACTATACCAATTACTATAATTATTTCTTTCAATTAATGAAACTGTAAAACCACCAAATCCACCACCAGTCAATCTGGCGCCTAGAGCACCACATTCAACCGATCTCTGAACAATTAAATCAACATCTAAAGTAGATGCTTCAAAATCTTTAGAATATGATACGTGACTTTCATTCATTAATTTTCCAAACTCCTGAATATTATTTTCTATTAAATTTTTTTTTGCATTAATCACTCTATCATTTTCAAAAACTACATGCTTTGCTCTTTTTGCTATAGTATTATTGTCAAATTTATTTGTTTGAAAATTTTCTTTTTTAACTTCACCTAAATATTCTACACCAAGTTTTTTTTCAGCCTCTTCGAGTTCAGCAAATCTTTCATTATAAGAGCTATCTCTTAAATTTCGTTGTACTTCAGAGTCAATCAAACAAAATTTCCAATTTTCTGGAAAATTAATAAGTTCGTATTCTAAATTCTTACAATTCATAAAAAATGCTTTGCCATGAATACCAATAGAAGAGACCATTTGATCCATTATTCCACCAGAAACACCTATATAGTTGAATTCTACTTTCTTTGCTAATTTTGCAATTTCTGGATCTTTGATTTTTGTTTCAAAAAAAGTATTAAGTGCTTTTAGTGTAGCAACACACAATGCTGAAGATGATGAAATACCTCTTTCTAAAGGTATATCAGATGAAATAAAAATGTTTAAAAATCTAGATGAAATCTTATTTTCATCAAAAAAAATATGCAAACAACCTTTTATATAATCAACCCACTCATTGTTTATTGATTTTTTGAAATCATTGAATATTTTTTTTTCTTTAAAATGTTGAGAATAAACTGTGAATTCATTAGAATTATTTTGAGATATCTCAATGGTATTTTTAAAAGATAAAAGTGTAGGCATGACATATCCACCAGTATAATCGGTATGTTCACCAATTAAATTTACTCTTGCATGAGCACTTCCCTTTACTTCTGCGTCTATATTAAATATATCTTTAAAACTCATATAATTACTACTTATGACTAATCAAATTAATATATCTTTTACAAATGAAAATAAATTAAAAATTATTCTTGATGATAAATTAGTAGTTTCAAATTTGAAACTGTGTTTCTCATTAGTTTATTCAATAAAATCTATATCAGGAGGTGAAATAACAAAGCAAATTGGACGTTATTACGAGTTATCTATAAAAAAAAATACAATTTTATTAGATTTACAAATTCCTAAAATTGGTAACTTCAACCTTTCGTGTGGTCCGGAAGGTATTTTCATTATTGATACATTAAACAATAGTAAATTAAATATAAATGTTTCAGATTTGATATTTGAAAAACCAATTAAAAAGAAAACTTATGAAGATTTAAAAACAAAAAATTTTATACCTATTATTCCTGAGCCAGAAAAAATTTATTTACAAAATGAATTTGTAAATATTGAAAATAAAACATTTAATCTAAATACGGAAATTGAAATTATTTCTAATTTGCAAAATATTATTTACAAATTGGATATTAATTTTACTTCTGAAAAAGGATTTCCAATTTTTTTTAAAAAAGATGATCAGTTATTAAACGATCAATATTTTATGCAGATAACAAAAGATAATATTGAGATTAAATACAATACTTATGGTGGAAAGCTATATGGTCTTATATCTTTAGTTCATTTAATTGATTATTATCAAACAAAGCTTCCAATTTGTACAATTCACGATAATCCAAAATATCAATGGAGAGGAATGCATCTCGATTGTGCAAGACAATTCTATACTATTAATGAAATCAAACGTTTATTTAATTACATGGCATTATTTAAGCTTAATAGATTTCATTGGCATTTAACAGATAACGAAGCGTGGAGAATTGAAATTAGAAAATATCCAGATCTAGCATTAAATGGGGGATACAGAGGGTATAATTTTAAAATACCACCATTGTACGGAAGTGGTTATGATAAATACGGCGGATATTACTCACAGGAAGATATCAAAGATTTAATTATATATGCAAAAAAATTAAATATCGAAATTATGCCTGAAATTGATTTACCAGCACATTCTTGGGCATTACTAGAAATTATGCCAGAACTTAGAGAACAGTCTTCAAATATAGTTAGTGAAGATGTTGGTTCGTATAAGAATAATACAATAAATCCTTCCTTAGAAAAAACTATAACTTTTTTAAAAGATATGTTGAATGAAGTAAGTGATATCTTCTCATATGATGTAATTCATGTTGGCGTTGATGAAAGACCAAGTAATGCCTGGGAAGGTTCTCCAGCAATTATCGAGTTTATGAAAAAAAATAATATTAAATCACAAGAGGAATATCAAGATTACTATATGAATTTTTTAATAGATTTTCTAAAATCAAAAAATAAAAGAACAGCTGCATGGAATGAGGCGGCAGTGTCTCCTCATATCGATCATGGTGTGGGTGGAAGTGCTGGAAAAATTGATAAATCATGTTTGATCTTTTCATGGGAGCATTCAGATGTTGCAAAAGAAACTACAAATAAGGGATTTGAAACAATACTTTGTCCCGGTCAAAAAACATATTTTGATATGGCTTATAATAATTCAACTGAAGAAAGAGGTATTTGTTGGGCTGCAACTATAGAAGTAAAAGATATTTATGAATGGGACCCAATAAAAGATTTAAATAAATCAGAATTGATAAAAGGGTTACAAGGTCAACTGTGGTCAGAGACAATTACAGATAAAAAATTTTTTGATCAAATGATCAACCCAAGATTAGCAACTTTATCAGAAGTTGCATGGAAAGGAAAAATTTCAAGAAAATGGATAGAATTTCGTTCAGCACTTCTACATTCTATGGATTTTTTAAAAAAATTAGGCTGGCGATATCACAATTTTTAATGTTAAAGTAAAATAAATATGAAAATAGGGGCAGTCGGTTTTGGGAGTAGGACAGCAGGTGTTTATAATGAATTTTCAAAAGTTAATCCAAATTTTGAAATGGTTGCTTATGTAGATCCTCAGCCAATAGGTAAAGATTTTGCTGAGAAAAATAATTTTTTTCCAAATAAATCATATTCAAGTTTAAACGAAATGTTGGATCGAGAGAAACTAGATATGTTAATGATTGGGTCCCCCAATCATTTACATTTAGATCATATTAAGCTTGGATTAAGAGCAGGATTACAAATATTTGCTGAGAAACCTTTAGTAATAAGCGAACAAGAAACTTTTGAGTTAGCAAAATTAATAAAAGAATATGGCAAAGAAAGAATTATTGTTGGCTTAGTTTTAAGATATTCACAGCAAGCAAGATCTGTGAGAAAATTATTAGATCAAAATGCTATTGGAAATATAATATCGATTGAAGCTTCAGAACATATCGTACCTTCGCACGGTGCTTTTTTTATGAGAAACTGGAGAAGAAAACAAAAATATTCTGGAGGCTTTATGCTGGAAAAATGTTGTCATGACATTGACTTTTATTCAATGATTACGAAGAGCAGACCTATTAAAGTTGCTAGTTTTGGTTCAAGAAGATCTTTTATACCCGAAAATCTTCCAGAGGGTTCTCATGAACAATATACAAAAGACAGATTAAAAGGTTGGGAGTCAAAATCAAATGTTTTTGATAGTGATGCTGATATTGTCGATCATCAAGTAGCAATAATAGAATATGCAAATAAAGCAGTACTATCTTTTCATACTAATATGAAAGTTCCAGACGAATTTCGAAGATTTGCAGTCATAGGATCTGCGGGAATGATTGAGGGAGATTTTGTTAAAGGATTTATGAAAGCTCATGATGAAAATAATAATGTACTTATTGATGAAGATTATGGAGCAGCTTTTGGAAAAGAAATTAAAGGTCATTATGGCGCAGATAGCATGATGGCTCAAGATATTAACAATTATTTATTAAAAAATAATAAAGAATTACCAGTTGGTGTAATAGAATGTATGGAGGCAGGAATTGTTGCTATGAAAATTGATGAAGCTAGAAATACTGGTAAAGTAATTGACTTAACAAGCACTTGGGATAAATTCGACTCACTATTAAATTAGTAATTATGAATCAAAAATTAAAATCATATACCGCCCAAACATATATAGCATATGCACTAATTGCTCCTGCTGCTATTTATATAATTCTTATTGTTGCTTGGCCATTATTAGAAACAATTAGATTATCTTTTACAAATTCTAGTTTAGCAGGAGAAGATTATGTTGGTTTTGAAAATTATCAAAAAATGTTTTCTAGTAAAAAATTTAATGGAATAGTGACCAGAACATTTGTTTGGATGTTTTTTTCAGTCTCTTTAAAACTTATCATTGGTTTAATTGGAGCTGTTTTACTTAATGCTAATTTAAAAGGAAGATCAATTTTCAGAGTGCTTGTAATGCCTCCATGGGTAGTTCCAATTGCAATTGGTATGCTTGGCTGGTTATGGTTATATAACGGGTATTTTGGAATTATCGCAGGTGTAGGTATGCGAACTGGTATTTTGGACGGTCCTTTTGGATTTCTTGCTTACAAACAAAGTGCCTTTATTTCTACAATCATTGCCGATGTTTGGGTTGGAACACCAATGGTAACCGTTTTCTTTCTAGCTGCAATGCAGGGTGTGCCAAGAGATTTATATGAAGCTGCTTATTGTGATGGCGCTTCAAGATGGGATAGATTTTTTAAAATCACATTACCTCAAATCACTCCTGTCATTATTACAATGTCATTACTATCTGCTATTTGGACATTCAACTCATTTGAAATAATTTGGATATTGACTGAAGGTGGGCCAAGAGGTTCAACAACTACATTAATTATCGACACCTATAAACAAGCATTAGGCAATTATAAATTTGGAAGAGGTGCTGCTAGAGCCGTAGTCGTAATGATTTTACTAATGTTATTTGCAGGATTTTACTTAGCTTTACTTGCTAGAATTAATAAGAAAATTTCTCATGAATAAATATAATCCTTTTGAAAAAATATTGATCTATTTTGGCATCTTTGTCTTCATGACTTTTATTCTTTTGCCTTTTATTGAAATGTTTTATGCATCGCTTCGTCCCTTAGATCATTTATTTAGATCTCCATACCAATTTTATTCAGATGATTTATCTTTTTGGGCTTATCAAGAAATGTGGAATACGGTACCAATGCTTGGAAGATATATCTTTAATAGTTTTTTTCTGGCTTCCTGCGTTGCTATACTAACTCTTATATTTGTTATTCCTGCAGCCTACGCATACGCACGTTTTAAATTTCCAGCTAAGAATACGAGCTTATACATACTCTTAGCAATTAATATGTTTTCAGGAGCAGTAATTTTAATACCTTTATACAAATTGTTAAGGACTTTAGGTTTATTAAATAGTTATCAATCTATGATAATTCCTGGTGTTGCTTTTTTAATTCCAACTGCAATTTGGCTGCTAAAGTCTTACTTTGAAAAAATACCAATAGATTTAGAAGAGGCAGCTTTTGTAGATGGTGCTTCAAGAGTACAAATACTCAGACATATCATTGCACCTCTTAGTACCCCTGGTCTGGTAGTTGTTGGGATATACGCTTTTATTGGATCTTATGCTCAACAATTCTTATTTGCGATTACATTTAATCAGAAAAAAGAATATATGCCAATTCCAACAGGGTTATATGAATTTATAGGATATCAAAGCGTTAAATGGAATGAAATGATGGCAGCAGCCTTAGTAGGGATGTTACCAGTTTTATTATTATTTGTATTTTTACAAAAGTATATTGTAGAGGGGCTTACTGCTGGTGCGGTAAAAAACTAAATTGGATAAATATAATATATACGAAAAGATATTATTATATTCAGGAATACTAGTCTTTATGATTTTTATTCTTTTGCCTTTTGTCGAAATGTTTTATGCATCACTTCGACCGTTAGATCATTTATTTAGATCTCCATATCAATTTTATTCAGATGATTTATCTTTTTGGGCCTATAGAGAAATGTGGAATACAGTACCAATGCTTCCACGATATATTTTTAACAGTTTTTTTCTTGCCTCAGTAACTTCTATTATTACTTTGCTTTTTGTAATTCCTGCAGCTTACTCTTATGCACGTTTTAAATTTCCTTTTAAAAATTCTTCACTCTATATTTTATTAGCAATTAATATGTTTTCAGGAGCAGTTTTATTAATTCCTCTCTATAAAGTATTAAGAACATTTGGTTTGCTAAATACATATCAAGCTATGATTGTTCCCGGTGTTGCTTTTTTAATTCCAACTGCAATTTGGCTGCTAAAGTCTTACTTTGAAAAAATACCAATAGATTTAGAAGAGGCAGCTTTTGTAGATGGGGCTTCAAGAGTACAAATACTCAGACACATAATTGCACCTCTTAGTACCCCTGGTCTGGTAGTTGTTGGGATATACGCTTTTATTGGATCTTATGCTCAACAATTCTTATTTGCGATTACATTTAATCAGAAAAAAGAATATATGCCTATCCCTTCAGGGCTGTATGAATTTATTGGTTACACAACAGTCAAATGGAATGAAATGATGGCAGCCTCTCTTGTTGGGATTGCCCCTGTCTTAATAATTTTCCTTTTTCTACAGAAATATATTGTTGCTGGACTCACTTCTGGGGCAGTAAAAAACTAGAAAAATACCCAAAAACTAACTTGCTTCATAGAGCCAGTTAATGTTATCTCTTTTTTATATTTAAATGGAGGAATTATGAATTTCAAAAAACTATCTTCATTTCTTACAATAGCTATACTTTCACTAGTTGGTTTTAAAACTTATGCTGCTGAAGTACACGGAGTATTTTGTGGCGGTGAGCTTCGACCTAATTATGTTGAAATAGCTGATAAGTACATGGAAGACAATCCTGGAGTTACTGTAACTCTAGAGGCTGTTCCTTGGGGAACATGTCAGGACAAAGTAATCAATCTTGCTATTGCAGGTGATCCTGTTGCATTTTCATATGTTGGATCAAGAACTCTAAAAGGTCTTGCAGAAAACGGACATATTTTAGAAACAAATATACCTGCTTCTCAAAAAGCAATGTATCAACCAGGTATCCTAAACACAGTTACACACATGGGTAAAACTTGGGGTTTCCCTCATGCGTTTTCAACTAAAGCACTTTTCATGAATTGTGGTCTTTTAGAAAAAGCAGGTGTTGCATGTGAAGGTCCTCAAACTTGGGATGAATTATATTCAATGGCTGAAGCTGTAACAAAAAATGTTGATGGAGCAGCAGGAATTGGACTAGCTGGTAAAGATTTTGATAATACTATGCACCAATTCTTAAACTACCTATACAGTAATGGAGGACAAGTTATTGATCCAATGTCAAACGAAATAACTTTGAATTCATCTAATACTGTTGAAACATTAGAATTTTATGGAAAGTTAGCAAACGTTGCTCAGGAAGGTCCTTTAGCTTGGGAGAGATCTCAGTTAACAGAACTATTTAATGATGAAAAAATTGCTATGTATATTAATGGACCTTGGGGTAGAGGTCAGCATAAGGAAGGCCTAGATGTTAAAACAGTTAGAATTCCTGCTGGACCACAAGGAAATCAAGGTACTCTTTTAATCACTGATAGTGTTGCAGTTTTCTCAAACACAGGTGTTGAAAAAGAAGCAATGGAATTAGCTAGCATAATCACATCAGGTGACTCTCAATACAGTCTTGATACTGATTGGGGTCTAACACCAATTATGCAATATCCTCAAATTGGAAATGAAGCTCCATACAATGAAGATTATTGGATGATGTTTATTGATGCGATTGGCGATGGTGGACCAGAGCCACTATTTGTAGACTACAAAGCTTTTCAAACTGTTATGAACTCTATGATCCAAGGGGCAATTCTTGGTGAAGGAGATGCTGCGGATTTAGTAGCTGAAGCAGCTGAAGAGTTAGAAGAATACAAATAATTACATTATTTTGCTAGGGCAATATTTGCCCTAGCATCTAATATAAAATCTAAATGAGTAAATTAACAAGATCTTATTCCTCAAAAATTAATTCAATTTTAAAGAAGATATTAAAAGAAGAAGAAAAAAAATTTTTACAGTGTGCTAAGTTAATTAGTAAATCATATAAAAAGGGTGGGCAGTTATATATTTTTGGAACTGGACACTCTAGATTACTCGGAGAAGAATCATTTCATAGAGCAGGTGGTTTTGCTGCCGCATGTCCAATAAGAGATGATGATCTCAGTTTTAAAAAAGGAGCAAGAAAGGCCACTGCTTTAGAAAGAACTCCAAATATTGCAAAAAAAGCTCTAGCTAAATATAAAATTACTAGCAAAGATATATTGATGATTGTATCTAATTCAGGTGTCAATCACGCTCCTGTTGAAGCAGCTTTGATTGCTAAGAAAAAGAAAATAAAAACTATTTCACTAACATCTGTAAAATACTCAAAACAAGCTCCTCTATCTAAATTGAATAAAAGATTATTTGAAATAACGGATATATTCATTGATAATAAGATTCCACCTGGTGATGCAATTATAAATATTAAAGATAACATGGTTGGACCAGCTTCAACAATTACAGGATCTTTTATTTTAAATTCAATTTTAATTGAAGTTGCAAATATCTTAAAAAATGAAAAATTGTTTCCATTCTATATCAGTGTAAATATGCCAAATGCTAAAAGAAATAATGACAAATTAGAGAAAAAATTTAGTAAGATTAATCCTCATTTATAAGTTTTTTTAATTTTTTTAAAAATCAATAAATTACTATATAAGATAATAAGTTTAGATGACTGATCAAAATAAAGTTAGTGGAAAAATTATTAATTATAATTCTTCCTGTATTGGTGATGTATATTTTAGTGAAAAAATTAGTGACTTAAAAATAAAGGACTCTGATGATTATAATAATTTTATAATTCCTGGTTTTATTGATCTCCATTGTCATGGTGGTAATGGTTTTGATGTAATGGAGGGCTCACAATCAATTATTGAAATGTCTAAGTATCATTTACGACATGGAACCACTTCAATAATGCCAACTACTTGGACCAATACCTTAGAAAATACTATTTCAGCTTTAAAAGGATTTAATGAAATAAAGAAAGATAATGGTAATAATATCCTTGGAGTTCATTTAGAAGGACCTTTTATTAATCCTAATAAACTTGGCGCTCAACCAAATTTAACTGAGAAACCATCTTTAGAGTTTATAAAAAAAATTCTTGAAATTGCCGATGTAAAAATCATTACCTTAGCCCCAGAAATTGATGGAATGCAAGAATTTATAAATGATTTAGTGGAGCTAAATATTAAGATTCAATTTGGCCACACTTTGGCAGACTTTGATTGCTGTGAAAAAATTATGAAAGATCATGAAATTGGTTTTACACATTTGTATAATGCTATGTCTGGTAATCATCATAGATCCCCAGGAGTTTTATCAGCTGCTCTTTCAAAAGGAAAATATGCTGAAATAATTTGTGATAATATTCATGTTAGTAAAGAAGCAATAAAAATTGCAAAAAAATGTATTCCTGGTCTTTATGCGATAACAGATTCTATTAACGCTAGCGGAATGAATGATGGAGAATATATTTTTGCAAAAAATAATATAAAAAAAGAAAATCATTCAGTAAAAATTAAGTCTGACGGTACTTTAGCAGGAAGTATTGTTACTATGGATCAAACTTTTAAAAATTTAATATCAATGAGTTTTTCATTAGAAGAAGCAGTCGCTTTAACTAGTTATAATGCTTCTAAATATATGAATCTAGACAATGTCGGTGTAATTCAAAAAAATTTTTTAAGTAATTTTCTTATTTTAGATAAAGAATTTAATCTTAAAGAAGTTTATTTAAGAGGAAAAAAAATTAATGTCTAATTCCCAAGTTTTATCTGAAGCTCTCTCTATTCCAAATAAAATTAATCATTTTATCTTGAATGATAAAAATAATTATCAGGAAATATCAAGTTTAATATCAGAAAAAAAAATTGATTATGTTGTTACTGTAGCAAGGGGGACTTCAGATTGTGCTGCTCTTTATTTATCTTATATGTTTGCAAAATATCTTGGTCTACCAACGTACAGCATGCCTCCATCTATAATAACTTTAGAAGAATCAAAATTTAATTTTTCGAGAGCATTAGTTTTCATTATTTCTCAATCAGGAAAAAGTGAAGATTTGGTTGAATGTCATAAAATGGTACAAAAAATGGGAGCAAAGACTATATTAATAAGTAATAACTTAAATAGCCCAATTGCAAACATATCCAATTATTTTTTTGATATAAATGCTGGAGAAGAAAAAAGTGTTGCAGCGACAAAAACTTTTGTTTTGTCTTTATTGATAATTTTAAAGCTTGTTTTTAATACCCTTAATAAAAAAGATATTAATAAACAAATTGAAAAGTTAAGTGATCATTTAATTTTAGATAATCAAAATCAATGGAATCCAAATATATTAGATAAAACTATAAGTAATGGATACATAATTAGTAGAGGTGTTGGATATGCAATTTCTAATGAAATATCTTTAAAGTTTAAAGAGTTATGTCAAGAAATGATAGAACCTTTCAGTAGTGCTGAAGTAATGCATGGGCCAAAAAGCTTGATACAAAACTCATTCAAATTATTTACTATATCGCTTAGAGATAAAAGTGGGATGATAGTAGCAAAAGATGCCAGTCAAATTATTTCATTAACCAATCTTCACTATGAAATAACCTATGATAAAAAATCTAACACTAAACTTCTATATAGCCCTAATGATATGATAGAGTTAGATCCAATTATAGTTCTATCAAAATTTTATCCATGGATAGTTAATTACTCTTTTCAAAAGGGATTAGATCCAGACAATCCTAGATATTTAACTAAAGTAACACAAACATTCTAATTTGAATAATATTGATATAGCAATTATTGGAGCAGGTTCTGCAGGAAGTATAATAGCAAATAAACTTCTGACTAAAACTAATTTTAATATAGTCCTTATTGAGGCTGGGCCTAAAGATAACAATCCTATCATTGACGTTCCTCTTGGTTATGGAATGACATTTTATAATAAAAAAATTAATTGGAACTTCTACTCGGAAAAACAAGATAATTTATTCAATAGGCAAATATATTATCCGAGAGGTAAAGTTTTAGGTGGCTCTGGCTCAATAAATGCAATGGTCTATGCAAGAGGATTAGAAACAGATTATGAAAATTGGGGTAGCAATAAGGAATGGAGTTTTGAAAATATAAAAAAAGTATACAGTTCTATGGAGCAACAAATAAATCATGATAAAGAATTTCTTACAAAAGAAAAGATTCCAGTAAATAATGTAAGTAAGCATCATCATTCAATTTTAGAATATTTTTTTAATGCTAGTAATGAAATTGGTATTAAAAAAAATACAAATTTAACTACATCAATCGAAAATCAAGTAGGTCATTATAATATTAATACTTACAACGGTACTAGACATTCATCATCAAAAGTATTTTTAAAGCCTGTAATAAAAAATCCAAGACTTACAATATTAGACAATACTCAAGTTAAAAATTTAATAATTAAAGATAAAAAAATTACTGGTATTAAAATTCAAAATAAATCAATAGAACAAATCATACACTTATCTCATGGAGCAATTTTATGTTCTGGTTCTATAATGACACCTTATTTGTTAATGCATTCTGGTATTGGTGATAAAGAACATTTAAAAAAATTTGATAAAGAAATAGTAATTGATAATTCTAATGTTGGAAGAAATCTTCAGGATCATCTTGGGTTAGATTATTTATTTAAAACTCACCATCATTCACTAAATAAATCGTTAGGAACTTGGCCAGGCAGAATTACTTCTGTATTAAAATATATTTATAATAGGAAAGGACCATTATCACTAAGTATTAATCAGTCTGGGGGATATGTAAATTGGAATTCAAAACATCATTATCCCAACTTGCAGATATATTTCAATCCGTTGACTTATTCTATTACTCATAAAAATAAAAGACCTCTTCTAAAAACTGACAAATTTAATGGTTTTATTATTGGTTATAATTCTTGTCGACCAAAAAGTTTGGGTAGAGTTGCATTGAACTCTCCTAATTTTGAAGTTGCTCCATTAATTGATCCAAATTTTCTATCACATGAAGAAGATATATATGATGTTAAATGTGCAATTAATTTTTCTCAAGTTTTGGCGAATACAAATAGTATAAAAAAAATAAGAAATGAAAGTGTTAAGCATGATCTTTTAAATGCTACTGAAGAAGAAATGATTGATCACTTTAAATCTAATGCAGTTTCTATATATCACCCTTGTGGTACTTGTAAAATGGATGAAGATCCTAAAAAGGGAGTTGTTTCTGAAAGATTAAAAGTTCATGGAATGGAGAATCTTTGGATTGCTGATGCATCTGTTTTTCCAAATATTACTTCTGGCAATATAAATGCCCCTGTAATGATGCTTGCTAATCTTGGAAGTAAATTTATTATTGAGGATTTAAATAAGATTTAATTCATGAAAATAGTTAAACTTGAAACATTCACAAAACCATATGTAAGTTTTGTAAAAATAACAGTTGAGGATGGTTCAATTGGTTATGGTCAAATGTCAACTTATCATGCAGATATCACAGCTCAAATTTTTCATAAACAAGTAGCACCCTGGGTGTTAGGAAAAGAATATTTTGATTTCGATGATTTAGAAGATTTTGTCTTTGAAAGAGAGCATAAATTTCCAGGATCCTATCTTTTACGTGCAATTGCTGGTTTAGATACAGCCTTGTGGGATTTGAAAGGTAAAATCGAAAGTAAACCTGTAGTCTCATTGATAGGAGGATCTCCAGGAAATTTAAGAATATATGGTTCATCAATGAAAAGAGATATTACACCGAATGATGAAGCAAATAGATTTAAAAAACTCTTTGATGAAAAGGGTGTTGATGCTTTTAAATTTAGAGTTGGTTCAGAATGTGGAAGAGGGATCGATGAATGGGAAGGAAGAACGCCTAGTATAGTAAAAACAATAAATTCGACTCTAGATAAAAGTGTAATTAAGATGGTCGACGCAAACAGTTGTTATAGCTCTGTTCAAGCAATAGAAATTGGGAAACTTTTAGAAGATAATGATGTTACTCATTTTGAAGAACCTTGTCCTTACTGGAAACCAGAAGAAACAAAAAAAGTTACTGAAAGTTTGAAGATAGACGTTACTGGGGGAGAACAAGATTGTGATCTCAGAATTTGGAAAGATATGGTTAAAAGAAAAATTGTAAATATTTTTCAGCCAGATGTTATGTACATGGGAGGATTAACAAAAGCTTTGAAGGTCGCGAAAATTATTGAAAAGGGTGGTTTTATATGCACTCCACATACAGCTAATTTATCTTTAGTAACAATTTGTACAATGCATTTTTTAAAAGCAATAAATAATTCAGGTCCCTATCTTGAATTTTCAATTGAAGGTAAAGATTATTATCCATGGCAACAGAATTTATTTTTAGGTGATCCTTTTAAAATATCTGATGGAATGGTTAAAATTGAAGATACTCCTGGTTGGGGTATAGAGATTAATCCTGATTGGTTAGAGAAATCAGAATATAAAAAGACAGAAATATAAAATAATGATTAAAAATATAATTTTTGATTTTGATGGAGTAATAGTTGATAGTGAGGTCTTAGCTTCTAAGGCATTTTCCAAATATTTTAGTAAATTTGATCAATCAATTAAAGAGGAGCAATTTTATAAATATGCTGGAAAAAAAACAGTCGAAGTAATAGATTTATTATCTGATAAATATAAGATTGAAAACAAAGAAAAATTTACAAATGAAATATTTGATATTGTTTCAGAAGTTTATTCTAAGGATTTAAAACTAGTTGATGGAGCAAAAGATTATATTGGTAAATCAGATAGAAATCACTTTATTGGATCTAACAGTAATAAGGATAGAATTCTTGATGGATTGAAGCTTGTTGGGTTAGATAAATTTTTTTTAAGTGATCAGGTTTATTCATTCGATATGGTAAAAAGACCAAAACCTGATCCAGATATATACTTAAAGGTTTTAAATGATAATTCACTTATTAGAGAAGAGTCAGTCATTATTGAAGATAGTGGCGTAGGTGTTAAAGCAGCAACTGCAGCAGGAGTAAGGGTATTTGGTCTTACTGCAGGAAAACATTGGCATTCAGATAGAGATACAAATGAATTATTTGACAATGGTGCTTTGAATGTATTTAGTGATTATGAAAGTTTAGGTAAGGCAATAGAGGAGCTTTAAATGGGGCCAGATGTAAAAGGAAATCCACTTTATATTTCAGTCTATCTTTTGATAGCCTCCTATATTTTAGGTGAATTTATTTTTCCTAAATATCCACTGCTATATATTCTTAATCTTTTTGGATTATTAATTATAATTTTAATGCCAATTGTATTTTTTTCGTCAAGAAATGCATTTAATGCACATGAAGAAAAATTACCTCCTCAAACTGAAACAAATAGAATTATAAAAACTGGAATTTATGCTTACTCTAGAAATCCAATTTATCTATGTTTTGTTTTATTTCATTTTGGTATGTTTCTTACTTTTGAAAACATTATGTATTTTATTTGTTCTATAGGATTATTTTTTTGGTTAAATAATTTTGTAATATACGAAGAGGAAAAATATTTAAAAGATAAATTTGGGGATGAATTTGTAAGATATTGTAATTCGGTTAAAAGATGGATTTTTTTCTAGTTAAAATTTATTGAAGAAATTTTATGATTTTTTTCAAATTTAATAACGATCTGAGCTTTTTTATTTAGATCCTTCATCATCCATTTAGTTATTTTCTCATAATGTTGAACAAAATATTTAATTTCATTTGGAGTCATTCTTTTTGATTTTTTGTTTTTTGATTGATTAGTTTTTTCCTGCTTTAACCTCCATTTGAAAACATTACCAAAAGAGGATGTCTTCAAAAAAATAAGTTCATCGAATAATTTAAATAATTTTTTATATTCTAATTTTAATTTATTATTATAGAAATTTCTCCATTTATATTTTGGATCTTTAATTTTTTCTAAATTATTTATATTTTTATGAAGAATTTTTTTTGGAATTTCTGAACTTCCACAACACCAACCTTCTAAGAAAAGAATATCACATTTAGTTTTAGTTATTTTTGTTGATTTAGTCGTATCATCAATCAACTTATCAAATAGAGGGGATGTGATAGGGTATTTACTTTTATTGAATTGTTTTATATTTTTAATTAATTTTTTAATATCATGTGTTCCAGGAACACCTCGAGTTATTAACAATTGATGTATTTTATTTGATAATTCAGATCGTTGTTTTCTTGATAAATAATAATTATCTAAACTAAGCAAAAGTATTTTCTTATTATAAAACTTTTCAATAGTTTTAGAGATAATATTAATAAATGATGATTTTCCAATACCCTGAGAGCCTCCAAATAGGAATTTTTTCGACTTACTAGAGCAAATATAATTTATGATTGGAATTAATTTATCTTCTATATACTTTTTGGAATATTTTTTATTATATGTTTTATGTATTTCTATTTGAATATAGTCTATTAATGCACTCATTTAATATTTATTTATAAACAAAATACTTATACATGAAATTCCTTTTTGATTTAGGTGGTGTTTTTTTTGATTGGGACCCTCATTATTTTTATAAAGATGTAATTAAAGACAAAGAAGAGAGAGACAATTTTCTCAATAATATTTGCAATGATGAATGGAATATCCAACAAGATGCTGGAAGACTTATAAAAGATGCTGAAACTGATCTAATCAAAATTTATCCTGATTATGAAGATAAAATTAAATTATATTATAAAAATCATCATAAAATGTTCAGAAAAATTTTTCAGTATTCAGTGGATGTTTTAGATGATTTAAAAAACAAAAAATATGAGTGTTATGTTTTGTCAAATTGGTCTTGGGAAACATTTCAAGGTATGGATAAAAAATATCCATTCTTAAATAAATTTGATGGCCTAATAATATCTGGAAAAGAAAAAATGGTTAAACCTAATGCTGAAATATATAAATTAGCTACAAGTCGTTTTAATCTAATTCCAGAGGAAACTGTATTTATTGATGATAAAAAAGAGAATATTGAGGCTGCAAAGAAACTTGGTTTTTTAACTATACATTTAACTGACCCTGAAATAATAATTCACGAAATTAATAGATTTATTAAATTTAAGCATGAATGAAACTTTTGATATTTTAGTTATTGGTGGAGGTATTAATGGTGCTGGAATTGTTAGAGATGCATCAGGCAGAAATTTAAAAGTTTGTTTAGTTGAAAAAAACACAGTTGGCTCAGCTACTTCATCTTGGTCTACAAAATTAATACACGGTGGATTAAGGTATCTTGAAAATTATGAATTTCGCCTTGTACGTGAATCTCTCAAGGAAAGAGAGGTAATTAAAAAAATTGCCAGTAATATAACAACACCATTACCTTTTATTATACCTTATCAAAAATCTTTAAGACCTAAATGGTTAATTAAATTAGGATTATTTTTATATGATAATATTGGTGGCAAAATGACTATACCAAAATCTTCAACTATAAATATTAAAAAGGAAATTCCTAACATTTTAAAAGATCCATTTAAAATTGGTTTCCAATATTATGATTTACAAGTTGACGATAAAAAACTCGTTCAGTTAAATGTTGAAGATGCAAAGAAAAAAGGTGCTATTATTATTCAAAATAGAAAAGTTATAGATGCAAAACGAAATAAAAATATTTGGGATATAGCTTTAGATGATAATACTATACTTAAATCTAAAATTCTTATTAATGCTGCTGGACCTTGGATAAATGAAGTTTTAAGTAATGTTATTAAATTAAATTCAAATAAATCAATTCGACTTGTAAAAGGTAGTCACATAATAACTAAAAGTCTTTATAGTCAGAAAAAAGCTTTCACTTTACAAAATGAAGATAACAGAATAATTTTTGTTATACCTTATAAAGATGAATATTCCCTTATTGGCACCACCGAAACAGAAGTCTTTTCACCAGAAAATCCAAAAATTGATGAAAGTGAAATTGATTATTTATTAAATTCAGTAAATAAATATTTCATTAAACAAATATCGAGAGATGATGTGGTAAGTTCTTATTCTGGAATTAGACCACTTATTGAAGATTTCAAAGAAGCTTCAAAAGTTACTAGAGACTATATATTCGACTTAAATGAGGATGGTTCACAGGCACCATTATTAAACATCTATGGAGGAAAACTAACGACTTATAGAAAATTAGCTGAAAATGTTCTTTTAACTCTTAATAAACATATTCCAATAAATAAGGAAAGTTCTTGGACTGCTAAACAAAAACTATAATTGGTATCCCTCTTAAATAACTTTTCAAATTTGGTGGGCAGAAAAGTTTTATAAGAGGAATACTTCTTATAGGAGGAAATAATATGAACCCTCTGCCCAACAATATATTAGTTTAAATTGATGATATTTAATGAATATTTTTAAAAAACGGGTGTATTGCCCCATATATTAGGGGCAATAATTAATACGATTCTATTATTTAAATGCTTGTCCTGAACTATCAAATAACTGGCATCTCCCAGCAGGGAAACCAACTTTTACCGTATCACCAACTTTTATTTCTGAATGTCCTTCAGTTTCAGCAACTAATGGCTCTCCATCTTTTTCAAGGTATAGGTAAGTAACGTCACCAAGTTTTTCAACAACAAATACTTTACTTTCCCAAGATCCATCTGCATCACCATTTACGACTAAGTGTTCAGGTCTAATACCTAGAGTTACTGAATCACCCTCTGAGGAGGATGCTGACATCTTAGAGACTGATATTTTTGACATTCCCATAATATCAACTTCTGTAGCATCAGAACTTTTGCTTAATATTTTACTTGAAATAAAGTTCATTTTTGGTGATCCAATAAATCCACCTACGAACATATTATTTGGTCTATCATAAAGTTCTAATGGGGATCCTTTTTGTGAAACGATACCTGTATCAAGTACAACAATATCATCAGCTAATGTCATAGCTTCTGTCTGATCGTGTGTAACGTAGATCATTGTTGCCTCTAGTTCATTATGCAGTTTTGCTAATTCAACTCTCATTTGAACCCTTAATGCAGCATCAAGGTTTGAAAGCGGTTCATCAAATAAGAAAACTTTTGGCTTTCTAGTAATTGCTCTTCCAATAGCAACACGCTGTCTTTGACCACCTGAAAGTTGTTTTGGTTTTCTTTGAAGATAATCTTCAATCTGAAGAATTCTTGCTGCCTCGTTAACTCTTTCATTAATTTCATCTTTTGATCTTTTTTCTAATTTCAAACCAAAAGCCATATTATCAAATACAGTCATATGAGGGTATAGTGCATATGATTGAAACACCATTGCAATATTTCTTTGCTTTGGCGGTAAATCATTAACTACTTGACCATCAATTGAAATTGTACCTGAATTAATATCTTCAAGTCCCGCTATCATTCTTAACATAGTTGATTTACCACAACCACTTGGACCAACTAGAACTGTGAATGATTGACTTTTTATATCTAGAGATACGTCTTTAATTACATGGACGTCTCCAAAATATTTATTAACAGTATTTATATTTATATCTGCCACTTCATCCTCCTTTGAGCGATCTTTCAAGTGTATGAATACATCATCATACAAATATACTATTATTTAACGATAATTTAGATAAAAAATCAATAGTTTTTGATATTAACCCTTAACTGATCCTGCCACTAATCCTCTTATGAAATACCTTTGTAGAGCAAAAAAGATAAATAAGGGAACTGTCATTGATACAAATGCTCCAGTAGTTAATATTTCCCAATTTTCTCCCCTTGATCCTAGTAATTCTTTTAATTTTGCGGTTAATATTATTTCACTTGGAACTTGATCTAAGAATACTAAACCAACTAATAAATCATTCCAACACCATAAAAATTGTAAAATAAATATTGAGGCAAAAGCTGGTATAGATAGAGGAATAATTATTCGTAAAAAAATATCATAATGAGAAGCACCGTCAACTTTAGCAGCTTCCATCATTTCATTAGGTAAGCTTTTTAAAAAGTTTCTTAAAAGAAAAGTAGTTGATGCTAATCCAAAACCAGTATGCGCCATCCAAACACCAGGATAAGATTTAGCCGCAACTCCAAATAATGCACCAAAATCATTATAGATTGTTAGTATAGGTATAAGGGACATTTGAAGAGGAACAACAAGAGACGCAATTATTATTGCTAATAAAGTATCTCTTCCATAAAATTTCATCCAAGTTAAGGAATATGCAAAGAAAGAGCATATTATTAAAGGAATTAGTGTTGAAGGTAATGCTACTGCCATTGTATTAACAAAAGCTCTGCCAATTCCTTCTTTGAATAAAACTTCTCTATAATTTTCAAAAGTAAATGCAGGAGGGCTTAATGATGTAGTAAATAATCTTTTACCTTTTTTCTTTTTAAATTCTGTTTTAGATCTCCATTCATAATTTCCATCTTCATCAAGAAGCACTTCACTTTCATCTTTAAAAATTGCGACATCACCAATATTAAATTCATTAATTTTCTTTGAAGTAATTCCAAAACTTTCTATTTTTTTTCCTGAATTATCTTCAAATAACTTTCCTTTAATTTTGAAATAACCATCTTCTTCAATTTGGTTTTCCATTCCTGACATTCTATAAATTTCATTTACTTCTGTAGTAGTTAAGGAAGTCCACCATCCACTTATAGCTAATAAATCTTTATCTCTTAAAGAGCTAATAAACAGACCAAATGTAGGAATAATCCATATAATAACAAAGAAGAGGAGTAATAGTTGAGATAATAAAGATGATATTGAAAATTTCTTCATTATATTTTTTGTTCCTGTCTATGTTTGTATAAATTCCATGCTAAGATTGGTATTACACCAATCATAATAACAATTGCTAAAACACTTCCTCTTCCCGAGTCACCACCACCTCTAAACATCCAGTCGTACATTAAGTTCGCTAAGACTCCGGTTTGCCATTCCCCATTAGTCATGGCAAAAATAATATCAAATATTCTTAAAACAATTATTGTAATTAAGGTCCAAATCACAAGTATCGTTTGTTCTAAATAAGGAATTATAATTGAAAAAAATATTTTTAATTCACTAGCCCCGTCAATTCTTGCTGCTTCAAGCATTTCTTTAGGTATGCTTCTTAATGCAGCACTAAAAATAACTAAAGCTAATCCAGTTTGTATCCAAATCATAATAGCCATCAAAAAGAAATTGTTCCACATAGGTATTGTTAACCATGCTTGTGGCTCATAACCAAGGGAAACAATTATTGCATTAAGTAGTCCAATTTGTGTATTCTCAGGTCCTCTATATTCATAAATAAATTTCCAAATTACACCAGCTCCTACAAATGATATTGCCATAGGCATAAATATTATAGATTTTGCAATTGAACCCCACCAAATTCTATCAGCTAAGTTAGCAATTACTAATCCAAAAAAAGTGCTTAATGTTGGGACTACAAGTAACCATACTAAATTATTTAATATACTTCTTCTAAATTCAGGATCATTAATTGCCCATTTGTAATTGTATAGTCCCACAAATTCTCTTCCAAATTTATCATAAAAGCTAAGTCTAATAGTTTCAAACACAGGATATAAAATAAAAATAAATAAAACAATAAAAGCAGGCGTTATAAAAACTATAACTCTTATAGAATTTTCAAAATTATATCTCTTCAGCGTTTTATTGCCATAAATGTCTAAAATATAATTTGAGATATGAAAGTAGGCTATAAAAAATAACACTCCTAAAAAAACAATGAATACTAAATTCAGGATAGTCATTAATGAGTAAATATATAAAAAAAACAGGCGAACAAGTTAATTGTTCGCCTGTAATTAATTGAAAAGTTACTTAATTGCGTCCCAACTATCTTGGATCGCATCTGCTACATCTTGGGCAGATTTTCCGTTAGTATAGTCAACCATACCAGTCCAGAAAGTTCCAGCACCAATAGCACCAGGCATTAAGTCTGACGCATCAAATCTAAATGTTGTTGCGCCTGTTAGAATTTCACCTAGTTTTCTAAATGTATCACTAGCATATTTGCTTCCATCAACGCCTTTATGAGGTGTTAGGAAGCCACCTTTAGCCATCCAATATTCATGAGCTTCAGGATGCATTAAGAATTTAATGAACTCTATAGTTGCTTGGTTATCATTAGTAGCAGCTACTAGTGTACCAGCTCCAAGTACAGGAGTTCCTAAATCTTTAGTTGCATATGCAGGGAAATAAAAGAAATCATAATCAACACCAGCTTCTACACCTTCAGGGAAGAATGCAGGAATAAAACTAGCTTGTCTATGCATCATACACTCTGCAGGTGAAGTGAAAAGTCCGTTTGGAGCATCTCTAAAATCAGTAGTTGCTACTGCTTTAGAACCACCATTCACAAACTTGTCATTTAATGCAAAAGTTCCAAAGAAATTCATTGCTTCAATAACTCTTGGGTCATTAAAAGGCATTTCATTAGATACCCACATGTCATAAACATCAGGTGTATGCGTTCTTAGCATGATATCTTCCATCCAGTCAGTTGCAGGCCAACCTGTAGCTGCACCTGAGCCTAGACCAATACACCACGGAGTATTTCCATCAGATGCCATTTGTCTTGTTAGTGCAATTAGTTCTTCCATAGTCCCTGGAACTTCATAACCATTATCTTCAAAGTTATCTGGTGAATACCAAACTAAACTTTTTACGTTTGTTCTAAAGAAAATTGCATTAAACTGATCATTACCGTTTTCATCTGCATAAGTTGAAAGATCTACCCATGATTGACCAGCAGCATAGTTATCTAAAACCATTTGCTTAATATCATTTCCAAGAGGAACTAATCCTCCCATTGCTGCAGCATTTGCAGCAAGTCCTGGTTGTGGAAATACAACTAGATCCGCTGCACTTCCAGCTTTTAAATCGATCATAACTTGTTGTTCAAAACTATCTGAACCACCATATTCAAATGTAGCTCCTGTAGCTTTTTCAAATATAGCACCAACTTCTCTCATTGTTTCTTGTTCAGGTGATAACCAAGGACCAAACATAACTACCTTTTGTCCACTTAGATCTGGACCAGTATATTTGTGACCTCCAGCATAAGCTGAAAAACTTAGAAATAATGAAGAAACTAATACTATTAGACTTTTAATTGAGTATTTCATTAATCCTCCTAATTTATAAAGAACAAATATCCCATCATCGCTTATTGTCAATTTATAATAATTTTCTGATGTTGATTTTTACTGTCAATTTACAATAATTTTAAATTTTTTTAGTTTTGAACAATAATAAACCTTAAATTTATCTTAGATATTTATTTATGATGGTACAATTTTAGCAATATAATAGGAATTATCCTTATGCTGTCTAATAATTGCTGGTATAATTTCCTTATATGCATCGTATAAACTAGTGTTTGCTTTAGGTAATTGATCTTTAATTAGATTACTTAATTTTGGTAAGTTATATGACGGTACGGAAGGAAACATATGATGCTCTACATGATATTCCATATGCCAATAAAGAAAACTAAATATAGGATTGAAGCGAACAGACCTAGTAGTGTATCTGTGGTCTTTGATATTTTCTGGTAATCCAATATGCTGAGTCATATTAAATATATTTATTATATTTCCCCAGTATCTAGGAAAAAATATTAATAATGCAGGAAGAGGGTTCATTAAATAAAATGATAAAGCAAAAGAGGCGATCCATAAAGAAACATGTATTCTTGAAATAAGACGACATTTCCAAATCTCATCTTGAGGAATACATTCCTTCATAACAGGTGTAGTCAATCCTAACGCGTGCTTTATAGTTTCAAATTTAAAGGAGTCCTTGAACTTAATAAGTTCATAGAACGGAGCAAAACTAAAAAGGAAACTTTTTAGACTTGGATACTCATGGAACAGTGCTGCTTCAAAATCATGAGGGTCAGCAACAGAAGAGGTATTGCTATGGTGTCTAAAATGACTCCAAGTCCATCTAGTTGGTTCAAAGTCAGTCATAAAAGAACCAATTTGATAAAAAAATTCATTTAAAAATTTTGATTTAAACGCAGTTCTATGTCCGCATTCATGCCAAATTGGGTTACTGGAATAGAAAAGAACACCGTAAAGCCATAACCATAAAACTGCCCACCATGTTCCCCAACTAGCTACAGACATATATCCAAAAATAAATAAAAGAATAAAATATATAGTTACATGCTGTAATCCTTTTAGATCACTTTTTTTTGATAACTCTTTAAGATCTTTTTTACTTATATCGGCTCTAAACCATTTGTCATCGACATTATCTAATTTTTCTGACATTAGTTTTTCTTTATAAAACTATTATGAGATTTAAAAGAAAAATATTAACTATTTTGTCTCACTAAATGTCAACCCATCTTCCAATTTCATTACTTTCTATACATTTGTCAATTATATTTTGAATTTTTGCACCTTGATAAAAATCGGGCTGCATATTCAAGTTTGTTTTTATTGACTCTATAAAGTTTTGATAATTACTTGGAGTTTTTGGACATTCAATTGTATCCCAAGCCATTTTATTGATATTTTCGTCAATACAAATATGCAATGTAGACCACTTAGTCCTTTCCTCATCTAGTTCAACTTTTAAAGCACCTTTTGTACAAAATACTTCTAGAATTAAAGAGTTTGCATGTCCAGTTGCATATCTTGTATTAGTTATTGTACCGATAGCTCCATTTTCAAATCTAACTAATGAATTGAAACCATCATTAGCATCTAATGTATATTCTTTTATTTTATTTCCTTTATCGAAGTAAGTTTTTAAATCAGTACATATTTCTTTTATGTCACCTACAGCATTAACAGCAAAATCAAAAATATGAACACCTGTATCTCCTAAAGCACCGTTACTTCCATGTTTCGTTGATAGTCTCCACAGCCATTTGTCTTCCTCTCTCCAATCACCCCATTTATTACTTGTAAGCCAGGACTGATAATAACAAGCACTGACATGTCTAGGATTTCCTATTTCTCCAGATTTTAATAATTGAACTAATTTTTGATATGCGCTCGACTCTCTATAAGTAAAATTAACCATATTAATTTTTTTAGATTGAACTGCTGCATTTACCATATCTTTTGCATCACTATAATTTTCAGCAAGTGGTTTTTCACAAAAAACATTATAACCACTTTTTAAAATTTGCAGCGTAGTCTCTTTATGAAACTTATCAGGTGTTGTGTTGCTAATACCATCAAAAGTTTTTTCTTTTTCAAGCATTTCTTCTAAACTCAAATAACCTCTGATATCTGAATCTTTATTATTTGATAAAAATATTTCTAAATTTTTTTGATTTGTATCACAAACAGCTTCAACATTGACATTTGGCATATTGTTAAATTCATCAAGGTGTCTTGAAGAGATATTTCCTGTTCCAACAATACCAATTTTCATTTTATTTTTCTTCTGTTGGATGTCCTACACTAAAACCTTTCTTACTAATCTTTTCAATAGGTTTTGGTCTATTACTTTTTGGAGTTGGAGAATGTATATCTTCCCACAAAACTTTATTTTTCTGTTTTACAAAATGTATTGCGTTTTTAATTACGATTTGCACATTTATATTATGATAAGTTGGATATGCTTCATGACCTGGTCGAAAATAAAATATTTGACCATTTCCTCTTCTATATAATAATCCTGATCTAAAAGTTTCTCCTCCTTCAAACCAACTAGTAAAAAGTGTTTCATCTGGAGATGGAACCTGAAAAGGCTCACCATACATTTCTTCCATTTCTAGTTCAAAATATGGCTCTAAACCCTCACAGATAGGATGACCAGGATTACATATCCATAATCTTTCTTTTTCACCGAATTCTCTCCACGTCAAATTACAATTAGTGCCCATTAATCTTTTAAATATCTTAGAATGATGTCCGGAATGTAATATTATTAAGCCCATTCCTTCAAGAACTCGTCGTTGTACTAAATCAACTGTCTTATCAAGTACTTCGTCATGTGCTTTGTGACCCCACCAAATAACAACATCACAATTTTTTAATAATTCCTCACTTAATCCATTTTGATCTTCTTTGAGCGTAGCGGTTTTAATTTTTAAACTATTATCAGTTGATAAAAAATCTTTTATGCAGCCATGAATACCATTAGGATAAATTTTTTTAACTTCTTCATTTTCTACTTCATGAATATTTTCATTCCAAATTATAATATTAGTCATCAAGTACTATCTAACTCTTTCTCCGTGCAACCGATGTCCTAGTAATGCTAGTAATATGATTAATCCATTAAAGAATTGTCTCCACTCACCACTCCAGCCAATGGCAATAATTCCTATTTCCATATAGGCAATTATACCAACACCGAACACTGCTCCAATAATAGTTCCTAACCCACCCCAGTAAGGAGTGCCGCCAACAAAAACAGCTGCTAAAGCAAGCAATAAATAACCAAATCCTTGAGTAGGGAAAAATGTATAAGTAATCATTGTCGTAAAAATTCCACCAATAGCAGAGCCAATACCTACAAACATGAACGCTTTAATCTTAACGGCATTTACATTAATACCCATCTGTTCTGCGCTAACAGAATTATCACCTACATGCTGAATATGAATACCAAAAACATGTTTGTTAAAAAAATAATAGCAAAAAATTACAAATATTGCTGCCCAAAAAATTTGCATTGGGAAGCCATAAAAATTTCCAACTAAAAGAGGGTAAATCCAGTGGCTATCTATTTCCATAATCGTAATTGATCTGCTGTTAGATAATAAGAGTATTACACCTCTCAGTAAAAATAATACTCCAAGAGATGCAACAAGAGAGGAAAGTCTAAATACAACAATTAATGTTCCAACGAGAGCACCAATAGCTGCTCCAGTAAAAATACCAAGTACTAAACAAATAGCTGGATCAACTCCATTTTTAACAAGTAAAGCAAATACGTAAGCTGCTACTGCGTAAGTAGAGGCAAAGGAAAGATCTATTTCACCAGATGCAACTAGAAAAACTAATGGTATAGTTAAAAATATCAAAGTTGGCATCATTACAAATACTGATTGATGAAGGTTAGGTCTTATCCAAGCTTCTGGTGCACCTACTAAAAAAATTACCATTAAAAGTACAAAATATCCAATGCTTCCTAAAGCTCTTCCATTTCTGTGAAAGTAATTACTTAAATATGAATTATTATTACTCATTAGTGTGCTCCTATAGTATCTCTCATTATTTTCATGAGTTCTTCAGGAGTAGATATGTCATTCTTATTGAGTTGATGAACAACTTCTCCTCTATCTAAAATTACAAATCTATCTGATATGTCGTATACATGATAAATATTATGACCAATAAATAGAACAGATCTATTTGATTTTTTTACATTTAAGACAAAATCAAAAACTTTCTGTGTTTCATTAAGAGATAAGTTATTTGTTGGCTCATCAAGAACTATTAATTCTGCTTTATTATAAATTGCTCTTGCAATTGCTACGCCTTGTCTTTCACCTCCAGATAAATTCCCAACTGGAGATTCAGCATTTATTAATTTTGATGTAAAACCTATTTCTCTAATTAACCTATTTGCTTCAAAAATTTGTTCTTTTTCTTTTATAAAACCAAATGGATATCGAAGTTCCTTACCCATAAAAATATTTTTAACTATCGATTGTTGTGGAGTTAAAGCTCTATCTTGAAAAACAGTTTCTATACCAGACTCTCTAGCCTTGAGTGCATTCCAAGCGTTTACTTTTTTTCCTCTTATAAGTATATCACCTTCGTCAGGACTATAAACACCTACTAGTGTTTTAATTAATGTTGATTTACCTGCGCCATTATCACCAATTAAACCTACAACTTCACCCCTGGTTACTTTTAATGAAGCTTTGTTTAGAGCAGTAATACCGCCAAATCTTTTTGTAACATTATCTAATTCAATGATATTTTCCATAAATTTTGAAATGCTAACCCATTAAAATGGGTTAGCAATATATTTACCTATCTTAAGCCTGCATCAGCAAGAGCTTTAACAGCTTGATAGTTATTTGTATCAACAAATCCTGCACCAGTATCTTGGTTTATTGCGCCAGTACCAAGTACAGCTGTTTGACAAAGTGATAACACAGGAAGATACCCTTGAAGGAAAGGTTGTTGATCAGATGTTAGATGAACATATCCTTTTTCAAACGCCGAC
Source organism: uncultured Alphaproteobacteria bacterium (assembly GCA_902522015.1). Lineage (GTDB taxonomy): Bacteria > Pseudomonadota > Alphaproteobacteria > HIMB59 > CACPNW01. Next base: position 69,340 of record CABYTX010000001.1, read on the forward strand.
ATAATTTGTGGGCTAGTATCAAATCCAATTTGAAGTAACTCATTTGGTCCATAACCAGCAGCTTTGGCAATACCTTCTGCAACATTCATTACATCACTTCCAGAGTGAACAATTACTTTTGTTTCAGGGTTTGCATTTAACGCTGCTGAGAAAACCGGGATAGTCATATTTGGATCTGAAGCATAAGCTGGTTGTCCATCAAGAACAGTAACTGTCATTCCGTGTTCCTCAAATATGATTCTTGCCCCATCTTCTCTTTGAGCTCTAGCGTAATCTCCAATAGGAACCATTACTATAGCGTGATCTCCAGCTTTGAAACCAAATTGCCTAATTGCTTCTCTTGCAAGAGCTTTACCTTGAGTTGCTAAATTTGCTCCTACGTATCCGCCACCAAATTTTGCTCTTACACCTGATGGATCAACGTTTTGATAAGTCATTAGAATACCTTTTTCAGCAGCTTGTTTTGCTAAAGGCATTAGCGCTTCATCGCCAGGATGCCCCATCATTGCAATAGCATCTACTCCAAGTCCAACTGATTCTCTAAGTTGACGAACCATTTTTTCAAAATCCCATTCAGAGTATATAATTTCAGCATCTGCACCAGTATCTCTAATAGCATTCATTGCTCCTGCTGCAACTATTCCAGCAAAGCCTCCAGCCTCAGGACCGCCAGCATAGAAATGCATTTTTACATCTGAGCACCATTTATCACCAAGATCTTGTCCAGTTGGAGTAGCATAAGCATACATAGAAACTGGAAGAAGAAATACTGTGATTAGAAATAATTTAATAAATTTCATAATTCCTCCCATGAATTAATTTAAAAGTATTATTACAATATTGTTAAGATAATATTTGTGAATGTCAACTAGTAGAGTCTTTTACTTATTCGCTTTGTTTGACCATGGCTATAAACACCGTCAACTCCTCCATCTCTTCCATAACCAGATCTTTTGTAACCGCCTCCAGGAAGATTGTTTCCATCAACAAACCAATCATTTTGCCAAATAATTCCAGCTTGAATGCGATCAGCTGTCCATTTAGCTTTTTGATCATCTGAAGTGAATACGCCAGAAGCTAGACCATACTTAGTTGAGTTTGCTATATTTATTGCCTCTTCTTCATCTTCAAAATCAAATACTGATGTTACAGGACCAAAAATTTCTTCTTGAGCAATTGTTGCGTCGACCTTAACGTTATCAAAAATAGTTGGTTGATAGAAATTTCCATCATCTCTTTCAGCTTTATCTCCACCTATTGTTAAAGTAGCTCCAGATTGTATTCCTGATTTCACATAATTTGATACCCTTTGCATTTGATCAGTGGATATTAAAGGTGTCACTTCAGTTCCATCTTCGTCTCCAGCACCAATTTTTAGTTTTTGCGTTTTGGCAACTAACTTTGTCATATATTCATCTTTTATTTTTGGATGAACAATTACCCTAGACATTGCAACACATATTTGACCAGCATTAGGTTTAAAAATTCCTTTAACTGTACTATCAACAGCTTTATCAATATCGGCATCAGGATAGATTATAGCTGCAGACTTTCCGCCTAATTCAAAATGAGTAGGAATTATTCTATCTGCTGTTTCTTTTAGAATTTCAGATGCAACTTCAGGCGATCCTGTAAAAACAATATAATCACTTCCAGAATGTTGAACTAGTTTTCGACCAGTTGTTTCACCATAACCATGAACAATATTTATAATTCCATCTGGCACGCCTACATCTTTAAAAATTTGACCATAAAAATTAGATGATATGGGACACAATTCAGGAGGTTTGATAACTATGGTATTTCCAACAATCCAGTTTTGTGCAACCATACCTGAAAAAATAGAAACAGGATAGTTCCACGGAACAATTTGAAGAGCTACTCCAAAAGGCTCAAGTACAACATAATTTAAAGTATCATGTCCAGAAGGTATAAGTTTATTTTCTATTTTATCTGTTAGCCCAGCATAAAAATCAAAAGTATCGGCAGCACCTTTAAATTCATCAATACATTGTTTAATCGTTTTGCCATTTTCTTGGCTAAGGAGTTTTCCTCCTTCTTCTTTGCGTTCTCTTAATTTTTGAGCAATAGCTCTCATCATATTCGATTTATCTTTTGCATCCATGTCTACTAAAATTCTTTTATCGAATGCTCTTTTTGCAGCTTTGAAAGCTAAATCTATTTCTCCATCTAAGGCTTCATCAATATTACCAACAATTTTTTGATTAGCCGGATTTAAAACAGGAATATTTTTCTTTGAGAGTGAATCAATGAATTTACCATCAATAAAATTTCTTAACTCCATATAAAGATATAGATAAAACTAAAGCTGAAGATGTGTCAAGTATAGTTTAATTATTTGGAACTTGAACAGGAATAAAATAGTCAGGATTTTTTGATTTTTTTATAACCGCAGGTATTATTTCTTTATATGCATAATATAATGTTTGTGGTTCAGGCATTTGATCTTTTATTACTTCGTATAATTTAGGAAGGTTATATGAAGGCACCATAGGAAACATATGATGTTCAATGTGGTATTCCATTTTCCAATATATAAAACTAAAGATCGGGTTTAATCTTACTGATCTAGTAGAGAGACGATGATCTTTCGTATTTTCCTGTAAACCCATATGTTGAGTTAAACCCCAAATACCATTAAAGGTAGCAAAGAATTTTGGTACCAAAAATAATAATATAGGAAGTAATGATGCAAAATAAATTGAAATAGCAATTATTGATATCCAAAGTAAAACAAAAATTCTTGAACTATTAATACAATCCTTAATTTTATCTTCAGGAATGCAATCTCTCATTACATCAGTTTTAATTCCAAGAGCATGTTGAATAATTTCAACATAAAGTGATTTGTGAATAGTAAAAAAACCAATACCTGGAATAAAATTTATCAAAAAACTGAAAAGGGTGTGCTTAGAAAAAATACTTCCGTCTGCTTCATAGTCATGAGGATCAACTGAAGCTGTATAACTATGATGAAGAGAGTGACTCCATCTCCATCTTACGGGTTCAAAATTATTCATAAAGCTTGCAATATGGTAAAACAAATCATTCAGCTTACGCGTTCTAAATGCTGTCCTGTGACCGCACTCATGCCAAATAGCATCTGCACCTCCCCAAAACATGCAGTAAGCTAGGTATACTGGAATAAACCACCAAGTTTGCCAGAAGTAAGCTGAAAGTATGCCTAGTCCAGTTAGAGATAATGTAAATATTATGATATGCTTCCAACCTTCATAATCTGTTCTCTTAGAGAGATTTTTAAGTGTTTTGCGATCTATATTTGCCCTAAACCACTCATTTGATATGTTATTAATACCTGTTTGTATTTTATTATTATTTGACATATTTTCTTTATAATTAATAAAAAATAAATTATTTTCCAGTAATTTTCTCAATATTATTTTATAACAAACAAACAATATTTAGTTTATTTAGCAAAATAAAAGAAAAATCTTAAAAAATGAATCTTACTATAGTTGGTACCGGTTATGTTGGGTTGGTAACAGGAGCATGCTTTGCCGAATTTGGTTATTCTGTAACGTGTATTGATAAAGATATTAAACGCCTTGAAATGCTTAAATCAGGAAAGTGCCCATTTTTTGAACCAGGTATGGACGACCTTTTAGACAAGCATATTAATAAAACTAAATTAATATCTTTTGAATCAAATATTAAAGATAACTTAAATAATACAGATGTAATTTTTATTACTGTAGGAACTCCAACAAGAAGATTAGAAGATGAGGCTGATTTAAGTTTTGTTTGGCAAGTTGCTGAAGAAATTGCTGATAATATAAAAAAATTTTGTTTAGTTGTAACGAAGTCTACTGTTCCAGTTGGAACTACAAGAGAAGTAAAAAAAATTATATCAAATAAAATTGATCAAAAACTTTTTGATGTTGTATCCAACCCAGAATTTCTTCGAGAGGGATCTGCAATCAATGATTTTATCAGGCCAGATAGAATAGTTATAGGAACAGAAAATAAAAAATCTGAAAATATAATGAGAGAACTTTATAGACCATTATTTCTTAAAGAAACACCAATTGTAGCTACATCTATCGAAACTTCTGAGATAATTAAATATGCATCAAATAGTTTTCTAGCAACAAAAATAGCCTTCATTAATGAAGTTGCTGATTTATGTGAAGTTGTTGGTGCTGATGTTCAGCAAGTTGCTTATGCAATGGGTATAGACAAAAGAATTGGATCTAAATTTTTGAATGCTGGACCAGGATTTGGTGGTTCATGTTTTCCAAAAGATGTTAAGGCTTTTGCTTCAACTGCTAAAAACAAAAATATTGATTTATCAATCATTAATGCAGTTAATAAATCTAACCAAGATCGTATATTAAAAATTTCAGATAAAATAGTTTCAAATATTGAGAATAAATCTACTATTTGTTTTCTTGGTTTAAGCTTCAAGCCCAACACTGATGATGTTAGGGATTCTACTTCCATGAAAATTGCATCTAACCTATTTGAAAAGGGATATAATGTTCAATGTTATGATCCTGAAGCAATGAATAATGCAAAAAAAGAAAATTCAAATCTTATATATTTTAATTCTGCTTATGAGGCTTGTGAAGGAGCATCTGCAATTATTATTGGAACAGAATGGAATGAATTTAGGGCATTAAATTTCAAAAAAATATCAAAAATCTTAAAAGAAAAAATAATTTTTGATCTTAGAAATATATATATTCCAGAAGATTTAAAAGATTTGGGATTTAATTACTATGGCACTGGAAAATAAATTGAAGATTGAAAGTTTTGATAAAGAGGTCTTAAGAGAGTACGACATCAGAGGAGTAGTTGGAAATAATATTAATCAAAATACAGCCTATACAATTGGTAGAACGTTTGGATACACTGTAAGTAATAGATTAAAATCTAATGTAATAGCTACTGGCTATGATGGAAGATTAACATCACCAGATTTACACCAAGCTCTTTGTGAAGGATTAAAAGACTCTGGAGCAAAAGTTATTAATATTGGTATGGGACCAACCCCTATGACTTATTTTGCTCATTATCATCTCGAAGCGGATGCTGTTATAATGGTTACAGGGTCTCACAATCCTTCGGAATACAATGGCTTTAAAATGGTCTTAAATAAGCATTCTTTTTATGCCGAAGACATCCAAAGCCTTCAAAAATTAATTGATCAAAATAATTTAAAATTAACAGAAGGAGAAATTATTAATAAAGATATTAAAAAGGAATACATCAATAGATTATTACAAAATATTAATCTCAATAAAAAAATAAAAATTGCTTGGGATATTGGAAATGGAGCAATGGGATCAGTTATTAAAGAAATTACAGATAATTTAAATAATTCTGAAAACATTTTGATTAATGAAAAGGTTGATGGCAATTTTCCAAATCATCACCCGGACCCTACGGTTCCAGAGAATATGGAGCAATTAATAAAAGCAGTTAAAGACAACCAATGCGACATAGGTCTTGCCTTTGATGGAGATGGAGATCGTTTAGGTGTTGTAGATAATTTAGGTAATTTAGTTTGGGCAGATCAATACATGTTATTACTATGCACGGAAATTGCAAAATTACATGATAATCCAAAAATAATTATGGATGTTAAATGTAGTAAAGTATTTTTTGATGAAGCAAAAAAACTGAATTGTGATCCTATAATGTCTAAAACTGGCCATTCACCTATAAAAGAAAAAATGAAAGAATTGAACTCTCCTTTATCAGGTGAAATGAGTGGTCACGTTTGTTACGCTGATGATTTTTATGGTTATGATGATGCTATGTACGTAGCATTGCGACTACTTAGAATACTATGTAATCAAGAAAAATCCCTAAATGAATTAATAAATGTTTATCCAAAAACATTTTCAACACCAGAAACAAGATTTGATGTTGATGAAACAAAAAAATTTTTAATTATTGACGAAATTAAAGACAGAATAAAAAATACAGATGGTAAAATAATTGACATTGATGGCATAAGAGTTGAAAATAATAATGGATGGTTTCTAATGAGAGCTAGTAACACTCAAAACCAATTAACATGTAGAGCAGAGTCAACCTCTCAAGAAGGTCTTAAGTCTCTAATTGAAATTATCGAAAATCAATTATCATTAAGTGGTGTAAATTATAAATTTACAATCTAACAAAACAATCTCGGTTATATTTTTTTAGTCTTTTACAAGCTGTATATGCTTCTTTTTTAGAAAAATTTTCAAATCTAGATTCATAAAGTTGTTTGCCGCTAACTCTTATAAGAACGACATTTGAAATTTTATCTTTTGTAGAAATTGGATATTTACTTTTTATTAATTTAATTTGTTTTTCAGCATTATTTCTATATTTAAATGTTCCAACAACAATTGAGTAATTATTTTCTTTAACCTCTTTTACTTCTTTTTTTACAATTTCTTTTTTATTATCATTTGTTTTTATATTTAATTCAGCAAATTCTTTATCCATAATAATTTTAAGAGATTTATTTCTTTGACTCCCAGTGTCACCTCCAAAGATTATACCAATGAGTCTTTTATTGTCTCTTACAGCTGAAAAAGCTAATTGAAAACCAGATGCCTTTATATACCCCGTTTTAATTCCATCCGCACCTTCATAACTTAACATTAATTTATTATGAGTTTTGTAAGTTTTACCTTTGTAAGCAAACTTTGTATTACTGAACAATTTATATTCATTTGGAAAATTTGTAATAAGTTTATGACATAGTTTTGAAATATCTCTTGCAGTTGTTAATTGAGCTCTATTAGGAAGACCAGATGCGTTTTTAAATGTTGTGTTTTTCATACCTAGATTTTTTGCATAGCTTGTCATAAGTTTTGCAAATTCTTTCTCACTACCAGAAATATTTTCTGCTACTACTGTAGCCACATCATTTGCTGATTTAATTATAAGCGCATTAACTGCATCTCTTACTTTAATACTTGAACCTTCTTCTAAATATAATTTGCTTGGTGATCTTGATGCTGCAACACTTGATACACTCAATTGACTATCGAAGCTTAGATTTCCTTTTTTAATGTAATCAAATACAATGTATAAAGTCATTATTTTTGTAAGGGATGCTGGATAATTTCTAGTATCAGCATTGACCTCAAATAAAACTTCTTCAGTATCAAAATCAATTACTATAGCTGCTTTTTTAGCAAATATATTTGATGAAAAACTTAATATGAAAAAACTATTTAAAATTATGATTAATAATAAATTTTTTTTCATTTTTCTTTGATTAACATAAGATTTTCGATGCTTTCAAACATAAAAATACTTTAAAATATCTCAAAACATATTATTTAATAAATATGGCAAATGAAGATCAAAATAACAATAATAATGAGGATTTTCAAAGGGGTCTATTATTAGATACTAAACCAAAAACAAAAAAACCTTCTATGTATAATGTCTTATTATTAAATGATGATTATACTCCAATGGAATTTGTCGTAATGGTTTTAGAAAAAATATTTAATAAAAAACAAGAAGAGGCAACGCAAATTATGCTACATGTTCATAAAAATGGTATTGGAGTGTGTGGAACATTTACTTATGAGGTAGCGGAGTCTAAATGTAAATCGGTAATGGATATGGCAAAAAAAAATGAACATCCTTTACAATGTACAATGGAAAAAAGTTAATGCTGTCACAAAATCTAGAAAAAACATTAAGAGAAGCATATCAATTAGCAACTAACTATAAGCATGAGTATGTCACTCTAGAGCATCTTTTATATTCTCTTTTAGAAGATCAAGATGCGATAAGTGTACTTAAAGCTTGTGCAGTTGATATTTCAAATTTAAAAGAAAATGTTGAAAAATTTATCATTAATGATTTAGAAAATCTTAAAGAAAATTTTACAGGCGAGCCAAAATTAACAAATGGTTTTCAAAGAGTTTTACAAAGAGCTGCTATACACGTGCAATCGAGCGGAAGAGAGAGTGTTACAGGAGCTAACATGATTGTAGCTTTATTTTCTGAGAAAGAAAGTCATGCTGTATATTTTCTTCATCAACAAAATATGAGTAGATTAGATGCGGTTCAATATATTTCACATGGTATTTCAAAAGCTAACGAAAGTTTTGAAAATGAAGAATTTGTAGATAGTCAAACAAATGATAATAATACACAACAAAAACCGAAAAGTGCTTTAGGTCAATTTTGTATAAATCTTAATGAAAAATCAAAAGATGGTAAAATTGATAAGCTCATTGGTAGAAGCAAAGAATTAGATAGAACAATTCAAATTTTATGCAGAAGACAAAAAAATAATCCTTTATTTGTCGGAGACCCTGGTGTTGGAAAAACAGCAATTGCTGAAGGTTTAGCAAAAAGAATTACTGAAAAAAAAGTACCTAAAATTATGGAAGACGCTGTAATTTATTCTTTAGATATGGGCGCATTACTAGCAGGTACAAGATACAGAGGTGATTTTGAAGAAAGATTAAAAGCTGTTCTTAAAGAATTACAAAAGAAAGATAAAGCCGTTCTATTTATTGATGAAATACACACAGTTATAGGGGCAGGAGCAACGAGTGGAGGCTCAATGGATGCAAGTAATTTATTAAAACCATCTCTAGGAAATGGTACTCTTAAATGTATTGGATCAACAACATATAAGGAATTTAAAAATTATTTTGAGAAAGACAGAGCTTTAGTAAGAAGATTCCAAAAAATTGATGTTAAGGAACCATCAAAAGATGAGACTGTAAAAATTCTTGAAGGCTTAAAAACGTACTATGAAGAACATCATAATATTAAATATTCACCAGAAGCAATTATTAGTGCAGTTGAGTTATCGAATAAATATATAGGTGATAGAAAGCTTCCAGATAAAGCTATAGATGTTATCGATGAAGCAGGAGCCTCTCAATATTTATTACCAGAAGAAAAGAGAAAAAAAATTATTCTTTCCAAAGATATTGAAGCGGTAGTTGCTTTAATGGCTAGAATTCCAACAAAATCTGTTAATCAAAGTGATAAGAACAGTTTAAAAAATTTAGAGAGAGATTTGAAAAATTTCGTCTTTGGTCAAGACAAGGCCATCGAAGAATTATCATCTTCCATTAAGTTGGCAAGAGCAGGACTAAGAGAAGATGGAAAGCCAATTGGCTCATATCTATTTTCTGGGCCTACAGGAGTAGGGAAGACTGAGGTAGCTAAACAATTAAGTAATACACTTGGTATTAAACTTCTTAGATTTGATATGTCAGAATATATGGAGCGTCATACAGTGAGCAGACTTATTGGAGCTCCTCCTGGTTACGTAGGTTTCGACCAAGGTGGATTATTAACTGATGGAGTCGATCAAAATCCTCATTGTGTATTGCTTTTGGATGAAATTGAAAAAGCCCACTATGATTTATTCAACATTCTTTTACAGGTAATGGATTATGGAAAACTAACCGATCACAATGGTAAGACGATAGATTTCAGAAACGTTATATTAATTATGACAACTAATGCCGGTGCAATTGATGTATCTAAAAACAAAATTGGTTTTAATGCAAAAAGATCAAACGATGATAGTAGTGATGCAATAAATAGAATTTTTTCACCAGAATTTAGAAATCGTATCGACTCAATTATTCATTTTAATCATTTATCTAAAAATATTGTACTTTCGATAGTAGATAAATTTATTATAGAAATTGAAGCACAACTTGAAGATAAAGGAGTTTCATTATCGATTAATAAAGAGGCAAAGGAGTTTTTAGCTGAAGAGGGTTATGATGAAGTTTATGGTGCTAGAGAATTAGGTAGAGTAATACAAGAAAAAGTTAAAAAACCAATGGCTGAAGAACTTATCTTTGGTAAACTAGCTAAAGGTGGGCATGTTGAAATTACATGTAAAGATAAAAAAATTAACTTTGAATTTTCTAATAAACAAGAAGTTAAAAAAGAATTAGCCTAATTTTTGAAAGGAAGATAATCCTCTAATTTTTCTTTTTGGTTATCAATAAGCTGACTTTCATTATCAAGAAAATTTTGAATAGCTTTGCTAAATTCTTGATCTTTAATCCAATGAGCACTCCATGTTTTTGTAGGCGCATAACCTCTTTGTAATTTATGCTCACCTTGAGCGCCTGCTTCTACAACTTGAATCTTATTTTGAATTGCATATTCAATTGCTTGATAATAACAGAGTTCAAAATGTAGAAATGGCACTTCATATTTTGATCCCCATAATCGTCCATACAAATGAGTTTTACTTAGAAAATTGATTGCAGAGGCAACCATTTTATCTTCTTGATAAGCCATTATAAGCAATATTTTATTTTTAAAATTCTGTAATATTTCAAAGAAAAATTCTTTAGTTAAATAAGTAGAACCCCATTTTCTTCCTGTTGTATCTAAATAACAATCGTAAAAAAAACTTATATGTTCTTCTTTAATATCATCTCCATTAAGCAATTTTACAGTTAAATTATTATTTTCAATACATTGTCTTTCTCGCCTAATAATTTTTCTTTTTCTTGAGGATAAGTCATTTAAGAATTCATTAAAATTTTTGTATTCATTATTGTTCCAATGAAATTGTATTCCTGATCTAACCATAATATTATCAATACCATTCCAATTTGAAACATCATTGATAAAATTAAAATGGAGAGAAGAAACATTTATTTTTTTTGCCTCTTGTATAATATTATTAATTACCTGAACTTGCTTACCTCTTTTATCTTTTACTGATTTGTTCAAAACAATTCTATCACCTGTTACTGGTGTAAACGGTATTGCAGATTGAAGTTTTGGATAATAGTTTATTCCATATCGATGATAAGCATCAGCCCAAGAATGATCAAAAATATATTCTCCAAAAGAATGGTTCTTTATATAAAGAGGACATAATGAGATAATCTTATCATTTTCTTGTTCAATATAATGATATGGCTGCCAACCTGTTTTGGTATTTGCACTATTACTTTTTTCTAAAGCGTGAAGAAATTCATATTGTAAGAATGGATGATCATTTCCAACACATTCATTCCATTCAGAACTTTTGATGTTACTGAGCGAAGAGCAAAAAAAATGTTCACTCATCTTGAGTATGCTATTTAATTTTAATTATTGCGTCTATTTCAACAGAAATATTGAGTGGAAGAGCATTTGATCCAACTGCGAACCGTGCATGTCTTCCTTTATCACCAAATATACTAACTAACAAATCTGATGCTCCATTTATTATTTTAGGTTGATCAGTAAAGTTATCATTACAATTAACAAAACCCCCAAGTTTCAAAAAGGTGTCTAATCTATCCCAATCTCCATTTATTGATGTTTTTAGAGCTGCGATAATGTTAATGCAGCAAATTTCAGCGGCTTTTATTCCTTCTTCCTCAGAAATATCTACACCAACTTTTCCACTATACAGAATTTTACCATCCATAACTGGTCCTTGACCTGATACATAAACGGTACTATCAGAAACTTTATAAGGAACGTAATTTGCAAGTGGTGTTGGCATATCAGGAATATTTAAATCTAATTTCTTGATATTTTCTTCAAAGATGTGCATTAGATATATATATAAAACAATTTGGGTGAAGGTAAAGAAAACAAATATGATTAAATTTAAAAAACTATTTATTTTCATCTTCATTTTCTCAATATTTTTAAAAGGAGAGATTTTAATGGCTGATGAAAAAAAAGATATTATCCATATGACACTTAAAGATGGTATTGTTGTAATAGAGACAAAACCAGATGTAGCACCAAAACATGTTAAACAAATCAAGCAACTTATAGAAGAAGGACAGTATGATGGGGTTGTTTTTCATAGAGTAATAGATGGGTTTATGGCTCAGACGGGAGATGTAGAATTTGGAAATTCAAGTAATGATAGTTTTAACTTATCAAGGGCTGGTACCGGCGGTTCGAAACTTCCTGATATAGAGGCTGAATTTTCGTCAGAAAACCACGGAAGAGGAGCCGTGTCAATGGCTAGAGCACAAAATCCAAATAGTGCTAACAGTCAATTTTTTATTTGTTTTAATGACTGCTCTTTTCTAGATGGTCAATATACTGTCTGGGCTCAAGTTACTGAAGGTATGGAATATGTAGATAATATCACAAGAGGTGAACCACCCGCAGATCCAGATAAAATAATTAAAATGGAGATTATTAAATAATTAAATGTTTGTAGCTGACTTGCATAATGATCTTGTGCAAAGAGTTATCGAAGGTGAAGATGTTACAAAACTTACATTGCATGGGCATACGGACATACCAAGATTATTAAAATCTGAAATTGATTTAGAAATTTTAATTATTTGGGTTTCAAGTAATTCTAAAGAACCAAATTTTTTTAAAAGAGCTGATAAAATGTATGATGAGATTGAAAGAATTTCATCACACGAAGAAATTGTCATTCCAAAAAAACTCTCAGACATAAATAAGGCGATTAATAACAATAAGTTAATGCTTCCCATTTCAATGGAAGGTGGAGAAGGTTTAGAAAATGATATTAATAATTTATATCATTTTATTGAAAGAGGTCTTTTCTATTTTGGTCCAACTTGGAATCATTCTTTGGATTGGGTTTCATCAAATTATGATGAGACATACAATTCTTCAAAACTTAAAAGTCATGGTTTAAACGACTTTGGGAAAGAAGTTATTTCTATTTGCCAAGATAACAATGTGCTAGTTGATGTTTCACATATTGGAGAGAAAAGTTTTTGGGATATTGCATCAATAAGTACCAAACCTTTTATAGCCTCACATTCTAGCGTATATAATTTGTGTCCTCATTATCGTAACTTAAAAGATGATCAAATTGAAGCAATCAAAAAAGTAAAAGGTTTGATTGGCCTTAATCCGTATCCTTTTTTTATTGATAAATCTTTTAAAGAAAGAGAAGCTAAAGAAAGAAAAAAATATCTTGATGAATTAAATTCTATTGAAAGAAAATATTCTAACAAAACTTCTCAGTGGATAGCAAAACAACATTTTCTTCAAAAAAAATTAGCAAATATATGTCCAAGTATAGAAGTATTTGTTGATCATATTGAGTATGTAATTAATAAAATAGGTATTGATTATGTCGGAGTAGGTAGTGATTATGATGGTCTTGATTGTTTGCCCAATAAATGGAATGATTGTTTAAATCACATGATAATTCAAGATAGTTTAGAAAAAAGAGGATATAAAAATACTGAAATTGAAAAAATTATGGGAAAAAATATTTTAAGAGTTTTAGAAGAAATCGATAATTAATAAAACACCAATTAAGACTAAAATTAATCCTGATATTTTTTGAATAATATGTTTTCTTCTCTGAAAAAAATTGCCCATTCCATAACTTGTTACTATAACTGTAACTATAATATACCAAATGCCATCTATTACAGATGCAGTAATAACAAGAATTGAGTGTGAAAAAAAAGATGCATCTATTTTTACAAATTGTGAAAATACTGCAGAAAACCATATGAGAATTTTAGGATTTAAAATTGCTATAGTAAAGCCCTGTAAGAATGAATTAAAATTTTTTTGATTATTTGTATGTTCAATTTCTTGATTTTTTTTGAAAAGAAATTGGAAGCCTATAAATAATAAAAATAGAATTCCAATAATTTGTATAAATTGAAATAGTATTTCATTTGTTGTTAAAATAATTATTAGTCCAGTTACAGCAAAAATTGCATACACACCCATACCAATACCGTGACCAATAGAGGTCAGAATGCCAGCAAATCTATTAACTGTAATACTGTTTCTGATAATTAATGCCAAACTAGGTCCAGGAGACATTGCTCCAGCAATACATACAAAGGCAAATTGAAGCCAAAAGATAAAAGTCATTTAATTTTTTGTTAGAGATAAATATTTTTTAATTGTTTTTTCTAAACCAAATTCAAAGGTATCACAGATCAGAGCATGACCTATTGAAACTTCTTCGATATCAATAATATTTTCTAAGAAAAATTTTAAATTTTCCAAATTTAAATCATGGCCTGCATTTAATTTAATTTCAGGAAATTCTTTTTTTAAAAATGTTGATACATCTATATAGGACTTTATGGCAGTATTTTTATTCTCTTTAAAATTATGAGCATAATCGTATGTATAAAGTTCAACTCTATCAGTTTGTATAACTTCTAAATTTTCAAGAGTTTTAATCGATGGATTTATAAAAATTGAAACACGAATTTTATTTTTTTTAAATTCACTAACAATATCTTGAAGAAATTCTTTGTTTTCATGACAATCCCAACCAAATGAAGAGGTTAATGCACCAGGTGGATCTGGTACTAAGGTGACTTGATCTGGTTTAACCTTAATTACTTTTTTAACAAAAAAATCTGAAGGATATCCTTCTATATTAAATTCTTTATTTTCAAATTTTTCCAATAAATTTTTTAATGGTTCTAAGTCAGAAAATTTTGCATGTCTTTCATCAGGGCGAGGGTGCACTGTAATTCCATCAGCACCAAATTTTAAACATTTATTACTAATATCAATCAAGTTTGGTAAGTCAGCACCTCTTGCATTTCTCACCAAAGCAAATTTATTCACATTTACGCTTAAAGCTGTCATAATTTATTAATTTTTTTATTTTAACTTTACTTATTATTTTTATTTATCAATAACATCAAATTGAAAGGAGTAATATGAATAAATTTTATTTAATCGGAAAATTAAGTCCAGAATACGTTAAAGGTTATATGAGTAATCCAGATCAAGATAGAGCTGCGATTGTTGGAAGTGCTGCAGAAAAAGCAGGAGGTAAATTACATAGTTTAGAATTTGTAAGAGGTGACTTTGACATGATTGCTACTGCAGAAGGTGATTATGAATCAATGCTTGCCATGAAAGTTACAGCTTTACAATCAGGAATGTTAAATGAATTAATAATTTTAGATACAAAATTTGATATGGTTAGTACTGTAAAAAAAGCAGTGGAAGCTTCTGGAACTTATAAAAAAACGTAAGAATTACTTTAAATTATTTTTCCATATGTTTTAAGCATCCATTCATTAACTTTTGGATGCTTATACACTTCTTCTCTCAATTTTTTTAACTTTTCATAAGGTTCTAAAATATTAGTTGGCACACCATCTAAAAGTCCAGAGGTAAGCCAACCAAGCAGTCTCCATATTGCCAAATCAGCAATAGAAATTTTGTTACCAATAAAAAAATTAGAGTCTTTATTTTTTGCAAGTAGATTTTCAAGAAATTGAAACCATTTTGGTAAATGTTTTGTTGCTAATATTTTTCTAGCTAATTCTAATCGTTTCTTTTCTTTATCTCTACCAGACAGAGTTACAAGATAGTTAATGTCTTGTGCCGCATCTATAATTTGATCAATTTGTGCTGCTTCAAAATCATTATCTTTTGGATATAAACCAGATAACTTCCCACAAAATCTTGCAATTGCTCCTGTTTGGGCAATTATCTTGCCATCAACATCTAATATTGGTAACTGTTTAAAAGGAGCTATTTGTTTATTTGGTAATAATCCTGTTTCTTTTAACTTATCTATTTCTTTTCCTTCTACTCGATAATCTTTGAAAGGAATATCTCCTATAAATAGAGCTAATCTTGTTACTTCTGCTCTCCAAAAAGGTATTTTAAAATAGTATAACGTAATTTCCATATTGATTTTTTTATTATGATCTATGATACATAGTTATGATCAAAAAAATAGATCTTTTCATTATCATCATTAATATTATTTTTTTTGCATACTATTCAATCCAACTGCTTGTATTCACTGATGAATTTGCTTTAAATAATTTAGGTTTCTTTAATCATGCAGTTGCAGGATTATCTGAGATAATTGGTATAATTTTTTTATCTTTTGTGGTAGCACTTATAACGATTATCTTTAGAGGAATTGATAAACAATCACCTCTTATTTATTGTATTTTTGTATTACAGTTTTTAGTATCTATTAATTTCTGGAGGTATGTCATAACAAATAGCCCAGGGGAAACTAATTTACAAACAATTAGTATAAATGCATTTTTATTTTCGATAATTACTCTTCTAAATTTACTATTGATAATAAATAATTATAAAAAAATGTAATAATATTATAGTAGAATTTTATAATATTTATTTGATTGTATGGATTTCAAAATTCTAAGTACCAAAATTAAAAATATCTTTGATAGTAATAAGATTCCTTGCTTATCAGTAATAATAACAAATAAAGACAAAAATATTTTTGAACAATACCACGGCCATACACATTTAAAAAAAATGACATCTTTTAATAAAAATTCAATTGTTAGAATAGCATCAATGACGAAACCAATTACCTCATTATGTATTTTTCAACTAATTGAAAAAAACTTAATAAGTTTAGAAACCAACCTTGAGGATATAGATAAACGTTTTGCTGATGTAAAAATTATTGAGATTATTGATAACAAAGTGCAGTATATAAAACCTAAATCAAAAATTAAAATTAAGCATCTATTAACTCACACTTCTGGATATGGTTATCAATTTCTTAATTCTGAAATTAAATATTTAGTTGATAATAAATTATTACAAGATTTAAAAGATGATGGAGGAGATTTTCTTGATGCTCCTATTTTATTTGAGCCAGGTACAAGATGGAATTATGGAATTGGCATTGATCTACTTGGACATGTAGTTGAAAAATTATCCAACCAAAAATTAAATGATTATATGAAACTAAACTTATTTGATAAAATTGGAATGAAGAATACCACTTTTCATTTGGAAGAAGATAAATTTGAAAAATTGGCTTACGTTTATGATTATTTTGATAATAAATTAATGTTAAATAAAGATTTTACTTTCTATCAAGAGGAAAAAATTAATAGATTGTTTCACGCAGGGGGAGGCGGTTTGTTTTCGAACGCGCAAGATTATGCAAAATTTATGCGCATATTTTTGAGTGAAAAAAATGACATATTATCTCAAGAGTCTATTAATATGATGAAAACTAATCAAATAGGAGATCTTGAAGTAAAAAGGATGCCGTCAGTTGATCAAGAGTTATCAGCTTCCTTAGATTACGATGATAACATTGAAAAAAAATTTGGATATGGTTTTATGATAAATAACAATAAAACTCTTGAAGGTAGACCATTAGGGAGTATTTTTTGGACAGGAATATTTAATAGTTTTTTTTGGATTGATTTTGAAAACCAAATAGGATGTGCGATATTTATGCAAATGTTACCATATATGAATGAAGTATCTTTAAGAGCTTATTCTGAAATTGAGAAAAGTATTTACGAAAATATTCAAAACTAGATATCTAACATTTATTATTTATCATTTCATTTTTTCTCATTGGCATCGAATCTATAAGATCAAATAAGCCTAAATATATTTTATCATTTTCCGTATAATCTTTTATATTTCCATCATAACCAATTAACCAAACACCATATTTATTTTCAATAAAATCAGGCGTGCTAAAATATTTATTTTTGAAATTTTTGAAAAAAAGTATTTCTAAATTTCTATCTTCGATTTGACATTTGTTATCTAATATAAATTTTTTACTTTCATTGAATATTTTTTCATCTTCATTTTTGTAAGATATAACAAGTAATCTTTTTTTCCAATTGAGTTCTGATATTTGCTTTGCCATTATTTCAAAATTTATAAATAAAATTAATACTATAAAACTGTATTTCATAAAGTATGGTGCTGATACCGAGAATCGAACTTGGATCTGACCGTTACCAACGGCCTGTAATAACCATTATACTATATCAGCATAAAAGTCTTATTATCACAAATTATTTTGTGTGTTAAAACAAATACTTATTATCATAACCAAGTATTTTGAGTAAAAGAATATATTTACGATAAAAACATGTCCTTAAAAAATTATAGTATATTAATTTATATTTTTTTC
>CABYTX010000002.1 GCA_902522015.1 uncultured Alphaproteobacteria bacterium
CTATTTATTTCAAGAATAATTGGAACAGCCAATGGTGAAATACATGTAAGTTTCTTTAATATAATTTTTTTATCAATTTTTTTTAAGATTTCTTTAAGTCTATCATAATCAATCATATTCTTTTTTGCGTCTTCATATGATGATTTTAGAAGAATATGATCTGGTTCATTTTTTTTGAGAACTGTATAAATTAGATCAGAACTAAATAAAACTTGCTTTCCAGTTTTTTCCATCCCTGGCAACCTTCTTTCTATTAAACAAGATATAATAGCATTATCTCTAAATAATCTTTTGACTATTGAGGTTTCTTCAAGATAATTATCTAAATGTTTATCTAATAATCCTAAATTTAGAATTGTTTTAATTTCTTTAACTTCTTTTAAAGACCATAAAACAATAGCATAATCATTTGCGACAAAACCTAGAGGTTTATAGTCAAATTCCTTGAAGCCTCTAAGCAATAAAAATCCTAGTGTTTGATTGGCATGCCATCCTGCAAAAGTATAGATAACAGTATAAAAATTTTTTTTTCGAGGGAATTGTTCCACTAGAAATTCATCTTTTTTAGGAATTTTAGATATATTTTTTTGTCTTTTTAACCATTCAGTAATTTGCTCTGGATATAAATCCCGCATATTATTTTTTGCCAATAAAGCCCTAACTGAGTTAGCCAAATTTGTTGATAATGGCATTCTGCCTCCAGAGTATGATGGAATTTTTGAAATTAAAGATTTACTTCTTTTAACTTGTACTAAATTATTTTTCATAGATTGAAATTCTAGTACTTGACCGGCAAATATGAATGAATCACCTTGAGAAAGATTTTGAATAAAAATTTCTTCTATATTCCCTAACGTTTTCGTTCCTAGTTTTATTTTTAACATCGGATTTTCAATTATTGTTCCAACATTCATGCGGTATTTTCGTGTTTCTCTTTTATTTACTAGCTTATAAATATTTTTATTTTCTCTCAGTTGGAAGATTCTCTTAAATTTATCATAATTTTTTAAAACATATCCACCATCTTGTATGAGATTAATCAATTGTTTAAAATCATTAAGTTTTAATTTTTTGTATGGATATGCTTTGATAATTTCTTTGTAGAGATCATTAATATCAAATTGCCCCGCACAAGCCGTTGCAAAAATATGTTGAGCTACAACATCAAAACTTCCTTCTTTTAAATCTATTTTATCTAAGTTATTTTTTTTTATTTCTTCAATAGCAGCTTTTGCTTCAATAAATTCAAAACGATTAGTGGGTACTAAAATTGCTTTTGAAGGTGTATTTAAATTATGATTTGATCTTCCTACACGCTGTAATAATCTATTAATTCCTTTAGGTGCTCCAACTTGAATAATTTTTTCTACATCTCCATAATCTAATCCGAGTTCTAAAGAAGAGGTCGCAACAACACAGTCAACTAATCCTTTGCTAAGATTATTTTCTACTTTTAAACGTAAGTTTTTTTCTAATGAACCATGGTGAACAGCAATTTTTAATTTTTTCTTGTTAATTAGCCATAAGTTTTTAAACATATATTCGGCTTGAGCCCTCGTATTAACAAAAATAATAGTTAATTTTGATTTCATTATTTCTTTGTAGATTTCGTTAATAGAATACGTAGCCATATGACCAGACCAAGGGATACGTTCTTTTGATTCTAGAATTTTAATCTTAGGTAAAACTGAATTTTCATAAAAAATTATTTTTGGTTTTTTGCGGCAAAGCCATTTTTTGGCATCTTGTTTATTCTTGAGAGTTGCTGACAAACCTATTCGTTGTAAATTTGGAGAGAAAGTTTGTAGTCTTTCAATATTTAAACTTAGAAGATCAGCTCTCTTATTATCCAAAAAAGTGTGTATCTCGTCGATAATTATATATTTTAGATTGAAAAAAAATTCTTTCGCATTCTCATATGAATTTAATAATGCAAGTGACTCTGGAGTTGTAATCAGGATATTAGGAGGTTTTTGTTTTTGTTTTTGTTTTTTATATGGTGTTGTGTCCCCTGTTCTTACTTGAAATGAAATATTTAAATCAAGCTCTTTAATAGGTTTTTCTAAATTTCTCACAATATCGTTGGCAAGAGATTTTAATGGAGAAATATAGAGAGTATGAAGACCTTTAAATTTTTTTAATTTTATTAAATCATCTATTGGATTAATAAACCCTGTTAACGTTTTTCCAGCACCAGTAGGAGCAAATACAACAACATCAGACCCAGTTCGAACATGATGAAAGGTTTCAATTTGATGAGGAAACCAGGACCATTTTTTTTTCTTCATCCACTTATTTAAGGGGTGTAATAATAAGGGATTCGATTTATTTATATTCATATGGATTTCATTAACCATCAGCTATTTATCAAAGATATAAATGTACATATAGATCCAATATTGCCAAAAAAAACAGCAATTATTACACATGGTCACGCAGATCACGCCCGATTTGGACATGATCATGTTATTGCTACTAGGCAAACAATAGACATAATGAAAATTCGCTACGGAGATAAATGTGCGAAGAAATTTACTCCTCTTAGATACGGACAAAAATACTCAATTAAAAACTATGATTTTACACTTCACCCTGCCGGACATATTTTAGGGAGTGCTCAAGTTTTAATTGAAAAAAATAATCACCGTTTAGTCATCACAGGTGATTATAAAGTAGGAAAAGATGAAACATGTAAAAATTTTAAACTGGTTAAATGTGATACTTTAATTACTGAAGCAACATTTGGCTTACCTATATTTCAACACCCAGATCCCAAAGATGAAATTCAAAAACTCATACGATCTATAAAGATAAATAAAAATAATTGTCATATTGTTGGTGCGTATGCTCTTGGCAAAGCGCAAAGAGTAATGAATCTTTTACGCCAGCAGAAATATAATGAGACAATTTATATTCATGGCTCTCTAGAAAAGTTATGCCAATATTATTCAAAGGAAAAAATTAATATTGGAAAGTTTGAAAAAGTCTCTTCAAAGGATAAAAGCTTTTATGAGGGTAAAATAATTATTGCCCCTCCTTCAGCATTAAAGGATCGTTGGTCAAGACGATTTCCTAATCCTATTATTTGCATGGCAAGTGGATGGATGACAGTTAAGCAAAGAGCAAAACAACAAGGTATTGAATTACCGTTAGTTATTAGTGATCATAGCGATTGGAATGAATTATTAGATACTATTAAAAAATCAAAAGCAAAAAATATTCTTATTACGCATGGTCAGGAAGATGCATTAGTTTATTATTGTAAGAAACAAAATCTTGTTTCAAAGCCTCTTTCCATCCAAGGAAGAGGTGATGAGGAAATAGAATGAAAAAATTTTCTTCCTTACTTCACAATTTGATTTTAACACCAAGTCGAAATACTAAAATTAAATTACTTCAAGATTATTTTAAAACACTTGATATCAACCGTGCATATGCGCTTGCAATTTTATCTGACCAACTTTCATTTCAATTTATTAAAGCATCTAAACTCAGAGAACTTGTCTATGGACAAGTAGATCAACATTTATTTGATTACTCATATGACTATGTTGGAGATTTAGCAGAAACAATATCATTAATTTGGCCAACAAATAAAGAGGGTAAATCACAAAATTTATCTACCCTAATAGAAAATATAAAAAAAATTAAAAAGTCCGAAATTAATACAGAGTTTAGTAAAGTTTTGAGCGAACTATCTAATAACGAAAGGTGGACTTTAATTAAAATTTGCACGGGTGGATTACGAATTGGAGTCTCAGAAAGATTAGTCAAAACGGCCTTAGCTGATCTGTATAATAAATCTGTAAATGAGATTGAGGAAATTTGGCATGGTCTAGAATTTCCATATGAAAATTTATTTCAATGGTTAAAAAATGAAACATCAAAACCAAAAATAGATTTTAAAAAATTATTTCATCCTATGATGCTTGCTAATCCTATTGATGAAGAAAAAGATTTTAAAAGATTAGACGCGAATGAATTTCAAGCAGAATATAAATGGGATGGAATAAGAGTTCAGCTTATGGTTTCATCAAACAGTGTTTCGCTATACTCAAGAACAGGTGATAATATATCATCAGCATTTCCAGAAATAATTGAAACTACTAAAGGTGATGCTGTTATTGACGGAGAATTACTTGTGGGTGGAAATTTTAAGCCCTCTGGTTTTAATGATCTACAACAAAGATTAAATAGAAAAAAAGCCTCAAAAGACCTTCAAAAAAAGTTTCCTGTTTTCATACGAGCTTATGATATCCTTTTTTATAAAGGAAAAGATTTAAGAAAATTATCTCTCGTTGAAAGAAGAAAATATTTAGAAAAATTTCAAAAAGAAAATACAACTAATCAAATTGATTTATCTACCATCATTAATTTTTCAACATGGGAAGAATTAACTAAATATAAAAATAATTTTTATGATGATTTAAATGAAGGTGTAATGATTAAACTTAAAAATAGTGAATATTTACCAGGAAGAAAAAAGGGGTATTGGTACAAATGGAAAAAAAATCCAAAACTAGTTGATGCTATTTTAATGTATGCTCAAAGAGGACATGGCAAAAGATCATCATATTATTCAGATTTTACGTTTGGTGTTTGGAAAGAAAATGAATTAGTTCCTATAGGAAAAGCCTATTCCGGTTACACAGATAAAGAACTATTAGTTTTAGATAAATTTATTAGAAATAATACTACCAATAAATTTGGTCCTGTAAGAGAAGTAAAAAAAGAAATTATTTTAGAAGTAGCCTTTGACGATGTATTCCCCAGCACTAGACATAAATCAGGTGTCGCTATGCGTTTTCCTCGAATTCATAGAATTAGGTGGGACAAGCCAATAAATGAAGTGCTTTCAATTAAAGAATTTAAGAAAGAATTTAAAATAGATTAACCAAATTATTTTCACTTAGATGCGTCCATAGATTTGAAAAACTTTGTTGAAATTTTTTTTGTGCATTTATAGCATGCTCTTTTTTTTCAAATACACTGTAAATACAAGAACCACTCCCAGTTAATCTTGAAAATATAACATCATCAAAATCCTCCAAGAAATTTATGATTGATAAAAATTCAGGTTCATTTTTTTTAAGAATTTTTTCAAAATCATTTCCAGAATCTTGATCATTTATTTCTTCTAAATCAAATTCAGCATTATAATCAAAATCTGAAGGTTGAAATGAATCATACATTTTTTTTGTCGAACATTTGAAAGACGGTCTAATTAGTAAGAAATAATATTTTGGAAAATGAACATTAGCAATTAAATCCCCCCTACCTCTAACTAGAGCATCTTTTTGATTCAAGAAAATGGGGATATCTGAACCGAGATCAACATAATCAAATATATTTTTCTTTTTTATTATCTCAAGATTTTCTAAAATTTTTATAACACTTGCAACATTAGAGGAAGCAGAACCTAAACCAGCTTCATAAGGAAAGTTTTTTGATATAGTAAAAAGAAGTTTAGGTTTATCTTCATTTATATATGTAAATAATTTATCAATAATGCAATCCTCAAATAAATTATTTTTTGGAGCAAAATTACCTGTATAGATTACTTTAAATTTGCTGTGAGGTTGAACAGTTATCTCATCAAAAAGATCAATGAATGTTATTCCAGTACGAATATTATGAAAACCATCATCTCTTCTATTTATAATTTTTAAAAATAAATTAATTTTGGCAGGCGATTTTTCAATTATTTTATCCGGCATTAATATTATCTAATTTGCTTTGAACATCTTCAGTTATTTCATCTTCTGGCTCAGCCAACTCTAAAGCTTGTTGCCAAAAATGAATTGCTTCTCTTTTTCTATTCATAGCATAATAAATATCACCAAGATGGTCTAGAGATATTGCTTCACCCGGCGCAATATCTATTACCTTTTCCATTAACCTTGCTGCTTCTGAAAGATTATTTTTTTTAAAATGAGCCCACGCTAAACTATCTATAATATAAAAACTATCTGGGTTAGCTTTGTAAGCCTCCTCTAACATTTTCAAAGAACGGTCTAATTTAATATTTCTTTCAACCCAACCGTATGCAAGATAATTTAAAACATTTGGTGTTCCGGGTTTAATCTCTAAGGATCGTAAAAAATCTTTTTCAGCTAAGTCCCATTCATCTTTTTGTTCATAGCAAATACCTCTCATATAAAAAATATTCCAGAGATCATCCTGGTTTTCTTTGATCATTTCATCATAAACATCTAAAGCTAAATCATACTTTTTATTGTAACGATAAAAATCACCTAAAGTTTTTTTAAGAGAATAATTGTTATTATTATTTTCAACTAATGATTTAATTTTAGTTTCAGCTTCCTCATAGGTATTATTGAATAAGTAATGTCTAGCAAGACTATTCTGAGCATCTAAATAATAAATACTTTCTTTATCTATCTTCGCATATATATCTGATGCAACCTTATCTTGTCCAACTTGCGAAAATAACTCTGCTTTAATAATCATTGCTCTGTCGTTTTTTGGATCAAGTATTTTTGCGAGCGAGGTATAAAATAATAAAAAATTATAATTTAAACGACTTTGTTCATTATTTGAATATGAGGATGATACCAATTCAACTAGAGCATTACTTATAGTACTATTATTTTTAAGTCTGTTATCAGCAAAAAAAATGAAGTCTAATAATTCACTTGGTTGCAGCATATTATCCCTTAATTCGATGATGTCTTTAAATTTTTTATCTTTGTAAAGAGATGTGGTTTTTATAATTAACGCTTCTGGGTTATTTTTGTTTTCACTTAAGATTTTATCAGCAATTTTTAAAGCTAAAACTAGATCCTCTGTAATTATTGCAGCAATAGCTTTATCTAAAAGACTGTCTTGAGATAGGGTGACTTTATCCATATTAAATTTAAATAAAGTGGAACTATAATCATAATTATTAAAGGCAGATTGTGAGATTAAAAAAGATGAACTAGTTAAAGCTAAAGCTCCAGAATTAACAACCAGAAAAATTAAGATAAATTGTAGTATTTTAATTAAATTAACCATTTCAAATATCGTATAGTTACACTATGAATAGATAATTGTAATTTTACATGAATCAATCAAATAAAAAAAATTTAGAATTTATTATTAATTCTGGGGTAAATTATTTTCTTCAGGATTCTCCTAGAAACTGGTTTGAAAATGAAAAAAAATTAGAACAGCCTAGTTTCGACAAGGATACTGGGGATAAAAAATCTAAAATTGATGATGTTATTGAAGATCTTAAAAATCATAAATCTCCTCTTCAAAAAACAGCAAAAAATTTAGTAGTTTATGATGGTAACTTAAATGCAAAAGTAATGTTAATAGGTGAGGCACCAGGTAGGGATGAGGATGAACAAGGAATTCCATTCGTTGGAAGAGCTGGACAGCTATTAAATAAAATGCTTTTGGCCATTAATTTACAAAGAGAAGACGTTTATATTACTAATGTAGTTAATTGGCGTCCAGCCGAAAATAGAACGCCTAATGACGATGAAATTTTAGAATTTTTACCGTTTTTGCAAAGACAAATTGATATCATTAAACCTAGATTTATCTTCCTATTAGGTGGTGTCGCAGCAAAAGCCATTTTATCAACCCCTCTTGCACTTGGAAAACTCAGAGGCAAATGGCATGAATACAAATCACTCAATTTAGAAAAAGGTATTCCTACAATAGCTTCTTATCATCCAGCTTTTTTACTTCGATCTCCTCAATATAAAAAACATTCTTGGGAAGATTTACAAATGTTACAAGAAAAATTAAAGAAATGAATCATAAAAAATTTTCTATTATTTGTTTTTTTATATTCTTCGTATTTTTTTCGAAACAAATCTATGCATACCAACAAGATATAGTCAT
The DNA here is from genome assembly GCA_902522015.1 of uncultured Alphaproteobacteria bacterium. Lineage (GTDB taxonomy): Bacteria > Pseudomonadota > Alphaproteobacteria > HIMB59 > CACPNW01. The sequence goes on from CABYTX010000002.1 coordinate 7,858, forward strand.
CAAATATGATAATATTTTCTCAACAAAAGTTCTTACTGAAGAAGATGTATATAATTATCAACAAGCTTATAAATTTCAGGAAAAGTGCAAATGGAAAAGTGCAAATAATTTTATTTTAAAAATAAAAAATAAATCTTTGCTTGGTCATATTTATGCGCAGAAATTTTTACATCCTAATTGTTATCGATCAAAGTATTTAGAATTATATTATTGGCTTAAAAAATATAATGATCACCCTCAAGCAAAACAAATTTATAAATTGGCTATTCGAAGAATGCCAGCAGGTTATAAAAGTCCAACTAAACCTAGCGCTCCAATTGGTATAGAATCAGAACAAGTAAAAAGTAAAAAAACTAGTAAATATAAAAGCTCAAAGAAACTATCCAACAATCAGAGGGCTGAAAAAAGAAAATTAATTAATGGTATCAAATCAAGAGTGAATAAAGGTTGGCCAACGGGAGCAGTACAACTATTAAGTCAAAGAGATGTAGATCTATTACTAGATCAAGTTGAGATAGATCAACAAAAAGAATTAATAGCGAAAGGATATTTCTTAGCAAATAAAAATGACTTAGCAATTCAATATGCTTCTGAAGCTCTTGTTAATTCAGCTAAATATGTTCCTTATGCAGCTTGGACTGCTGGTCTATGTTCTTGGAGATTAGAAAAATATGAAGATGCTGCAAAATATTTTTCTCTCTTTTCAATTAGTTTAAAAGATGATGCGTGGCATCAAACATCAGGTAGTTTTTGGACAGCTAGATCATATGCAAAACTTGGTCGCTATGATGATATTAATTTTTGGTTAAAAAGAGCATCAAATAATCCAAATAGTTTTTATGGAATGCTTGCACTAGAAATTTTAGGAGTTGATAAAAAAATTGAATGGGTAGAGCATACTGATCTTAATAAAAACAATAGTACTATTTTAAATATACCAGCAGGAAAAAGAATACAAACACTGATACAAGTTGGATTTGCCGATGAATTAGAAAAGGAAATTGTTCATATCAATTCTATTTTAAATAAAGAAATAGCAAAGGAATCTATTCAAATTGCTGAAAATTTTGATCTTGCCTATACTCAATTGAAAATTGTAAATAAGCTAGAAAATTTTGGTATGGATGTCCCAACCTATCTCTACTACCCTACTAGTGTGTGGAAGCCTCGAGATGGTTTCAAATTAGAAAAAGAATTACTCCATGCGTTCATGCATCAAGAATCGATGTTTAACATAAAGGCAAAAAGTAAAGACGGTGCTATAGGTTTAATGCAAGTATTACCTTCGACGGCAAAATTTATTACAACAAGTAAAGACGTAAAAAGAAGCAACAGTAATATTCTTAAAAATCCCGAAATAAATTTAGAGGTTGGACAAGAATACTTAACGTATCTTCTTGATCTAGAGCAAGTTTCAAGAAATCTTATATTTCTCGCAGCAGCTTATAATGGTGGTCCCGGAAATTTACAAAAATGGAAAAATGAAACAAATTATATGGAAGACTCACTCTTTTTTATGGAAAGTATTCCTTCAAGAGAAACAAGGTGGTTTATAGAAAAAATCTTAACAAAATATTGGATTTACCAAAATAAAAATAATAAAGAAATGCATTCCCTAAAAATGCTAGCAAATGGAAATGATCCACTTTATTAATAGGTTATGCCAATTGATACTTCTCTAGATTTTGTTCCTATTAATATTGCTGTAATTACCATCTCAGATTCAAGAACTAAAGAGAATGATACATCTGGTGATACATTGGAAAAACGTATTACTAATGCTGGTCATACAATGATTAAACGTACAATTATCGCAGATGATGTTTCTCAAATAAAAGATACCTTAGATACAATGTCAAAAGAAGAAGACATTGATTGCATTATTACAACTGGTGGGACTGGGCTAACAGGAAGAGATACAACACCAGAAGCTGTAAATGCTATTGCTAGTAAACATATTGATGGATTTGGTGAATTATTTCGCCAAGTTAGTTTTGAAAAAATTGGTACATCAGCAATTCAATCACGTGCAGTTGCGGCCTTAATAAATAGTACATATGTTTTTTGTTTACCTGGATCAACAGGTGCATGCAAAGATGGCTGGGATAAAATTTTACAATATCAATTAGACATTAGACATAAACCCTGTAATTTTGTTGAAATCATGCCAAGATTAAATGAAAAATAGTGACTGATTTTTCTATAGAGAAATCAATTAATGGACCTGTAATTGGTTTAGATGAAGTAGGTAGAGGTCCATTGGCAGGCCCAGTGGTGAGTTGTGGATGTTATTTTCCTAATTATGATGATTTAGAATCAGAAATACCTATTACTGACTCAAAGAAACATACAGCAAAACAAAGAGAAAAATTATTCTTATTTTTTAAAAAATTACAAAGAGAAAAAAAGCTTCAATATTACTTAGGGTATGCAAGCGTCGAAGAAATAGATGAAATTAATATTTTGGAAGCAACAAAATTATCGATGAAAAGAGTGATAGAAAAATTTCATTTAGAAAATCCACATTTTATTATCGATGGAAACTTTTCATTAAATTACCAAAATGAAAAATCTATAATAGGAGGAGATAAAATATCTTTATCGATTGCAAGTGCATCTATTATTGCAAAAGTTCACCGTGATCGACTGATGAGTATACTTGATAGTAAGTTTACATTTTATGATTGGAAAAAAAATGCAGGCTATGGAACTAAAAAACATATTGATGCAATACACAAGCACGGTGTAACTCAGTTTCACCGAAAATCATTTGAACCAATTAAATCGTTATTAAAAAAATAAATTACCCAAATTTATCCATGCAAAGAATGCATACCAAATATTATTTTATTATGCTTCAAAAAGATGCGACAAACACTAAATAGTAGTTAAGTTTCATCATTCCTCCCATTTGATGAACTATTCCAGGGGTCTACGGACCCCTTTTTTTATGTTTATAGCCGAATTTTAAGGTTATCCCTACTTAAAGATTCCCCCTGTTGATAACTCAATTGACCTGATTCCATATCTGCTTAAAGATTCTTTTTATCAATTATGAAGAAAAATCAAATTATTTTGGGTGATTCCATTAAGGAAATGAAAAAATTAAAAGATCACTCGGTTGATCTTATTTTTGCTGATCCACCATATAATCTTCAATTAAAGGATACATTATACAGACCTGATCAAACAACGGTCGAAGCTGTTACACAAGATTGGGATAAATTTAGCACATATAAAGAATATGATCAATTTACCAATGCATGGCTTAGTGAATGTAAACGTGTTCTAAAAAAAGGAGGAGCGCTTTGGGTTATAGGGAGTTATCATAATATTTTACGTGTAGGTTCTACAATCCAAGATGAAGGCTTATGGATCTTAAATGATATTATTTGGCATAAAACAAACCCTATGCCAAACTTTCGTGGTACACGTTTTACAAATGCCCATGAAACACTTTTATGGTGCACAACATCAAGAGAAGCGAAATACACATTCAACTATCAAAACCTTAAAGAATTAAATGAAGGAAAACAAATGCGAAGTGACTGGTATATTCCTATTTGTTCAGGCAAAGAACGATTGCGTAAAGATAACAATCAACGATCACACCCAACTCAAAAACCAGAAGCTCTACTCTACCGAATTCTTTTAGCTTCGACAAACAAAGGTGATCTCGTTCTTGATCCCTTTTCTGGAAGTGGAACAACTGCTGTTGTAGCGAAAAAATTACAACGAAACTTTATTGGTATAGAAAAAGATAAAGACTACGTTAAACTTTCAAAAGAACGATTAAAGAATACCAAAGTATTGAAAGAAGAAGTTGTTACTATTGCAAAGAGCAGAAAAGAATTACCAAAAGTTCCTTTTGGTGAATTAGTCGAACAAGGAATTATTCCACCAGGTGCAGTATTAACAGATAAAAAAGAACGCTTTAAAGCAACGGTTAGTATTGACGGTACGCTTAAGATAAAAGATTTATCAGGTTCTATTCATCAAATGGGAGCAAAAATACAAGGACTCCCAAGTTGCAATGGTTGGGATTTTTGGCATGTAAAAGATAAGTCAAAATCAATCCTTCTTGACGAAATACGATCTAATTACCGTAAAGATAAACTAAATTAATAATCTTTTATTCTTCCAACGACATTAAGATTTCGATCAGCTATTAATATTTCACCGGAAGTTACTGCCTGACCAAAGATAGCAGCGATTACTACGTAGTGTGTAACGAATACTATATTACCTTCATTTTCTAAATTATTTATAAAATTAATTAATTTCTCAAGTTGAGGCTCTTTATTTTTGTAAAATTTTGGATCATAAAACGAATTAAGAGCATTAAAAGTTTCAAATTTTTGGAATGCTAGATTTGCTGTTTCTTTACAACGACACCATTCACTAGATAAAACTAAATCTATAGAGATATCGTTTGTATCAAAAAATTTACCTAATTCGATAGATTGCTCTTTACCAACACTATTAAGATTCCGTTGAGTAGAACAATCAAAAATATCAAAATTATCAGGATCTCCATTACCAGGAGCTAGAGCATGTCGAATAAATATTAATTTATTGTTTTGTTTTAATACCTTTACATAATCTGAATTAGCATTAGTTGATAAAGAATAAATAAAAGTCAGTACAATAATAATTAATTTCTTAATCAATTATAATTCTAGGTTCAAAAGGATGTAGTTTTTCTAGGCGTTCGACTGCCCAAAGATTATCTTCCGTAACTTGATTCAAAGAATACATACCCTCTACATCACCATTAATATCAAAGTCTAATGATCCTGAGACACCTTCATAATTAATTTCGACACCTCGAACAAGTAAAGCACGAGCAGCTTCCCAACTTCCAGGTCCCATTTTAATTCCTGGTGGATTTGCAACACTAACTAAACTTTTTGATAGATCTTCCTTTGCAATATTATTATGTGCTTGATGCTGTAGAGCCAAAGCTGCTAGCATCATTGTATCAAAACTTATGGCTGAGTACGGGGAATTAGGATCAACGCCTGCATTCAACATAATATTAGCGTAAGTTTGAAATTCTTCTGAGCTTTGTGAAGTTGCTTGGGCAACAATAGTTGTATTTTCGTTTAATTGAATTGGAATATACGAATAAATTAAATCTTTGACTTCATTGGTTAACATACTATCAGAGCCATAATGATGTTTAAAAATTCCTGAGGTTTCTAATTCTTGTAATCTGCTTAAAACAGTATTGGTAAACTGTTCAAGTAAATTGACAGTTCTCTCATTTCCATGAAGAAACATAACTAAACCTGGTTGATCATTCTCTATGGCAATATCAACAAATGTATTGATGAAGTTCTGATTAATAACTGTTTTGTCTGTCAGTAAAGTATTAAATAAAACTATACCTTCTTGCTCAGTGTAAACTTTTAAAAAATTTTGAGCCAGTGTAGAATTATAATTATCATCACCGTAAAGAAGAATTATTTCTCTGATATTCTTGGATAGAAGATAATTGGCAATAGAGGTTGATTGCTGAATATCAGAAGGAATGGTTCTAAAAAATAGATCATTATCTTCAATTGTTGAGAGTAAAGGGTAACTTGCAGAAGAGGAGATCGTTAAGATATTTTCTGGAATAGTTACTTTCTCTATTACTCTGACAGCACTTGTTGAGCACGTCGGTCCTAAAAGAATTTCAGGGTCATTTTTTTTTAAATAGTCATTTAAACTATCTTCTGTTTTTCTAGGATCACATCCTGAATCAATGCTATCAATAGAGATGAGGCCTCTTCCTACAATACCAATACCATCCGCATTAATTGTTTCTACAGCAACTCTTTTTGCTTCTGCAATTGACTCAGCAATTTCACTCACTGGGCCACTTTCTGCATAAAGGGCAGCAATTTTAACTTCTGCACTCACAAAAGTTGAGTAAAATAATATGATCTTGAGGATAATTATCGTAATAATTTTCATTATATGAGATGTTTTTATCATAAATTTTTAGAATGAAAATGTGGTATTAAGTAAATACACAGGTCTAGAAGTAGTTCCCTCAATACTTTTATCAGCTTCTGCTACTTCAAAACTAATATCAAGACTATTAGAATTAAGAGGAATTTTAATTTTAACACCGTACCCTCCACTTGCTACTTCTGTTCGACTGAACTCACCTGAGGCTGGTCGTTTATAGTAGGTAGCACCAACACCAAGATGAATATACGGTTCAATACGTATAGACTCTTCCCTTTTATCTTCGTCATCTTCTGAAAAAGGATACAAGGGTCTACTCAATTCTGTTCGCAAAAAGAAACCTTGATCACCAGACATATTACCTGATTCAAAACCAGACATTTGACCTGGTCCTGTTATATTTATTTGTTCTGAATTAATTAAACCTCTATCACTTACAAGTTTTTGAAAAACAAAACGTGTGTTCAATAAATACTCTCTAAATATTTGCCTATTCAAATTAATATCACTATTCCATTTAATAAAATTTAAAGTGGAGCCCACACGGGATAATGTTTTAGTATCTGATGTTTTATTAGTATAGATCGGAGTGCCAAACTTTAAAGCTGAACTACCTTTGAGAGATAACGTATCTAAGAAAGATAAGTTAGTCGTCGTATATTTTAACTCAAGAGCATTGTATTCATCATAAAAGGTATCATTTGTGAGGAAAGATAATGTTCGATGTTCTCTTTCCTTAATCCATTGCCAATCTAATGAAAGATTATTTTTTATAAGCCGCGTATTTTTTATTTGATATTCAAGACCAAGGTTAATTTTTTTAAATTCCCCTTTTTTATTTAAACCTTTAGGTTCTGAATAAGATTCATTAACAGCACCAAAAATAGAAAAGTCTGAGGCAAGAAGTGGTACTTTACCACCAACAAGATATGCTTCTCGAAAATCTGTTCGTTTAATAATTTCTGTTTCATCAAATGGAACATTAACACCATTTTCAGGATCTAAGACGTAGGCTGCATAAAGATTTTCACCATAACCAAAAGGACTATTAAAACTTAGGTAAGAAGTGAACTGATCTTTTCCTGCTGTTTCTGATAATCCATTTGAATAGGTAAAATAACCACTTACTAATTCGTGTTCAGCATTTAGTTGTAGTGAAGATGTTCCAGGTTCTTCTCCTGCCTTAATTGTTGTTTCTAAATCAACACCTGGTAATTCTCGTGATTTAATGATCGATTTTTCAATAGCAGGATATTCTAACCCTTTAATACCAACGAGTTTATCGAAATATTTCTTTATTGGTTTTGAAATACGTTTATCTAATTGTGAGTAATCAATTGATTCAATTTTACCAGGAAAAACAATAGCTTTTATTTTAGTATTTTGTTCAATTGTTTGAGGTGGAACAATAAAACGCGTTAAAAAATATCCATTTAAAACATACAATTGCTCTAATGCAATCAGTAAATTATAAAAATCTTTTAATGTTATTGTTTTAAAAATTTTTGATTTAAATAAATTTTTACGAAGCTCAATCATGTCTTCGATTTCATTTTCAATTTCAATTCCAACAAAATTAAATGAAATATTTTCTGCTCCAGGTGGTACGACCAAGCCTGTTTCATAAACAATATAATTACCAGTATTTGTCAAACCAGGATATGACATGAATGAAATAGAAATAAAAAAGATAAAAGATAAAAAATATCGCATTTATAGTCTTTGAATACTAAGCGCGTCTACCTGAGGAAAAGATGTAATAAATTCATTTTGTATTAGTGCTGCATTAGATGCACCATCAACAGATATAAAAGACACAATTCGAGATACGTCATCGAAAACATCTTTATTTATTTTTTCTTGAACAACAATTTTTTCTTTTTCTTCATCTGGTGCTACTCCTGGAAGTGGCGGAGTTTTAGAACCACTAAGAATGTTAGCAAGTGGAACCGTTTCTAAAGGTCCATTTGAATCTTCAATTGTAATACTACCTGAAGTAAACCCTGAGAGTTGATAATTGATTGGAACCTCTTTATTATTTTCAACATCTGCTGTTAAAAAACTACCAGAGGAACTTATAGAAAGATCAGTACCTGTTAAATTTAAACCTGATATTGTTCCTCCACTAACTGTAGCTGATGTAGTTCCATCATATGTCTTATCGTCAGCGCTAGCCCCTGATATTGAAAAATTATCTGAAATTAGAGTACCTGTGGTAGCAGTGACAGTAGATAGATTTATATTTCCCATACTAGCATTGGTTAATGTACCGCCATCTAAAAGTTTTATAGTTAAATCATCTGCTGTTAAGCTTGCAGAACTAGCAACAACATCTCCTACTCCAGCATCTCTATCACTATCAGAAACATTGTTAGTATTTGTGTCACTTGCAATAATTTCTAGATCTGCTGCTGTATTGATATTGCTGTTAATATTAACATCCCTTCCGGCATGAAGATTTAAATTTCCAGTTCCTGTAACAGTAATAGCAGAACTAATGGTAATATCTGTATTTGCTTGAAGGGTAACTTCAACGCCGTTATTTAAAAATTCCTCTAATTCTGTTATGTTGATAACCACATCATCACTTGCAAAATCTGTGTAAGATGTTGCCCCTTGCATGATTGTATCAGACCATAAATATACTGCTCCCGCATCTGTTCCATCACCGTCATCATTACCAAGTCCATCATCTCGAGTTGCACCTACAGCCATTAATGTTCCTGTATCATCCATAGCTATACTGTTTGGAAATTCATCAGCATCTTCTAGTCCGTGAGTCGTAGCATTAAGCGTATTACTACCAGTTTGACCAAGTCCTATAGTAAATTGTAAACTTGCTCCATTTAAAGATGTATCCTGAAAACCAAATACATGTACATCATCCGTATCATGGTGACCAATTGCTAGGCGGTTTCCATCACCATCAATAGCTACCTGACCTGCCTTAAAACCAGAAATACCTGATGTATCGTAATCTTTTCCACCATTACCCTCATATTTATTTCCTATGGATGCAACATAGTCAGGAGTGCTAAAATTATCACCAAAGGTGAAAAGGTGCACTGCACCTGTATCAGTATAATTGCCATCAAAACCATCATCTTTATGCGTTCCAACAGCTAAAATTTTACCATCCTTTGTTAATGCAATATGACTAGCAAAATTGTCATTATTATCTAAAATTGAACTTATATTTTCATTATTATTTCCTGTATAACCAGATCCTATTGTGCCGACATGATTAGGATTATCAAAATCGGTATTACTAAATCTAATTAAATGAACTGCACCTGCATTTGTTGCGGTATCATCATATCCATCATCTCTTTGAGCGCCAACAACAAGACCTGATCCATCATCAGTTAAAGCCACTGAGGTAAATAAATCACCGTCATCTAAAGTACTTATTGATAGATTGTGTTCGTTATCTGAGGGATAACTTCTTCCAATTGTACCGACATGTTCAGGAGTACTAAAATTATCACCAAATGTTACTAAATAGACAGATCCTGTTTCTACTGCTCCTGTAGTAGTTTTATATCCTGAAAAAGCTAATCTGTCACCGTCTCCATCTAAAGCTACTCGCCATGCTCTTTCATTATTTGCTAGAGAATTTATATCTAAATTGTTGGACCCTGTATAACCTTTTCCAATTTTTCCTTTAAATTCTGGGGTAGAAAAATTTGTATCAGCAAATGTAAATAAATATACTGCTCCAGTATTTGTTTGGAGGTCGTCACTTCCATCATCATAAGTTGATGTTACAGCCATTCTATCTCCATCACGATCGAGAGATATACCTCTACCAAATTGGTCATTACTATCTAGTTGATCATCAATATCTAAATTACTAGCACCATATCCACTACCAACGATTCCATAAATTTCACCACTGCTGAAAGCATCATCATCAAATTTAATAAGCATCACTTCACCACTTTTAGATTGTGTATTACTATTTCCGCTTGCAAGCATACCTGAAATTACAAGACGACTGCCCGTTTCATTCAAATCTACACCATCTCCAAAAAGATCTTTAGCATCCATATACGCACTTAAATCAACATTTTTACCACCACTATACCCATCACCTATTGTTGCTACATAAGATGCTGATGCTAAATTATCAGTTAAATTATATAAATGTACACCACCAGGCTTGGTAGTACCACCCTCAGATAACTTGTCGTTAAAGCTAACAGCTAAACGATTAGCATCTTTATCAAACGCCACTGATTTACCTAAAACATCTTGTGATCCAAGTGTTTCTGTGTGTTCACTATCATCACTCGTATCTAGATAATCGTAACCATACCCAATTGTTCCAACATAAGTAGCTGTTCCCGTTTCAGCAGAAACAACACTACCGTCTTTCATAAATTTAAATAAATTAACTGCTCCCGCATTTGTTGCATTATTACCTTTACCATCATCAAATATCCTTGATGCTGCAAGTAAAGATCCTTCATGATTTAACGTTACACTCCAACCAAGACGATCTCTTCTGTTTAACTTTAAATCGGTTTCACTTTCTGTATCAAAATCCTGTGAAAATGATGCACAAGTGCTATTTGCATAACAATCAGAACCTGTATTATATGTATAGCCATGACCAATTCGAGATTTAACTTCACCACCTTTAAAATCTGAATTTAAGGAAATCATAAAAACTGAACCAGAGTCATCTCTTTCTGACCCTCCCTCCGAATAACCATGGTCACCATAACTACCGACTGCCAAAACATCAGCATCACCATCTAGAGCTACACTTACTCCAAATAAATCAGATACCTCAATAACAGGAGCATTATTATCTCCCTGACTCAATAAATTTATATTGTTAGAACCAGTATAACCAGCACCTATTGTGCCTACGTGTTCACCACCTGCGTATGATGTATCACTAAAAGTAATTAAATAAACTGCACCTGCATTTTTATAATCACCATCATAACCATCATCACCCGTTGCTCCAATTGCTAGTCGTTTTCCTGTGCTATCAAAAGATACAGATCGTCCAAATTTATCATCTTTACCTATAGTGCTGATATTTATATTAAGACCTCCGGTATATCCTTTTCCTATACGACCCATGAGTGTAGCATTTGTAAAATCGCCATCATCAAATTTATACAAATATACTTCTCCAGATGATGATGATTGATTTGAAGATCCTTTACCGTGCCTTGCTCCAACTACCATTAAAGTAGCATCATCACTAATGCTAACATCTGATCCAAAATTATCATCTATTTCTAGATTTTCTTCATTTAGATTTCCATCTAGTAATGTATCTACGTAATCGTGTCCAATCAATCCTCGATAGATCCAATTTTGTGATGTTACACCTGTTCCAACAGTTATATTTTTTGGATCAAGTAATAAATGACCACCTTCTGATATATTAACATTTGATAATCCCACATGGCGTAAGGTATCTTTCGAAGAAATCTCAACTGCACCACCTGTTGTTCCTGTTGCATCAATATTACCAAGCATAGTTGTTTCTTGATCACTCCAAATAATTGCGGTACCGGCTTTTCCTTCAGATGATGATATATCAATCCTAGAACCGTCCGAGACTAAAACTGTTTTTGCATTTGTGAGCGATCGTCTTTCACCCCATCTATCAACAAAAACATCTTGTTGTTCTGCAGTTCTTGTTAAATTATTATTGCCTTGAAACTCTCCACCAATACGAACTAAACCACCTTGGGTATTACCTGCTACATCAATCTTAGAGGATAATAATCGAATATATCCCTCTGATTCTAAGTCAATATATCCACCTTGTTGATTACCTTTTGCGGAAACTGAACCAGAAGACATAATATTAGGTGCGGATAAAAGAATATTACCACCATTGGTATTTCCTGATGAATTAATTTCACTGCTATAACTTTGAACAATTTTATATTCAGATTTAATATTAATAGCACCACCACTATTTTGAGTAGAAGAAGCATTTAAATTCCCTCCCAATGAAATTTCTCCAGAACTATTTAAATTTATTGAGCCTGCATTTGTTCCGGATACATCAACTTCTCCTCCAAAAGATAAAAAGTCTCCCTCTACATTAATGTTACCACCCTCTTTTGCTGTTAAGTTTCCTGCAACAACAATGTCGCTTCCACTTCCAAGAGTAATGACACCGTTTTGTTGTGAAGCCGTAGTTGCAACAAGATTGCCGGGAATATTAACAGCACGCTGAACAACATTTTTGGCAGCACCCACATCAATGTCTATTCTATTTCCCGTTGATGTTCCTGCATGATTTATAATTGTACTTAATTCTTCTGCATTTTGATCGAGCAAGGTAATGGCTTCAGTAAAGGGGATGCTTACTTGTAAAAATTTATCACCACTTAAGTCTAATGTTATTTCTTTTCCAGCTCCTATGCCAATTTTACCAAGATTAGCATTAATCGTGCCTTCATTATCAACAGCACCACCTAATAAGGCAGTAAACCCTCCATCCAAAGTTGTAATAGAACCTTTATGAACGATAGAAGAAAAAATATTATCTACGTCATCTAGTTTAAATAATAATTTATTATTAAGAAAATCGTCATTGGATAAAGCAAGGGTGGACGCAGCAAATGAATGAGCGTTGATTGTTGACGTAGGTGTAAAATAGACGCCGTTTTCATTCACAACAAAAACTTTACCATTGGCATTTAGTACACCAGCTAATGTTGTTGGATTGCCAGAAATGACTCTATTAAGTGCACTAGCAGCTGCAGAAGGTTGATTAAAAGTAACTGTATTATTTTCTCCAATGTTAAAACTATTCCATTCTATGATAGCTTGGTCTGATTGCTGTTGAATTGTCAGCGTCTGATCATCAGTAGTAAGTGAAACATCACCTGATATCGTTGTACTTCCACTCGGTAATTCAGCAAATAAATGAAGTGAATAAAAAAAGAATAAAATAATTACAAATACTCTCATAATAATGTTTATCGCCTTTTAAAAATTTAGACCAAATTTTTGATATTATTTATATATGTTTTAAAAAAAATATAGGTATTTTCTCAGTTTTTTAGGTGATGCGTTGATAAATTTTACCTAAATAAGAAAATAAAGTCAAAGCTCTGGCAATAAAGAAGATGCAGAGTGATAACCATAAGCCTGTATTACCAAAACTTGCTATTAAGAAAAAAGAAGCGACAATATAAATCACCACAGATACTATCATTGCGTTTCGCAGTTCTGTTGTTTGGGATGCACCTACAAAAATACCATCAAATTGAAAACAGAAAGAGGAAATAAAAGGAATAATAACAATCCAATATGCATAGGAAAAACAGATATCTCTAATCTCGGACAAATCAGTCATGGCAATAATAAAGTAATGATTACCAAAGAAAAAAATAACACATATTAATAAAGCTGTAGAAGCACTTAAAATAAAAGAATTTTTAATAACGTCTTTTAATAAACGTAAATTTTTAGAGCCAATAGAATATCCAACAATACCCTCTGTTGAAAATGCATAGGCATCAAGAATAAACGCAGATAGCATCGTTAGATTAAGCAATATTGTGTTTGCAGCAACCGTCTCCTCACTAATAGAATTGCCAAGATAGGTAAAATATAAGAAAGCAAATGTAAGAAGAATAGATCGGATAAATATATTAAAATTAATATTAAAAATATTTTTAATTTTTTTAAAGTTAAAAATCTTTTGTTTATCATATTCTAACTGAGCAAACTTATTTAAATCAAAAAAAGTATAAAATAAAAAAATAATTGTTGTCAAAGAAGAAGAGACTAAAGTACCAAGAGCAACACCCTGAACATTCAAATTTAAATATAAAACAAAAAATAAGCTAAAGAGTATATTTGTAATAGAAAAGAAACCAATAATGATACTTGATGTTTTTGTTTTCTGTAAACCAATAAACAATCCTGTAATTACAAAAATAGTAAGCTCTCCAAATGAGGAATAAATACGAAGATTAAAATAGTCTTTAAAATATTTTTTTGTTTCTAATGATAGTTCAAATATAGATAATGATATTTGAAATATATATCTCTGAAAAATAATAAGTAGTAAGGAAATAATAATTACAAAAGAAATATTTCGTAAAAATATATTTATAATTTCCTGATAATCTTTTGATCCATAAGCTTGAGCTACCATGCCGACCGTACCCATACGCAGGAAGCCAAAACTCCAGAAAATCATCGAAAAAACACTTGCTGCAATACTGGTAGCAACCAAGTAACTAGCATTATCAAGATTGCCCATTAGTCCTGTGTCAACAATGGCAACTAAAGGAATAGCTAAGTTTGCAAAAAATATTGGAATAGAAAGTTTAATTATATTTTTGATAGAAGATTTAGAGGACATTATAAATATTTAGATTTTTATTAGTAAAATTTGATAATAAACTATTTATCCAATCACTAAAGTAACAAATTATTCACTATCTTTATTAATCAAATCTTATAAAGCATTACATACTTTAAATGAAAATTGGCAGATACAAATACGAGTTTGATTTCTTTAGTTGGATCAAAAAAACAGAACTTGTTGAACTAGATGGTGTTAATCCATCTGATGATCCAGTGCGCCCAGAACTTGATAATGACTTTCGAACTTCTAAAGGAAGAAAAATTTTTGGCCTTAAATATAAGGATGATATTGAGGGTATTGCCTGCTTTGCCTTTACAAATGAAATACCAGCAACCATTAAAGAAATGGATTTGATGAGCGTCGAAGAAGATCAAGCAACTATACCAATTGCCTATACTTTATGGTCTTTTAAAAAAGGAGCAGGGAAAAAAATTATGAAAGAATTGCAAAAATATATTAAATCAAAAGAGCAATTTGAAAGTATCATTACTATTTCGCCATTAACTCCAGTTGCTACACACTATCATATTCGAAATGGTGCAAGATTAATAAAGATTAACCCTACAACGCAGAACTTCGAATATAAAATTTAATACGTAGGGGTTCAAAAAGTATTATTTGAACTATTTATTTTACAAATCGAAACAAAATAAATATTGTTGGAAATGGCCTACCAGATAAATACTAATTATTCCGTTACTTTTGATGATGTTTTGCTCTCACCAGCGTATTCGGAGATCAAACCAAAAAATGTAGATACATCGATTACCATTGGAAAAATCAAATTACATATTCCCATACTCTCCGCTGCTATGGATACCGTGACAGAGAATAAGATGGCGATCAATCTCGCACTAAATGGTGGTCTAGGTGTTATCCACCGTAATATGCCAATTGATAAACAAGCAAGCGAAGTAAAAAAAGTTCATAGCTTTAAAGTTAACAGTAAAAAATTTCAAAATGCTGTAATTAATTCTAACAAAAAAATTGCAGTAGGCGCTGCAATTGGTGTTGAAAATAATGCTTACTTACGACTATTGGAATTATTAAAAGTTGGTGTTGACATAGTCTTTATTGATGTTGCTCATGCACACACAAAAACAACTTTACAGTTTATTGAAAAAGCAAAAAAAGTTTTAAAGAAAACTCCTCTTATAGTTGGAAATATTGCTACAAAAAAAGCTGCATCAGATTTAATTAGTGCTGGTGTAGATGCAATTAAAGTAGGTATTGGTCCAGGATCAATTTGTACTACAAGAGTTGTGACTGGTGTTGGTATTCCTCAACTCTCCGCTGTAATGGATACATTTCAAGTTGCCAAAAAATTTAAAATTCCTGTGATTGCAGATGGAGGAATAAAAACATCAGGTGATATTGCAAAAGCTATAGCAGGTGGTGCAAGTGCTTGCATGATAGGGTCTTTATTTGCTGGTACTGAAGAATCACCAGGGAAATTATTAACGATTAAAGGTAAAAAATTTAAATCCTATAGAGGTATGGGTTCGGTAGGAGCAATGCAAAAAGGTTCTTTTGATCGATACTCCCAAGAAGAAACAAAGAATGCCAAAAAATTAGTGGCAGAAGGTGTTGAAGGGATGGTTCCATATAAAGGTAAAATAGAAGATGTAGCGTATCAACTTGTTGGTGGCTTAAGATCTTCCATGGGTTACACTGGTCATAAAACGATTAAGAAAATGCAAGGCAATTGTAAATTTGTGTTTATTTCTAAAGCAGGAGCCCGCGAAAGTAATGTCCACGATGTCATTATGTAATAATGTATCGAATCATCATTGAATTGATACAATAAAACAAAAATGACCTCAGCATCAACAAAACATAAGGTAGCAATTGTGATGGGAAGTAAGTCTGATTACGCTACCATGAAAAATTGTGAAAAAATTTTAAGATTACTGAAAGTTAAATTTGAAACCAAAATTGTTTCTGCACACCGTACGCCAGAGAGAATGTTTAAATTTGCCAAAGCAGCTGAAGATAATAATATCTCTGTCATTATTGCTGGTGCAGGAGGCTCCGCGCATTTACCAGGAATGATTGCATCATTAACAACTATACCTGTAATCGGTGTACCAGTGGAAAGTCGTAAATTAAAGGGATTGGATAGTTTGTTATCTATAGTACAAATGCCAAAAGGTATCCCTGTTGGTAGTGTGGCAATTGGTGAAGATGGAGCAATGAATGCCGGTTTATATGCAGCTTCCATTATTGCTCTTACGAATAAAGAAATTAAGAAAAATTTAAAAAATTATCGAACTAAACAATCAAAAGCTGTTAAACAAAAACCATAAGTCATGAGTACACCCACACTTGGCATTATCGGTGGTGGACAATTAGGAAGTCTTTTAGCAGATGCAGCAAAAAAAATAGATATACAAACCGTCATATTAAGTGATGATCCTGATGCGCCTGGACAACACTTTGCGACTAAATTTATTTTTGGTCAGTATGATGATGATACAACGATAAATAATTTTATTGATGAAGTTGATCTTGTTACATATGAATTTGAAAATATTCCCTTTGCAATATTAAAAAAGATAAATGAAAAGAAACAAGTTTTACCTAAACCAGAAATTAATCGACTCATTCAACACCGGGAAACAGAAAAAAAATTTCTCAATAATAATAATATAACAACAACAAAATATGTAACTGTCAAAAATGAAAAGGATTTGAGTGAAAATGTAGACTTGCTTCCTGGTTTGTTAAAAACTACAACTTTAGGATACGATGGCAA
Source organism: uncultured Alphaproteobacteria bacterium (assembly GCA_902522015.1). Lineage (GTDB taxonomy): Bacteria > Pseudomonadota > Alphaproteobacteria > HIMB59 > CACPNW01. Next base: position 24,936 of record CABYTX010000002.1, read on the forward strand.
AGGTCAATATAAATTACATACTGTAGATGATATAACGGACGAAATTGATTTTACAAAAGAATACATATTAGAAAAACTCATTCATCTTAAAAAAGAAATTTCAGTCGTCATTACTCGTTATGATCAAAGTAGTTATGAGATCTATGATCCTATTGAGAATGTTCATGAAGAACAAATTTTAAAATATTCAACAATACCAAGTGATATCTCAGATGACATACGAAAAAAATCGATTGAGTGGGCAAAACACGTTGTAGAAAAACTAGATTACATTGGAACGTTATGTGTAGAATTTTTTATTGATACTGATGATAATTTATATGCTAACGAAATTGCTCCTCGTGTTCATAATTCTGGACATCTGACAATGAACTCTCATAATATTAGTCAATTTGAAAATCATGTACGAGCAGTATGCGGCTTAGAAAAGATTGAAACAAAAAAATTGTATAATGCCAAAATGATTAATTTAATTGGTGATGAGATATCACCGTATCGAAATAAAATATTTAAGGATAACGAATTTTTTTATGATTATTTAAAAACAGAAATTAAGCAAAAAAGAAAAATGGGTCATTTAACGATTATAGAAAAATAAATTATTAACTTTAATTAAATTGATCAGTTAACTTTGTTACCAGTTGATATTTATTGGCAACATTTACTAAATCTTCTCCTTCACGAAAAGATTGTTTATCTAATTGTTTAGTGGGATCCCCTCCAGGCCATATTCGCCAACTATCATTATCAACGACATCAGATAAAACTAACGAATTATCCGATACTTTAAAACCAAGCTCAAACTTAATATCAACTAAATGTATAGGACCATCAATTGTCTTAATAGTTTTCCATTTGTCTTCAATAAGCTCAAAACTTGGAAGAATAATTTTATTAATAGCTATTTCTAATTCTTGATCAGACAATAATTTTTTGGTTTTCATCAAGCTTTTGCTTGTTATAGGTTGTTTGGCAGAAAATAACTCCCATTCTTCTCCAGTTTTAACAAAAGGATCCGTAAATACACCCTCTTCCCATTTTCCATCTTTTAAAAATTGTCTTCTCGCTTCACTCTCATCCATTTGAACAGGTTCTTCAACATGTGGAGGGATAACAACCGCTTGTTTATGAAATATTTCCCAAACTAAGTTTTCAAATTGGTGAGGATTACTTTTATCTTTTGCAAATTGAGTGTTTCTACTTAAGTAACTTCCCCATGCATAGCGCCTAACTACAAATTCTAAGGGAAGCATATTACAGTTGTAACTTAAAAGACTATTTGGCGAATCTTGTTCAATAAATGATGTTGCTATACCTGCCTTGGTTAGCATACTAAACACATTACTTGTTTGTTTTGTCTTTTGTATTCCAATATCTTTAATTTCCTCTTTCTTCGCTGCATCCCCACCTGTTAAAAAATCTTTTGTTACAATTCGAATGATATTTTGATCATTTGTTTTCTCAATAATTTTTGTTTTTCCTTCAACTAAAAAAGAATTACTCATCAATATATCTCCAACCAATATCTTTTCGATAATATCCCTCATCCCAATTAATTTGATTGATTATATTGTGAATATTTTCTCTAATAGTTTTTAAATCTTTACCCGTATTAGAGATATTTAAGACGCGCCCCCCATTAGAGAGCCATTTGTTTTCTTTGAGGATTGTTCCTGCATGAAATAGATAGTCATCTGATGTTAAAGTAAGATTTTCCAAATTATTAATTGGTGTTAATTTTTTATAATCCTCAGGATAACCATGAGCAGCCATTACTACTGTCATGGCATAATCATTTTTCCACTTAATTTTTTTTATTTCATTTAAGGTGCCTATCGCTGATGCATGAAGGAGTTCTAATAAATCTGTTTCTAATAGTGGAATAATTGCTTGTGTTTCCGGATCACCGAAACGAACATTAATTTCGAGTAAATTTGGACCCTTATCTGTTAGAATTAATCCTGCATAAAACATTCCTTGATACTTGATGCCTTGTTCAGTAAGATGTTGAACAATAGGCTCAACAAATGTTTTAGATAATTCATTCATTTTATTTGATGAAATAGAAGGAACAGGTGTGTAGGCTCCCATACCACCAGTGTTTAACCCTTTTTCTCCTTCCAAGATTTTTTTATGATCTTGTGCTGTTGTAAGTGGCAACACAAATCCATTTTTATCAACAAGTGAAAATAAACTTACCTCTTCACCAACTAAAAATTCTTCAATAACAACAACTGAACCAGCATCACCAAAAGAATTATCTTTAAAACATTTAATCAGTGCATCTTTTGCATCTTCTATTGTTTGACAAATAATAACTCCTTTTCCTGCTGCTAAACCATCAGCTTTAATAACAAGAGGATAGGATTGGTTTTGACAAAAAATGAAGGCATCATCATAGTTGTCAAATACGTCATAAGAAGCTGTTGCTATATGTAATTTTTTACAAATATCTTTTGTAAACTTTTTTGATTTTTCTAGTTCAGCTCCCATCTGATCAGGGCCAAAGACAAAAATAGAATTGTTCATTAAAAGGTTGGATAATCCTTTAGTTAAAGGTAGTTCTGGACCTATTACTACTAGATCAATTTTATTTTCTAGACAAAATTGAAGAATAGCATCATGATCATCAACATCTATGATAATCGAAGAAGCAATCTCACTGATACTATCACTTCCAGGAATACAATATAAATTAGAACAATTAGGAGATTGTTTTATGCCATAACATAATGCGTGCTCTCTTCCACCATTACCAATGACAAGAACGTTCATGAAAAAAAATAATTCATTAATTAATTATTTGAAGCAAGACTTAAGAATGAAAGTTTTTTTAAGCTTTCGTCATTCAAGTAATCTAAAGGTCTGACTGGATACTCTCCTGTAAAATAATGATCAGTAAATTGAGGATTATCATTATCTCTCTCATCATAACCAAGAGCTTGATACAGACCATCTAATGATAAAAATTTTAATGATTTAGCTCCAATATATTTACACATTTCCTCTAAATTTTTGTTTGCAGCTAATAATTCTTCTTGGGTCGGAGTATCAACTCCATAAAAATCAGGATATTTAATTGCAGGTGAAGCAATACGCATATGGACTTCTTTTGCGCCAAAATCATAAAGCATTTTTATTATCTTAGTGGATGTTGTTCCTCGAACCAATGAGTCGTCAATTAAAACAACTTTCTTTTTTTTAATAGAACTTTGGTTAGGATTTAGTTTTAACTTTACACCTAAACTTCTAATTTGCTGAGTTGGCTCAATAAATGTCCTCCCCACATAATGATTTCGTATTAATCCTAACTCAAAAGGAATACCAGACTCTTGACTAAAACCAAGCGCAGCAGGAACACCTGAGTCTGGAACTGGTACGACCACATCTGGTTTTATATCGGTTTCTTTTGCTAAATATGTACCTAAATTTTTTCTATATTCATAGGCGGTTTTATTTTTTAAAATACTATCTGGCCGCGAAAAATAAATATATTCAAATACACATGGTTTGATTTGTTTTTTTGGGAATGGTCTTCTACTTTCAACTTTATTATCATTAATAACTACAACTTCTCCATTTTCAATTTCACGGATAAATTTTGCACCTATAATATCTAGCGCACAAGTTTCAGAGGCAAGGATAAATGCATTTTTAAATTTACCTAAAACAAGTGGTCGAATACCTAATGGATCTCTTGCACCAATCAATGTACCATTAGCGATAATTGATAAAGCATAACCACCTTGAATTTGCATTAAAGCATCAATAATTTTATTTAAAATATCTTTCTTTTTTGAACGAGCTACAAGTTGAACAATTGTTTCGGTATCTGATGTTGTTTGAAATATTGCACCTTCACGTACCATTTGCTCTCTTAAAAGTAGTGCATTAGTTAGATTACCATTATGAGCAATACTAATAGCTCCACCATGAAGGTCAGCATAAAAAGGTTGTATATTTCTTATTGTTTCACCGCCTGTGGTTGAATAACGATTGTGCCCTATTGCAATTTTTCCCTTTAACTTATCTAATGAGTGTTTCTTCGTAAAATTATCGCCAACCAATCCAAATTTTCTTTCTGAGTGATAGGAGTTGCCATCATAACTGACAATTCCACAACCTTCTTGACCACGATGTTGCAACGCATGCAAACCAAGAGCTGTTAAGGCTGCAGCATCTTTGGTTCCACTTATTCCAAAAACACCACACTCCTCATTAAATCTGGGAACATATGATTGCCTTACCTCGAATTTTTTTAAGAAATTTTGTCGATTTTTCATCTTACTGTTGTCTTGTTAAAAGTGTTTTTGCAACCATCTGTAATGCTCTTGGATAAACCTTATGCTCTTCTATCAATATTTTCTTTGAGAGTGATTCGGTATTATCTTTCTTCAAAATCTTTACTTTTTTTTGCAATATAATCTTTCCAGAATCAATTTTAGTGCTTACGTAATGAACACTACAACCAGAATAGCTCGCTTTAGCCTTTATGGCCTGATCCTGAGCATTTAAACCTTTGAAAGCTGGAAGGTAAGATGGGTGAATATTGATTAATCGCGATCGCCACTGCCTGACAAATTTTGAGTCTAAAACTTGCATAAAACCAGCCAAACAAATGATATCAATATTTTTTAGATACTTCATGACTTTGTTTTCGAAATTTTTTCTTGGGATAAAATGTATAAATGGAATTTTGTTTTTTTTGGCAATAGTTAAGCCTTTTGCTTTGGAGTTATTAGAGACTACTAATTGAACCTCTACTAAACTTTGTTTTGTAAATGATGATTGTATTAGTGATTCTAAATTGGAACCTCTTCCCGATATGAAAATAGCAACTTGTAATTTTTTCAACTAATTGTGCACCTTGATGATTTGTTAACTTCTATTTTCCCAATTTCAAAAATATCTAAATTTTCATCTTTTATTAATTGCTCAAATTCTTTGTAATTATTTTTTGAAATAGACATTATCAAACCTAATCCACAATTAAAGGTCTTTAACATTTCTTCATCTGAAATGTTAGCTAAACTTTGAAACCATTGGAAAATTTCTTCATCACAAATAAATTTTTTATCAATCCTTGCTGATAAATTTTCAGAGAGCATTCTTGGAGCATTACCAATAATACCTCCGCCTGTTATATGCGAAATACCATTGATAAGATTTGTTGTTAAAATTTTTTTTAAAAAAGGAAAATATAATTTTGTTGGAGCCATTAAGGCTGCTGCATTTGTTTCATAAGATGATTTAAATTCTGTTTCTTTATGTAGATCTATATTTTTATCTTTTAAAACTTTTCGAATGAGAGAATATCCATTTGAATGAAAGCCTGAAGATCTAATCCCATATAGAAGATCATCTTCTTTCATGACATCTCTTTTAGGTAGAATTTTTTTTCTCTCTACAGCACCAACACAAAATCCAGCAAAATCAAAATCATCTTTTTTATAAAGCCCAGGCATCTCTGCTGTTTCACCACCAATAAGAGAGCAATTATTTATCTTGCAAGCTTCAGTGATGCTTTTCATAATTTTTAAAAAAGAATTTTTATCAATCTTGGAAGAAGCATAGTAATCTAAAAAAAATAATGGCTCTGCCCCATGACAAAGAATATCATTTAGACACATACCAACAAGATCATGACCTAAACCATCTAAAATGTCAGTTTCAATCCCTAGTAATATTTTTGTCCCTATGCCATCTGTGCCAGAGACCAATAAAGGATCTTCATATCCACAATTTTTAAGATCAAAAATACCTCCAAATCCACCAATTTTATCAAAATTTCCTTTTCTATTTGTTGATTTGCTTAGCTCAGAAATATCTTCGACAAGGGCATCTGTATTTTCTATATCAACACCTGCTTCTTTATATGTTGTCATATTTAATTAGTTTTAAACGAATCGTTAACGAGTAAACTATTAATATAGTAAATTAAGTTGATTCGTACTCATAATGACAAATACAATTCAAATTCTCTCTATTGAGAAGACAGGGAAAGAAAGTTCACTACAAAAAGAACACAATAATAAATCCATCAAAATTATAGATGGATATTTCTTTTCGACAAATCTTGATGATCAAAAGTTTACTAAAATAAGTAAACTTATTTCTAATGACGTTTCTCAAACAATATTAACAAAAAAAAATGTAAATAAGGTTTTATCTAGTTATAGTAATTTTAACTGGGTTGTAGAAATAAAATTTTTACCAGGTGTAACTGATAATATTGCTACAACTGTAAAAGAAATAATCAAAGATAATCTTAAAAGTAGTTTTAAAAGCTTTGAACTTGGTTCAACAAAAATTATTTTAATAAAAGGAAGAAAAGAAGATATTACTAAAATATCTAAAAATGAAGCAAATCCCTTAATTCAAACAATTAAGATTTATCCATTTAAAAAATATTTAAATAATTTTAAAAAAAATCAATTTAAAATAGAAAAGGTAAAATTACCGAAAAAAAAATATAGCAAAAAAGAAATTAATTTAAATATTTCTGATCATCAACTCAGTCTTATTGGTAAACTTGGTATTGAAGAAAATGATAAATCTAGAAGGGGAACACTTGGCTTAGATCTGGAATCTCTAAAAGCCATAAGAAATTATTTTTCCACTATAAAACGTAAACCAACAGATGTAGAAATTGAAACACTAGCACAGACGTGGTCCGAGCACTGTAAACACAAAATATTTTCAGCTAAGATTGATGATATTCACGAAGGTATATTTAAAAAATACATTAAAGGCGCTACTGAAAAAATTATTCAATTAAGAAAAGATAATTTTTGTGTTTCTCTTTTTACGGATAATGCTGGTGGAATAGAATTCAATAAAGATTGGATTATTTGTCACAAAGTTGAAACACATAATACACCTTCAGCCTTAGATCCATTTGGTGGTGCAATTACTGGAATTGTTGGTGTTAATAGGGATTGTCTTGGATTTGGGAAAGGAGCAAAACCTATAGCGAATACGTATTCATATTATTTAGCTGACCCGAATAAGAAATATCAATTGTATCGTCAAAAAAATAAGGATCCAATGCTTCCAGCAAATTTTATTGCGAAGGGCATTATAAGTGGTGTTAGAGTTGGGGGAAATTGTTCGGGTATTCCTACTCCTCAAGGTAATGTATATTTTGATGACCGGTTTGCAGGAAAGCCCCTTGTATTTTGTGGAACAGTTGGGATTATTCCGAAAAAAATTAAAGGAAAATTATCGCATAAGAAGAAAGCTAATCCAGGAGATATCATACTAATGGCTGGAGGCAGAGTAGGAAAAGATGGTATTCACGGTGCAACATTTTCTTCAGAGGAATTAGATCCTAATAGTCCAGTTTCTGCAGTACAAATTGGTGATCCAATAACACAAAAGAAAATGTCTGATGTCATCATTAGAGAATTGCGTGATGAAAATCTTTACTCGAGCATAACAGATAATGGAGCTGGAGGATTATCATCATCAATTGGAGAAATGGCAAAAGAGAGTGGTGGTTTTATAGTTAATCTTGAAAAAGTTCCTCTCAAATATAACGGATTATATCCTTGGGAGATTTGGGTTTCTGAATCGCAAGAAAGAATGACACTAGCAGTACCTCCGGCTAATGTAAAAAAAGTTATAAAGAGATTTAATGCAAGAGGTGTAGAAGCAACAATAATTGGTAAGTTTATTAAAAAAGAAAAAGCTATAGTAAAATATAATAAAACTGAAATTCTCAATTTAGATATGGAATTTCTTCATGAAGGTTATCCAAAATTAAATTTAAAAACATCTTTTCCAAAAATTAAAAAAGAAAAGAAAAAAATAATTAAGAACAGTTCTTTGATAGATAAGCTACATAAACTTCTCTCTAGTCCAAATATTGTATCAAAAGAATTTATAGCCACGCAATATGATCACGAAGTACAAGCTACCTCTATTATAAAACCATTACAAGGCGAAGGCAGAGTTTTTGGAAATGCTACTGCTATTAAACCTCTATTTGATGATGAAAAATCAATAGCTCTTTCTCAAGCTGCATATCCTCAGTACGCCGAAACAAATCCTTATGATATGGCCGGGTGCTCTATTGATACAGCATATAAAAATTTAATTGTAAGTGGTGCCAACTCAAAAAAAATTGCAATTCTTGATAACTTTTGTTGGTGCAGCTCGGATGAACCTGATCGCTTATATCAATTGAAAGAAGCAGCAAAAGCTTGTTATGATTATGCAGTTGCTTACCAAACACCTTTTATTTCAGGAAAAGATAGTATGTTTAATGATTTTAAAGGTTTTGATAAAACTGGAAAATCAGTAAAAATTTCAATACCTCCAACATTGCTGATTTCTTCTATTGGAGTGGTAGATAAAATTTCACACTTAACAAAAATGACACCCGATGATGGTGATATACTTTTAGTTTTAGGAAATACCCGTAATGAATTACAGGATAGTGTTTATTTCAAAATTATAGGTTATGAAAAATCAAAAAATCCAGTTGTAAATAGCAAGGATGCACTTCGCACATATAGAAATTTTGAAAAAGCTAATAAACTCAGAATTATAAATTCTGCAATTGGAATAGATTTGGGTGGAATTGGAATTGCAGTTATAAAGATGGCAATTGCTTCAAAGAAAGGTTTAACCATTGATTTAAAACTAAAAAATAAAATCTCAGTTGACCAATTTTTATTCTCTGAAACACAAAGTAGAATTCTTGTTTCCATGAAAAAAAATAAGTTAGTCAATTTTAAAAAAATATTTAAAGGTTCTGATTATACAATTATTGGTAAATGTACGGGCTCAGATGTAGTTGAGTTTAAAGATAACAAAAAAATTATGAGAGGTAAAATTTCAGATTTTGCTAAGTCATACAAACAAAGTATTAAAGGGTTATGAACGTATTAGTCTTATCAGGTTATGGTATTAATTGTGAAAATGAAACACTACATGCATTTGAAGTAGTAGGATTTAAAGGAAAAATTGTTCATATTAATGATCTAATACAAAATCCTAAACAACTTAATAACTATCAAGTATTCGCTATACCTGGTGGTTTTTCGTATGGTGATGATACAGGTTCAGGAAATGCAATGGCGAAAAAAATTATGACCAATTTGTATGATCAACTAATAAATTTTTCATTAAAAGATAAATTAATCATAGGTATTTGTAATGGATGCCAAATATTAATTAATCTTGGATTAGTTCCAAGCCTAAATAAAAAAGATCCAGAAGTAGCATTGATTGAAAATAAATCTGGTAGCTATGAGTGTCGATGGGTTGATGTAAAAGTAAGTAATAATAAATCACCATGGCTAGAAAATATTAGTACGCTGAACTTGCCTGTTGCCCATCAAGAAGGGCAATTTATGATACCTATTAATCTACTAAAAACTATCAAAGCTAATAACCTTATTGGTTTGCAATACATTAATCATCATAAAAAATTAGCAAAAGGTCAATTTCCTTTTAATCCGAATGGATCTAAAGATGATATTGCTGCGCTAACTAATCAAAATGGTAATGTTCTTGCAATGATGCCTCATCCTGAAAGAGCATTTTATCATTATCATATTCCCAATTGGCAAAGTAAAACCTTAAAAAAATTTGGGGATGGATATAAAATTTTTATGAACGCAAAAAAATTCTTTACATAAATTATACTGCTATATCTACTATTTTTTTCATCACAGTTGGCATTCTAGAGCTAGAATAAGAAGATTTCTTTATCCAATTACTTTTTGATAAATTTGCTTTTTTAACATTGCCATAAAAAATTTCTGTTTCTAAATCAAAATGACTAAATGAATATTCTAATGAGCCTTTAGATTGTAATTTTGTTTTTATTTTTTGTATATCTTGATCAGTGGTTAATAATTTCTTATTTTTAACCCAGACATCATTTGGTACTTCAAGCATGGAGGCCAACATTCCTTTATTTGGTCTACTTCGCACAAGGATTTCATTCTTTTCATTCACAATTACATAAGCTCTTGTATACTTAGTAGGCTTAGTAGTTTTCTTTTTTAGTTTAAAAGGAATTTTTTGCTGTAAATTTTTTTTATATGATTGGCAAAATTTATTAATTCCACAAATATTACATTTAGGGTTTCTCGGAAGACAGATCTCTGATCCGTAATCCATAAAAGACTGAATTAAATTTGAAGAGTATTTATCTGAGATGAATTTTTTTCCTAAATCTTTAAGTTTATTTTTGACTTTATTAATTGGTTTATCGATAGCATATAACCTAACCAAAATTCTTTCAATATTAGCATCAAGTGGCATAACTGATTGATTATATCCTATTCCAAGAATTGCTTTTGCTGTGTAATCTCCAATGCCAGGAAGTTGGATGAGTTCATCATAAGTTTTTGGTATGTTATTTTTAAAATTTTTATGAATTATTTTTGCAGACTTTAATAAATTTCTTGCTCTTGAATAATAACCAAGGCCTGACCAGAACTTTAAAATATTTGGTTCTGAAGTTTGCGCTAATTTATTTAGTGAAGGCCATTTTAAAATAAAATCATTAAATTTATTTTTTACAGTATTTACTGTTGTTTGTTGGAGCATATATTCACTTACAAACACAAAGTATGGATCAGGTAAATTTAGAGTATTTTTCTTCCGCCACGGTAAATTTCTGGCATTCACGGAATACCATTGAAGCAAAAAATTTATTACTTGTGTTTCGTGTTTAAACATATTGCTTTCATATTTAGGTACTATAAATTATTTATGCATATGGACAAAAAAAATATAAAGCAAAAAAGAACATTTGTTCCACAATCTATAGGCGATACTCTAAGGAAGGTTAATCGAAAATTTTCCTCTAAATATAATCGTACAGAATTTATAATTAACTCCAAATGGCCTGAAATTGCTGGTAGTTATTTTAAAGAATATTCAGAGCCTTTAAATGTTTCAAGGGTGCGTGATTTTGAAAACGATGTAGGTGAGACAGTATATAAAAATTATCTAAATGTGAGTGTTGCTCCAGCTGCAGCCATTGAATTTCAACACTTTAAGGACACTATAATTGAAAAAATTAATACTTATTTTGGCTATAAAGCTATAATAGACTTGAGAATTCATCAAAATTACATACCTAAGTATACTCATATGAAACAAAGTAAGAAAAAACAAATAGATAAAGATGACATAGAATTTGTTAAGCAAAACATTAAAGAATTTCAAAATTCTGATTTAAAAAAATCGCTATTAAATTTAGGTAATAAAATTACAACTGAGGACAAATAATGAAAATTAAAATTTTATTTATTTCTATTATACTATCACTACTTTTTATCACTGCCAAAGCAGCTGAAAACTCAATACTAGATGTTAAAGATAATGATTTTTATATTGGGGAAGAAAATGCCCCAATCACAATTATAGAATATGCTTCAATGTCTTGTAGTCACTGTGCAGATTTTCATAATGATACCCTAGAAGAATTAAAAAAAGAGTTTATTGATACTGGTAAAGTTAAGTTTATTTTTCGTGATTTTCCCTTTAATTATCCGGCTCTTGCTGGAAGTATGATTTTAAGATGTGTCCCAGAAGATGTAAGATATGATTACATGAATGGCCTTTATAAACTCCAAAATAATTGGGTTAATAGAGATCATTCAAAAACAAAGTCCGAGTTATACAAAATAATGCAAAGTGGCGGTATGCAACAAGAAGATTTTGATGCATGTTTAAGTAATGTGGATTTAGAGAATCAATTACTTGAGGGTGTAATGGAAGCGCAAAGAGAATATAAAATAGGCTCCACTCCGTCATTCATTGTTAATGGAGTTTTATATTCCGGGAATAAAAACATAAAAGAGTTTAGACAAATCATCGATAAAATATTATCACAATAGTTGATGATTAATTTTAGGACCCTTAAAGTCAAAGGCTTTAAGTCTTTTGTTGAACCCACAGAAATTTTGATTGAAAATGGCTTAACAGGTATTGTTGGTCCAAACGGATGTGGTAAATCTAATCTTGTAGAGGCTTTTAGGTTTGTTATGGGTGAACTTTCTCCAAAACAAATGAGAGGAAGTGAATTAGACGATGTTATCTTTAATGGAACAGATGATAGACCAGCATGGGATATTGCCGAGGTTACTATAGATTTAGATAATAAAGCAAGAAAAGCACCAAGTATTTTCAATGAAAATGATACTATTGAAGTCACTAGAAGAATTTGGCGAGGTGAAGGCTCAGAATATAGAGTTAATGGCAAGGAGGTGCGTTTAAAGGATGTGCAATTGCTATTTGCTGATGCAGCAACAGGTGCTCGTTCAACATCGATGGTTAGTCAAGGTAGAGTTGGTGCTATTATCGCTGCTAAGCCAGAGCATAGAAGAACATTACTTGAAGAAGCTGCGGGAATTACAGGTCTGCATTCAAGGCGACATGAAGCTGAATTGCGATTAAATGCGACTGAAAATAATTTAGAGCGTGTTAAGGACGTATTAAAAGCACAAGATGAACAATTAACAATATTAAAGAAACAATCTAAACAAGCCGAAAGATATAAGTACATCCAAAAAGATATTACTAAAGCAAGAGCAAGATTATTTTATAAGAAATGGATTGATGAAAAAGATAAATTAAAAAATGCTAATGAAAAAATTCAATCTGAAACAAATGTAGTAAATGATCAAACACAGGTTGTAGCAAAAATAAATATCGAATTTGAAAAAGTTCAAGAAAGTCTTCCAAACCTTAGACTCCAAGAAAGTAAGGTTGCAGCTGAACTACAAAAATATTCAATTAGTTTAGAAAATCAAGAAAAAGAAATTGAAAGAGCAAATATTGCAGTAGACGAAACAAAAGTCCGTATAGAGCAAATTAAAAATGATATTGATAGAGAAAAATTTTTATATGAAGATGCAAAACAAAATCTTGAAAGAGTACAAGAAGAAAAATCAATACTTTTAAAACAACAAGGTGATCTTTTTATTCAAAATGATGATGATCAAAATAATGAAAATGTTTCTAATAAAAAAAATAATAACCCAATAATTGATTATCTAGATTTTGAAGATGGTCTTGAACAAGCAATTGCTGCAGTTTTTTCAGATGAATTAATTGCATCTATTGATGAAGAACAAAGCATTTTTTGGAGAAAATTAGATGTGGAAGATTCTTCCTTTAACTCAGAAATTACAAAATTTTCTTCTCTAATCAAAGCACCAGATAATTTGAAAAAGAAATTAGAATTTGTTGGATTAATAGAAAATAAGGAAAATATTTTAGAAATTCAAAAAACCTTAAAGCCAGGACAAATATTAGTCAGCAAACTAGGAGAAATTTGGAGATGGGATGGCTATGTATCCAGAGGTAAACAAAATAATTCTACTAAAGCCATATTGGAGCAATTAAAAAATAGAAGAATAAAGCAATTAAGTGCTGAAGAAAAACAATGGAATGATATTTCTTCAAAAGCAAATCAAAGAATAGAAGAGTTAAATTCAAGGCAAAATACATTAATTAGTGAATTATCTAATCTCCAATCCGTTCCTGAAGATGTATCAAGTGAAAAATTAAAAATACAAAAGTTGATTGATAAGAATAAGAGTTCTTATGAGCAAATAGCTGAGCAGCTTCGTCAAACTGAACAGAATTCTAATGAGATCAATAAGAAATTAAAACTAGAAGAGATTAAATTAAATGAACTAAGGGAAGAGAGAATTAGGACTGAGGGTCAAATTAATACAATTAATGAAGCAATTAAATTATTAGCTACTCAAGTAAAAGAACGACTTAGTGTAGAACTTGAAGAACTTTATAATATTGGAGAAATCGATCCAAATAAAGTTTTAGGTGAGACTAGTGGTTTAGAAAAAAAATTAGAAAGACTAATTGCTGAGCAAGAACGTTTAGGTGGTGTTAATCTTCTTGCAGAACAAGAATCCAAAGATTTAGAAGAAAAAGTAAATACGATAAAGAAAGATCAAAGTGACCTTTTAAGCGCAATTGCAAAACTAAGAGAAGCAATTGATTCACTTAATACAGAAGGTAGACAACGTTTACTTGCTGCATATGGAATAGTGAATGAAAATTTTCAAAAATTATTTACTAGGTTGTTTGGTGGTGGCAAGGCTTATCTGAAGTTTACAGATGAATCAGATCCTCTTCAAGCTGGTTTAGAAATATTTGCTAGTCCTCCTGGAAAAAAATTACAAAATCTAAACTTACTTTCTGGTGGTGAGCAAGCTCTTACAGCATTATCATTATTATTTGCTGTATTTTTATCAAACCCAGCTCCAATTTGTGTACTCGATGAGGTTGACGCTCCATTAGATGATACTAATGTTGATAGATTTTGTTCATTAGTGGAGGAAATAGCTAAAACTTCTTCAACAAAATTCTTAGTAATAACTCACCATAGAATGACAATGGCAAGAGTAAATAGATTATTTGGTGTTACTATGCCTGAGAAAGGTGTATCACAATTAGTTTCCGTTGATCTTGAAAAAGCAATTGAGATAAAAGAACAAGACGCTACAAATGAATTATAAAAATAAAAATTTAGAAGAATTAGGTAAAAAAATTGATGATTTAGATAATCAAAACAAAGAACCTAATATTAAAAAAAAAGAAAGTGGTGCAGGATTTGGTTTTAAAATTAGTACAGAAATTATAGCTGCACTAGTTGTTGGAGTTGGAATTGGGCTTATTGTGGATAATTACTTTAATACTAAACCATTAGGCTTAATTATTTTCTTCATATTTGGCGCATTAGCTGGATTTTTGAACGTTTATCGTGTAATGCGTCGCATTGTAAAGCAAAGATAATTTTAATATTCAATATCAATTATGGCCGCAAAAGATAGTCCTCTTAAACAGTTCGAGATAGATCCAATATCTAATATTGAATTTGGTGGTTATAACATTTCTTTCACAAACTCATCTTTTGCAATGCTAATTACTGTTTTAGTGATTACTCTATTTTTAACTTTAACAGTAAACACCAGATCAATTATCCCTTCTAGGATGCAGCTTATCTCAGAGCTGATGTATAATTTTATTGCTCAGTTACTCTCAGATACAGTTGGTGATAATGGTAAAAGATATTTCCCATTTGTTTTCTCTTTATTCATGTTTGTACTAATTGGAAATATGGTTGGAATGGTACCATATCAATTTACTTTCACGAGTCATATTATTGTTACATTTGCATTAGCAGCAGTTGTATTTATTGGCGTAACTATTCTTGGATTTATTAACCATGGCATTAAATTTTTTACTTTCTTCTATATACCAGGTGTGCCGTTTTACATGCATCCACTGCTTATTCCCATTGAGGTAATTTCTTATTTATCAAGACCTATAAGTTTATCAGTTAGATTATTTGCAAACATGCTGGCCGGTCACACACTACTAAAAGTATTTGCTGGCTTTGTAGTTTCCATGCCTTTTTTTACAGGAGTTTTTCCTTTAGCTTTCATTGTAGCTTTAACAGGATTAGAAATTTTAATTGCTTTTTTGCAAGCATATGTGTTTGCAATACTGACGTGTTTATATATTAACGATGCTTATCATTTACATTAATTTAAAATAGGAGGACTTATGGAAATTGAAGCAGCAAAAGTAATCGGAGCGGGTTTAGCCGTTATCGGTGTTATTGGATCAGGTATTGGAATTGGGAATATTTTCTCATCTTTTATTCAAGCAGTTGGAAGAAATCCGGCAGCAAGAGGTGAAGTTTTTACAATGACAATGTTAGGTTTCGCACTAGTTGAAGCGATTGCACTTTTCGCGCTAGTTATTGCGTTAGTTATTTTGTTTGGATAGAACTCAATAATTAATTAATGCCTCAATTAAATCCAGAGTTTTTTGTTTCACAGCTCTTTTGGTTAGCTGTATTTTTTACTTTTCTATTTGTATTTTTATGGAGGGTATCACTTCCAAGAATAGCTACAGTTTTAGAGAAAAGACAAAATAAAATAGATGAAAATTTATCTTCAGCAAAAGAGCTCCAAGAACAGGCAATGGAAATTGAAAAAAAAATTAATGATCAAATCAATAAGGCTAAACTAGAAACAGATGAGAAAATTAAAGAAACAATCAATGCTTTACAAGAAGATGTTTCTTCTCAACTTTCTTCACTTGATAAAGATTTAGAAAAAAAAGTGTCTGATGCAGAAAAAGAAATTTTAAAAAGTAAAGATGATCAAATGAAAAATATTAACAATGAAATAGTTAATATTACAAAACTGACTGTTGGAAAAATTACAGATATTGAATTATCTGACAATGAACTTAATAAAGTTATTGAAACACAAAAAGGTAGTTTTAACTAATGTTTTCTGATCCTCAATTTTGGGTAGCGATATCTTTTATATTATTTATTGCAGCTATTTTTAATCCAGTACGAAAAATTCTTACATCTAGTTTAGATGCACAAATAAAAGATATAAAAAATAAAATAGATGA
Organism: uncultured Alphaproteobacteria bacterium; assembly: GCA_902522015.1. Lineage (GTDB taxonomy): Bacteria > Pseudomonadota > Alphaproteobacteria > HIMB59 > CACPNW01. The sequence continues at coordinate 41,367 of CABYTX010000002.1, forward strand.
AGTTGAGAATTTAAAAAACGAGGCTCAAAAAGCTTTGGATGAACTTAGGGAGAGAGAATCTAAAGTAGAGAAAGAAATACAAAATCTAAAGTTAGAATCTGAGAAAAGAATTGCTGAATTGAAAGATATATCCTCCACTAAATTAACTGATCAAATTGAAAAAAGAAAAATATTGGCAGAAAACAAAATTGAACAATTAGTTCGAGATACTAATAACTCTATCAAAAGTTATATTTCAAGTGTTGCAATAGAGGCTACTAGAAATATTCTTCTTCAAAATCTAAGTAAGGATAAAAAATCTGCTTTAATTGAAGAGTCAATTACCGAATTTAACTCTGTTCTAAAGAACTAGTAGTAGATTTAATTATTCCAAAATCTACTTACAATATTAATAATTTAATATTAAAAGATTTTCAAAATCTATAGTATTATTAAGTAATCAAAATTAATGGTAACAAATTTGGATGACAAAAAAACTTAATATATTTCTTGCAGGACCTCGAGGATTTTGTGCAGGTGTAGATAGGGCTATAGAAATGGTAAAGGGTGCTCTAAAAAAATATGGAGCGCCTGTATATGTTCGTCATGAAATAGTGCATAATAAATTTGTTGTAGAAAATCTTAAGTCAGAAGGAGCTATTTTTGTTGAAGAACTAAATGAAATTCAAGATAAAAGCAGGCCAGTTATCTTTTCTGCACATGGTGTACCTAAAGCAGTGCCAAAGGAAGCATTAAGTTTAAATTTAGTATATTATGATGCAACGTGTCCACTTGTTAGCAAAATCCATAAAGAAGTTGAAAATTTTGATAAAAAAAATCTTCCCGTCATTTTAATTGGTCATAGAAATCATCCTGAAGTTATTGGGACTATGGGCCAAACTGATAAAAAAATTTATTTAGTAGAAAAAGTTGAAGATGTTAAAAAATTACCTTTTAACCAAAATGATGAGATTGCATATGTTACTCAGACAACGCTATCAGTAGATGATACTAAAGATATAATAAAAGAGATAAAATTACATTTTAGTAATGTCATAGAACCAAAAAAAAATGATATTTGTTATGCAACAACAAATAGACAAGAAGCTGTTAAAAAAATAGCGAATCAATGTGATTATTTTTTAGTAATTGGTGCAAGTAACTCATCAAATTCCCTAAGATTAGTTGAAGTAGCAAAAAATTATGGATCAAAAAAAGCTATTTTAGTAGAAGATGTAGATTCCTTAAATTTAAATATATTTCAAGAATCTGAAAATATAGGGATAACAGCAAGTGCATCATCACCAGAAGTACTTGTTAAAAAACTTCTTGATAATTTGAAAAGAAATTTTGAAATACATATAAATGAAGGATCTTACCAAAAAGAAGATGTATTTTTTAAAGTGCCACAAAAACTAAACGTATAGAAGATGGCAGTCTTTACTAAATTACTTAAAGAGGATATTGAAAACTTTATTTCTGAGTACTCAATTGGAAATTTAGATAGTTTTGAAGAAATTGTAGATGGGATAGAGAACTCAAATTTTAAAATTTTTTGTAATAATCAACCATATATCTTAACAATTTTTGAAAAAAGAGTAACTGAGCAAGAATTACCCTTTTTTATAAATTTAAAAAACTTTTTAAATAAAAATAATTTTAAATGTCCAAAAGCTATCTCAGATAAAAATGGAAAAATTTTAAAAAGAATAAAAAATAAAACAGCTGTTATAATATCTTTTCTGGAAGGTAAAAGTATTGAAAAACCTAACTCTGAAATGTGTAGAGAAGTTGGAAAAATGGTTGCTGATTTACACAATCTTACCATAAATTTTGATGAAAAAAGAACTAACAGTTTAGATCTACAAGATTGGAAAGAAATTTACAAAAAGTGCCTTAATAACAAATCCGAAAAGTTTAATGAAACAATGTATTTGTTAAAAAATGAAATAGACTATTTAGAAAATTATTGGCCAGCAAATATTCCTAGTGGTGTCATACATGCTGATTTGTTTAGAGATAATATTTTTTTTAAAGATGAAAAGATTTCTGGAGTAATAGATTTCTATTTTGCATGTTATTATTTTTATATTTACGATTTAGCCATAATTATTAATGATTGGTGCTTTAGTGAAAATGGACAATACTTTAACAAAGAGAACTGCATGATAATTCTTGGGGAATATCAAAAATTCAGAGAATTAAATGATATTGAGAAGAAATCGTTAAATATTTTATTAAGAGCTGCTGCTGTTAGAATATTATGTACGAGAGTGCACGATTATATTTTTCATCCGCCTGATGCAGTAGTTGTAAAAAAAGATCCATTTGAATATTTGAATATTTTAAAATGGCATCAAAAAAATGATATTTTTGAATAATGATTAATATTTATACAGATGGTGCATGTTCTGGGAATCCTGGTGTAGGTGGATGGGGTGTTGTTATAATAGATAATAATAAAGAAATTTTATTAAATGGTGGTGATCAACACACAACTAATAATAAAATGGAACTTACAGCTGCGATAAAAGCACTGGAATATTTTGAGATAAAAAAAGAATTAATCATTTATACCGATAGCAAATATGTAAAGGATGGTATTGAATCATGGATTACAAATTGGAAAAAAAATGGATGGAAAACTTCAACAAAAAAAATAGTGAAAAATAAAGAATTATGGATGCAATTAGATAATCTAATAGACAAACATAGTATAACATGGAAGTGGGTTAAGGGTCATGCAGGTTTTGAATTTAATGAAAAAGCTGATGAACTAGCAAGGAAATATATTGAAGGTAATATTTAGTTTATTTTTTATTTTTCTTTATTGTAAACAGACTGTTGCAAATGATTTATGGACTATAGATAAAGATATTTCTAGCATAGAATTTGAAGTTCCAGTTTTGTTTACAAAAAATGTTACTGGTAAATTTAATACATTTGATGGTTTTGTTTCCTTGGATTTGTCTAATGAAAATAATAACAAAGCATTAATAAATGTTAGTATTGATAGTTTAGATTTAAATTATAAACGATATAAAGATTTAGTACTGAGTGAGATTTTCTTTGATTCTAAAAAATTTCCATTCGGTGTTATTGATACCAATAATTTTAAATTTAACTATGAAGATAATAATATTATTTTAACAGGTGAATTAACAATAAAAGGTAAAAGTCAAAAAATCCCTATTGATATTGAGATTATAAAACTAGCTAATGAGTTGGTTCAGGTAAAAAGTGAAATATCTTTTTCCAGAAATGACTTTGAAATTGGGACTGGTAATTGGAAAAACACAACAATTCTTAAAGACAAAATAAATATAAGGGCAAATATTTTTCTTTTTAAAGAATAATTATCTTATCTAAGAGTATATCCTCCATCTATAACTAATACTTCACCTGTAATGTAACTTGAAGCAGGGCTGCATAAAAAAAGTGCTGCAGATGCAATTTCACTTGGTTTACCCATTCTTTTGAGTGGTGTCATACTTTTCCAAGTTTCATACCAATGTTCGTTTTCTTTAGTTAGCTTTGTCATTTCTGTATCAATGTAACCTGGGGCAATAGCATTCACACGAATATTATTTTCTGCAAAATCACTTGCTAAACTTTTTGTTAACATATGTACAGCTGCTTTTGATGCATTATAAGCCACTTGAGGTTGAGGAATATTTGATACTAATCCAGATATCGAACCTATATTTAAAATCACTCCTTCACCTTGTTTTTTCATTTGTGGTAAAACTGAACGACACATTCTAAAAACAGAATCAACATTTGTATTCATTATTTTATCTAATAATTCATCATCAAATTCTTCCATAGTTCCGTGTTGAGCAACACCAGCATTATTAACTAAGATATCAATTGAATTATATTTTTCTAATACAAAATTTATAATTTTTTGAGGTTCATTTGGTTTAGTAATATCACCCTGTAAAAAGGAAACATCATAATTTGCTTCTTTTAAACTTTTTAAACCATCATATTTATCGGTTCTACTAGTGACAATTATTTTTGCTCCAGCTTCTCCAAGAGCATGAGCTATAGATAGACCAATTCCTCTTGTTCCACCTGTTACAATAGCAACTTTATTAGTTAACTTAAATTGATCAATAATCATTAATACTTACAATATGTTAACAAAATAGAAATTTCATCAAAAATTATAATAATTTATATTTAAAAATATGTTATTTATTAACAGTCATGAAAGCATTAGTTTTAGAAAAAAAACTTGAATTAAATTTAAGAGATATTGAACTACCAAATAAGGTTGACTTGAATGACGTAAAAATCAAAATGCATACTGTTGGAATATGTGGATCAGATATTCACTATTATGAACATGGAAAGATTGGGCAATGGAATGTCAATGCTCCAATGGTTTTGGGTCACGAAGGCTCAGGTACAATTATTGAAGTAGGTGCTGATGAAAAAAATTTGAAGGTTGGTGACAGAGTTTGTATTGAACCACAGATAGTTAGTAAAACTACAAAAGAATATAAACTTGGTATCTACAATTATGATCAAGAAGTAAAATTTTGGGCTACACCACCTATTCATGGTTGTTTAACACCTGAAGTTATTTTTCCAAGTGATATGGTTTTTAAATTACCAGATAATCTGTCGTATGCCGAAGGAGCAATGGTTGAGCCTTTGGCAGTAGGTATGCAAGGTGTGACGAAAGCCAAAATAAAACCTGGTCAAATTGGTTTAGTGATGGGATGTGGACCAATTGGTTTGGTTACAGCTCTTGCAGCGTTGGCTGGTGGATGTGCAAAAGTTTATATAGCAGATATTTTAAGTGAAAAATTAAAAATGTGTGATTATTACCCAGATCTTATTCCTATAGATTTATCAAAAGAAAATTTAGAAACAAGAATTATGAATGAAACTAAAGGATGGGGAGTTGATAGGTTTTTTGAATGCAGTGGAGCAGTAAAAGCATATGAGGCTATTTTTACCTGCTGCTCACCTGGGGCGCATGTTGTTTTAATTGGAAATAATGCTGAGCCAGTTCCTATGAACTGGGCAGTACTATTTGCAAAAGGTCTTGAATTTCAAACTGTGCATAGATATTCACATCAATATGAACCATCAATAAGGTTACTAGAGCGTGGAAAAATTGATGTCAAACCAATGATTACACATACCTTTAAATTTGAAGAAAGTGTTGAAGCATTTATAAGAGCCGCAGAACATAGGCCTACTGATGTAAAACTTCAAATTAAAATTGATGAATAAAAATGAATTAGCTATTTCAGCTTTTAATAGAGAGAATTGCAAAACTGGTATTGTTCATCTTGGTGTTGGGAACTTTCATAGAGCTCATCAGGCAGATTATATAAATGAATATCTCAATACGTTTAATGATCTTAATTGGGGAATTTGTGGAATTAATTTAAGAAAAGAAGATTGCAAAAAATTTGATAATCTTAAATTAAAAAAAGGAAAATATATTCTTAAAACAATTTCTACATCAGGAGAAGAAGAATATAAAGAAATTAATTCGATAATTGAATTAATAGACTGGAGTAGAAATAAAGAAGAAGCTGAAGATGCGCTTGCAAATCCAGATGTAAAATTAGTTACTATGACTGTTACTGAAAGTGGTTACTATATAAATGAAAAAAATAAATTAAATTTAAATCTAGAAATTATTAAAAATAATATTGAAGGAAAAGAAAACAGTATCATTTATTCCTATCTCATGGCAGCTTTAAAAAAAAGGATGGTGTCTATAAATAAAAAAATAACATTATTGTGTTGTGACAATATTAGGGAAAATGGAGTAATGTTACAAGACTGTTTAAAGCAATACTTATCAGCATCTAAAGAATATGAACTTTTAGAATGGATAGAAAATAATGTAAGTTTTCCCTCTTGTGTTGTTGATCGAATTACTCCTAGAACCCCTGAATTTTTAAAATCTGAAATAATGGAAAAATTTAGTTTAGATGATAATTGTGGTGTTATGGCTGAGCCATTTATTCAATGGATAATAGAGGATGACTTCATCAATGAAAGACCAAGACTGGAAGATGTTGGTGTCAAGTTTGTGGATGATGTTTTTCCTTATGAAGAAGCAAAAATTAGAATTCTTAATGGAGCTCACGTAGCATTAAGTTATTTTGGTGCACTTAAGGGTTACACAACGTATGATGAAGCAATATCTGATAAAAATTTGGAACAATATTTCTTTGAAATTCAACAAAAAGAAATATTACCAGCTCTTGTACACAAACCCTTTAATTTAGAGGAATATATGATCACGATTTATGAAAGGTTTAAAAACAAAAATATTGCTGATAAATTAGAGAGGATTGCAATGGATGGAGTAGGTAAATTTCCAATATTTATATTACCGACCATACATAATTGCTTTGAAAAAAAAATAATTCCGGAAAACTGTATTGATGCAATCGCGAGTTGGTATGTTTTTATGTTGAAAATAAAAGATAAAAAATTAAATTTTGAATATTATGAACCCAGTTGGGAATGGATAAAATATTATTTAGAAAAAGAAAAAGTTATTGAATTTATAAATTGTGTAGAACTTTGGGGTGATACACCAAAACAGTTTCCTTTATTTTCTCAAATTTTAGAGGAAAAAATTAATTTTTTAAAAAATATTTACTAAAAAATCAGATTTTGAGCGATCTTATTATTACTGTTATATAAATCTTTCCAAATTGAATATCTTTTTAATAAAAGATCAATATTATCTTCATTAGGCTCATAAGTTTTACTTATTTTTATTTCACTAATAATATTTTCTTTATTATCATTAGTAGCATCTTGATACATAGCTAATCTTGCAACGCCAAGTGCGGCACCAAATTCGCTCTGATCACAAACACTTAATTGCCTATTTAAAAGTGATGCAAGCAATTCAATCCAAAATGAACTTTTTGATCCTCCTCCAACCATAAATATTTTATCAAAGTTATTATTAACTTTCAAAATAGAATTTACTCCATCTAATATCCCAAAACTGACACCTTCAATTACTGCATACTGTAGATCTGTTGCATTTGTTGTTGTTTTTATAGAATGAAGCGAACCTCTAATATGCGGATCATTATGTGGGGTTCTTTCTCCAGACAAATAAGGTAAAAAATATGAAGAATTTTTTACAGAATTTTGATCATTATAAAAGTGCTCTACATTATTGAGTGTATCCGTAATTGCAGTATTGGTTATGGTGCAAATCCAATCTAAACAATTACTTGCACTTAACATAACAGACATTAAGTGCCATTTATTTGGTAAACAATGACAAAAAGAATGCACTGCATCACCAGTATTACTCAAAAAATTTTCAGTGGGAGTAAAAAAAACCCCTGAAGTGCCAAGAGATATAAATGATTGATTTTTATTTGTTATACCCATACCAGTTGCTGCAGCAGCATTATCACCTGCCCCACCCACAACTTTAACATTATTGTTAAAATTAAATTTCTCTTTTAATTCATTTTTTAAAAATCCTGTTTGCTCATTTCCTTCCACTAAATCTGGCATATGTTTTTCTTCTAAAAATGAGCAAGATAAAAGTTGATTAGACCATTTTCTTTTTTGAATATCTAGCCATAATGTTCCTGATGCATCTGACATTTCAGAAAAAAACTCACCAGTAAGAACAAATCGTAAATAATCTTTCGGAAGTAAAACTTTGAAAATTTTTTTAAAATTATCTATTTCATTATTTTTTATCCAATTTATTTTTGGTGCAGTAAAACCAGGCATAGTAATATTTCCTGAAATTGATCGTACATCAAAATTTTGTTTTTCAAATTCTTCACATTCTTTATATGATCTTGAATCATTCCAAAGAATACATGGTCTAATAACTTTTCCATCCTTATCTATTAACGTAGCTCCATGCATATGACCGGATATTCCTATTGAAATAGTTTGTGAAAATTCTTTTGGTTTTTTTGACTTTAAAGCCTCCAAGCATTTCATTGTTGAGTCAATCCATTCTTGTGGATTTTGTTCACTAAAACCATCTTTTGGGGATTGTACAGTAAGACTTGAATTAGCAGATGCAAGGATGCTTTGATTTTGATCTATTAAAATCATTTTGATTGATGAAGTTCCAAGATCAATTCCAATAAACATAGGGTAAATTTATAACATTAATTTTTTAATTGATACAAACAAATTAAAACTACTTGTAAGAATATCTAAATATAAATATTCCCGATGAAACGATGATGATTGCTCCTATTATTGTAAATATATCTGGGATTTCTTCATACACTAACAAGCCAAAAATTATTCCCCAAACAATTATAGTATAATTATAAGGCGCTAAAATACTTGCTGGTGTTATACTCAATGCTTTGATTTGTAAAAATAACCCAGTACAAAAAAAGATACCCAAGAAAATAAAAAAGATAAAAGAAAATGAATGTAAGGGTTGCCAAAAAAAAAGTGATAATACAAATGTAATGATAGCACCTATAAGACCATTGTAGAATAACATAGTTTCATTATCATCATACTTAGCATTTAATCTTGTTGCTATTTGAAATAGTGAATAGAAAAAAGCAGCACATAATGGGATAATTAGATATGGATTAAATATAGTTAGTCCAGGTCGCATAATTAGAATAACTCCACAAAAACTTACACCAATCGCTAACCAAGTGGCTACATTTATTTTTTCTTTTAAAATAAAATAAGAAAAAATTAAAACTAGAACAGGGGCTAAAGATCCTATTGTGTGAGCATCTGCCAGAGCCAAGTACCTAAAAGACAATACAAAAAAACAAGATTCACATACAGATAAAATACATCTAGTTATTTGTATCTTGTAATTATTTGAAAGATAAAATTTTTTAACTTTATTTTTTTTTGCAATAAAAAAAGAAAAAATAAAACAGAAAGTAAATTTTACAAATAATAATACAAAAACAGAGTGATATTGAACTGCTGTTTTTTGAATTGTATCTAAAATACCAAAAGATAAATACGTTAAAAGAGTTAAAATAATTCCATAGGTATAGGGATTTGATTTCATGTTCATTAAAGATTTTTAAAGATATTATTGTAAAAATCTTTTTTAATATTCTTATCTGCATCTAATATTTGCATCATTAAAACAGCTGACAAATTATTTTTTGGATCCGATAAAAAGTAAGTAGCGGCATAGCCTGACCATCCAAATTCACCAACTGGACCAAACTTATTTTGAGTGGTATTATTCATTAAAACTCTAAATCCTAAACCCCAACCATACCCATCTAAATCATTTTCATAATCTTCATCTTTATTTGTATTAATTGAAGTAATTTCAATTGGAAGTAACTCTTTATTTAAAGAATTATTTCTCATCAATTCTAGACTTTGAACATTAATGAGCTCTTTTCCATTTTTATTCTTACCATTAATAAGCATAGTAGCAAATTTTTCATAATCTTCAGCTGTAGAAAACAAACCATGGCCTCCTCTGGAATAATTTTTATTATTTGTTGGATACCCATATAAAATTAATTTTCTTTTATCGTAGTTTATATTTGTTAGTTTTAATTTATCACTATTGTATTCAAATGTATCAAGTAACTTTTTAATACTATTTTCATCAATATAAAAATTTGTATCATTCATTTCTAAAGGTAAAAAAATATTTTCATTTAAAATATTTGAAATTTTATCTTTTGTTACAACTTCTATAATTCTGGCTAAAACATCTATAGATATAGAATAATGCCATTTTGAACCAGGTTCATATAATAGAGGTAATTCAGAAATTTTACTAATCTCTTCCTCCAAACTAGAAGATGGAGAATGAAATAGACTCCTGTCTTCATATTCTTTAGCTAAAAAATTATCACAACTATTATACGTAAAGCCTGCTGTATGTTGTAAAAGTTGTCTAATAGTAGGTTTATTTTCTAGAGAAGTTGTATTGTTTAAGTTACTCTCAATACTGCTAAGTTTTTTTAAATTTTTAAAATCAGATATATGTTTATCTATAGTATCATCAAGAGATAAGAAATTTTTTTCAATTAGCTGCATTGCTGCAAAACCAATAATTGGCTTTGTCATTGACCAAATTCTGTAATATGAATTTTTATTAAGTTTATTTTTTAACTCCAAATCTCTGTAACCAATTGCTTCATGATAAATATTATTTTTATAATTTATTATCCATTCAGCTCCATTACATCTACCAGCATCAATGTGTTTTTGAAAATCTAATTTAATATTATCCATAACTGGATTAGATTAGACTCTTTATTTTTTCTATTAGCTCTGAATTAATTTGTCTTGGGCCTTTATCTTTCCTATTTGTATGTCTTCGTTGTCCTGGTAAACGCACACCCTCTAAGGATGTCATTTGTTCAAAAAATTTCTCAGCATGTTCATTCCAATTTTTTCCTGCAATGAGCTCTGGAGATAAGGCCATAATAAATTCACCACCCCTTGCAGGACCTCCATCATTATTGTCTTCTTCTTTAGCTTCAAAACTAAATAAATCTCCTACTAGACCTGCAGCTAATAACTCAATCATCATTGCTATTGCAGAACCTTTGTAGTCACCAAATGTTAAAAGGACTCCTCCATTTGCAATGTCAGATGGATTATCAGTTTTTTCTCCATCTTTATTTAAGCCTGTTCCAAATGGAACTTTATGGCCATCACGTGCTGCAACCTGAACTTCCCCCATCGCCATTGTTGAAGTTGCCATATCGTAGACTACTGGTGTATTATTTTTTCTAGGCCAAGCAAATGATATGGGATTTGTTCCAAATAGTGGTTTTTTTGCACCAGCTGGAGCTACGCTTGGTTTATAAGCTGTACAAGCAATCCCAACTAAGTTGTTTTCAGCCAATGCTTCAGTTTCGTGCCATAAGGCTGCAAAGTGATGAGTATTTGATATAGTTAAAACACCAACTCCATTTTTATTTGTCGTTTTTATCAATTCAGGCAAACCAACTTTTATACCTACAGGAGCAAACCCATAATCACCTTCAACACGAATCGCATTTTGTGTAAGATAGGTATTTGAAGGTCGTGAAGCTCCATTTACTTTTTTACTTTTTAGCGAAGCTACATAACCAGGAATTCGAAATAAACCATGAGAAACACTTCCATCTCTTTCAGCATGTGAAACTGTTGTCGCTACAGAATCAGCATTGAAATGATCGCATCCATTAGTTGATAAAGCTTTATATGCTAGATCATATATATTTTCTAATTCTAATGGCGTGGTATTCATTTACTTTTATTGAATAATTAATATTATTAATTCATGGATAGAGGATTATTGGACAATTTAAAAGATATTTTACAAGAAAGAATATCATTTTCAGAAAGTGTAAGAAATAATCATGCAAAAGGTGAAGATGCTTATGATCCTGTTCTACCTAGAGCAGTTTTATTTCCAAACAATAATGAAGAACTTTCAAAGATACTTAAAATTTGTAATGAATTTAAAGTACCAGTAACTGCCTATGGCACAGGCACATCATTAGAGGGTCATGTCGTTGGAAATGATGAAGGTTTCACAATTTCTATGGAAAATTTTAACAAAATTATATCTATTAATGAGTCAGACTTTGATTGTCGAGTTCAAGCAAATGTGTCTAGAGAACAACTCAATGAAACTTTAAAAGATAAAGGAGTTTTCTTTCCAATTGATCCTGGTGCTAATGCTTCTCTGGGGGGTATGGCTGCTTGTTCTGCTTCAGGAACAATGGCAGTGAGATATGGTACAATGAGAACTACAGTCCTTGGTTTAACGGTTGTAATGGCCAATGGTGAAATTATAAATACAGGAACAAGATCTAAAAAAACATCTGCAGGATATAATCTAACCAATCTTTTTGTTGGATCAGAGGGAACATTAGGAATAATAACTGAAGTGCATCTAAGATTGTCTCCAATTCCAGAGAGTATAATGAGTGCTGTTTGTCAATTCCCTGATCTAGACTCTGCAGTTTTAACAGCACAAGAAATAATTCAATATGGCGTCCCTATTGCAAGAGTAGAGTTATTAAATAAAGATCAAATGGATATAAGTATACGATACTCACAACTAGACAATTTAGACCGTCTACCCACACTTTTCTACGAGTTTCATGGTAGCGAGATTTCAAATAAAGAATCGATTGATGTAGTGGAAGAAATTTCTAAAAATAATAATGGCAGTGAATTTAAATGGGCAACAAATACAGAAGAAAGAAACAAAATCTGGAAAGCAAGACATAATGTTTATTATTCTGTAAAAGCACAAGGTGATAATATTAGAGTGTATGTTACTGATGTTTGTGTGCCTATTTCAAATATTGTAGAATGTATTAAATTTGCAGAAACAGAACTTCGTGTTACTGGATTAAAAGCACCAATGGTTGGTCATGTGGGTGATGGAAATTTTCATGTATCTATTATCTATGATCCTAGTAAAGAAAATGAATACAAATATATTAGAGAATTTAGTAATAAATTAATTGATAAAGCTTTAGAGATGGAAGGAACAATTACTGGTGAGCATGGTATTGGTCTTCAAAAAAAAGAGTATTTACTGAAACAACACCCCGATAATATTCCGTTAATGAAATTAATTAAAAAAAGTTTCGATCCAAATAATATTTTAAATCCAGGTAAGGTTTTTGATTTATAAAAATTAATTAATGACTATGCCTTTTTACTTCAGCACCTCTTTTACCAATAAGAAAATCTAAGTCTGCACCTTTGTCAGCTTGCATGACATGTTCTATATACATTTTTTGGTAACCGCCTGTGATTTCTGGAACGACAGGTGAATAATTTTCTAGACGATTTTTTATTGTTTCGTCATCAACTTTTAAATTCATTGTACCACTAGTAACATCTACTTCTATTTCATCTCCATTTTGTACTGCTGCTAAAGGACCTTTAACTGCGGCTTCTGGAGCTGTATGCAGTATTACTGTGCCATATGCTGTTCCACTCATTCTAGCGTCAGATATTCTAATCATATCTCTCACACCTTTCTTAAGAACTTTTTGTGGAAGTCTCATATTGCCAACTTCTGCCATACCAGGATAACCTTTTGGCCCACAGTTTTTTAAAACTAATATTGAATTTTCATCAACTTCTAAATTAGGATCATCAATCTTTTCATGAAACTCTTCTACACTTTCAAAGACTACGGCTTTTCCCGTATGTTTCATTAATTCAGGCGATGCAGCTGATGGTTTAATAATTGCACCATTTGGAGCAATATTACCCCTAAGAATTTTAATTCCTCCATTTTTTGTTAATGGATTTTCAAATTCTTTGATAACATCATTATTCCAACATTTAGCATTTATATTATTCTCAGCTATAGTTTTTCCATTAACAGTCATTTCATTTTCTTCTAATAGATTTTTTTCCATTAATCTTTTTATAACTACAGGAACACCACCAGCATAATAAAAATCTTCCATTAAGTATTTTCCAGAAGGTTGTAGATTTACTAATGTTGGAATACCGTCTCCACATTTATTCCAATCTTCTAAATCTAGATCTATTTCCATTCGACCTGCGATTGCAGCTAGATGGATAACTGCATTTGTAGATCCCCCTATTGCTCCATTGACCTTGATTGCATTTTCAAACGATTTTTTTGTAACAATTTTTGACATAGTTATATCTTCCTTAACCATTTCAACAATTCTTTTTCCAGACATATGAGCTAAGGCATATCTTCTTGAGTCAACTGCAGGTATCGCAGCATTTCCAGGTAGTGACATCCCTAGTGCTTCTACCATTGATCCCATTGTTGATGCAGTACCCATTGTCATACAATTACCTTTTGATCTACTCATTGAAATTTCTGCATTAATAAAGTCTTCTTCTGTAATTACACCAGCGTTTAAATCTGCATCAAGTTTCCAAACACCAGTGCCAGAACCTATTGTTTCACCTTGATGATGTCCATTAAGCATTGGACCACCTGAAACACCTATTGTAGGAAGATCTACACTTGCAGCCCCCATCATTAATGAAGGTGTTGTTTTATCACACCCCATTAATAGTACGACTCCGTCTATAGGATTACCCCTTATTGCTTCTTCAACATCCATACTTGCTAAATTTCTAAACAACATAGCTGTAGGTCTTAAATTGGATTCACTTGCTGAAAAAACAGGAAATTCAAGAGGAAAACCGCCAGCTTCATAAACACCTTTTTTGACAGACTCTGCTATCTCTCTAAAATGACCATTACAAGGAGTTAATTCTGACCATGTATTACAAATACCAATTACAGGACGGCCATCAAACAAATGATTTGGATGACCTTGATTTCTCATCCAACCTCTATGAATAAATGTATCTCTTCGATGTGATTTAGAATTATACCAATTAGAAGATCTAAATTTATTTTTTTTATTCATGTGTAAAAGTTTTAGCTAATTAAAGTAAAAAATCAAATTTTAAATTTATTATCTTCAAGACCAGGTACATTAACATTTAATGCAAATAAACTACCATCATGTTGATTTTTACCCGAATTTGTAGCACTTGTGATAAATAAAGTTTTTAGATCACTTCCACCAAATACACAATTTGTTACATTTTCAACAGGTAGCTCATAAATTTTATCTATTCTTCCTCTAGGATCAATTCTCACTACACATGATCCACCCCAACGACAATTCCAAATAAAACCATCACTATCAATAGTTGATCCATCTGGAGCACCTCTATCAAAATCAAAGAAGTTTTTTTTGTCTGACAAACTACCATCATCTAGGTTAAAATTGTATTCTAGTAATGATCCCTCAGTTGTATCAGCAAAATAAAATTTTGTGTTATCTGGACTCCAAACAAATGTATTAGGTATACCAAGATTTGTTTCAACAATATTTACTTTATTATCAGATAGACAATATAAACTCCCAGATTTAGCATTTAAAGATTTTGCACTTCCATCTAGATTAAAATTATTTTGCATCGTCCCAAACCAAAGCCTACCTTTAGCATCTGATGCACCATCATTAGATCTATTTGTTAAAATATCATCTTCAACATTAATTATTCTTTCATATTTTTTAGATTGAAAGTTAAATTTATTTACTCCATTATTAGAGACTAAAGCAATTTCATTCTTTGAGATTATTGACGTTGCTGTTACAAAATCAGGTAAATCAAAAATTTCTAATCTTTCGTTATCTAAATTAATTCTGAATAAAACTGATTTTGGTTTAATATCTACCCAAAGTAAACTTTGATCAATTGAAGACCACGTTATACCTTCTCCTAAACTATTTTTTACATCTTTAAATAACTCAACCTTACTCATATTTTAGATCATTATAATAAAATTTAAAATTTATGAAGATAAGTTTAGAGGTAATGGGCTTTATCTTTGATACGAGCCATTACTTCTTTGGTTGCTTCTTCAGACCCATCATGGAACGTACCCATTAATTTATCTAAGAAACTAGTATTTCCACCTGAATAATTACATTCAAAATATCTATGATGTATGTAATGCATATAATCACCTGTTGGAATTGAAACACCATTTTTGAAAGTCATTTTCTCATATCCTGTATGTCCAGGTGTAGGGGCTAAACCAGCATGAAATACATGATACATCGCAACAAGAGGATGTGAAGGGATTATCCAATGAACTAAAATTCCTGAAAAATAGAGTATATGCTCTATTGGATGCATAGACATACCTGACCAAGCACCTGTGTTCGTATTACGGTGATGAACTTTATGAGCAATTTTATAAAGTGGTGCCCAGTGTAATAATCTATGAGTTAAATAAAAATGTGCGTCTCTTATAAATGGAACAAGAAAGAACATAAAACAACAATATATCGGATAAACCTCCCAGCTTACATATGGGATTATTTGATTTGCAAATGCCCAAAATGTAATTACTTCATAAGCTGTCCATAATGGAATAGCACTACAAAAAGTATAGAATAGGTTGTCTTTAGTCTGATCATTAAATAAAAAAGTTGAGTTATTTTTTTCTAGAGGTCGTGGGTTATATTTAAATGAAGTTCCTTGAGTCTTCAGTCTTAAATGAAAGAAGCCTGTCCAAAGCAAAATAATAACTGCGTTTCTGAAAAATATGTAGGATATCCATCCTATTTCAAAAGTCTTCATTGTCTCTAAGGAAGGAGTCAAAAAAAGATATGTAGCAACTGTTATTGCTGCGAAAACAAAAGTCCATGGAAAAAAAATTCCAGGAAATTTAAAAAAATACTTTAAAAATTTTACCGGGTTAAAAAATATATCTTTAGGTGGGTTAATACTTATTGTACCAAATGGTTTCCAATGACCTCTTTTGTCTCTAGTACCAAAATCGCTATCATTTAGTTGATTCCTCATCATGTATTTATAGTATATTTTGAATAAAAAAAAAGAGACTAAATTGTCGTATCTGGAACCTTCACATCAATAAAATAATTTTTATCTTTAGATTGCTTAAATATTGCTGGAATTATTGATCTATAAGCAGAAATTATTCCTTTATGAGGTTCTGGCATTTGATTTTTAACTATTTTGTGAAATTTTTTTAAATTATGGCATGGGATTTTTGGGAAAATGTGGTGCTCAATATGATATTCCATGTTTGAATATAAAAAACTAAAAAACGGATTCATGATTACTGTTCTTGTACTTTTTCTATGATCTTTAATATTATCAGCTAGTCCAGCATGTTGGGTCATGCCGCATATCATTAATATAGTATTACCGTAAAATGGAGGTAAAATTATCATTATTATTGGTAGCCATGATTGTAACAAAACTGAACATAAAATTACGAGCAACCAAAAACTTAAATATAATCTTGAACTATTAATAATTTTTTTTATCTCCTTTTCAGGTACTGTAACTTTTACAACAGGAGTAATTATCCCAAATGAATGTTTAATAATTTCAAAATGTGTAAAATGTCTTATTTTTTGAATATTAATTATTGGACCAAGAGGTAAAAAATTTAAAAGAAATCTTACAGGTTCTGTTGGTTTTGGACTATTATTTTCATAATCGTACACCTCTTCATGTGTAAATATAGTGTAAATATGGTGATGAAAATGACTCCACTTCCATCTAACTGCTTCAAAACCACCGAGTAAAGAAGTTATATGATAAAAAAATTTATTTAACGCTCTTGTTTTAAAATATGTTTCGTGATTTGTTTCATGTTGAATGCTTATGATCTTACAATAGAAAATATTTCCATAAAGCAAAAGAGCAGGTATTGACCATAAAGTACCCCAACTTAGAATACATAGATATCCACTTAATATTAGAGCAACAATAAATATGGATATATCTAATAAACCTTTTATATCCGATCTCTTAGAAAGTTCCTTTAAAGTTTTCTTATCTATTTTTGGTTTATACCAAGTTTTTAAATCAACTTCGCCCGCAAACATTAATCAAAATTTTTCTGAAAGCTTTAAAAATTTTTCAAATTCACCTTCATCAATGTTAACTGTGATTTTAGGATCATTAAATTTTTTGTTTACCGTATCATCGTGAAACTCTTTGAATGCACTTACTCTTTCAGCTTGTAGTTTTGAAAATTCTTTTTTAAAATCTCTATAAATTCGAGCATGTCTTGGAATTTTTCCTTGGGTATATCCGAGTACATCATTAGCAAATAAATATTGCCCATCACATCCAGAACCACTTCCCATTGAGAGAGTCATGATATCAACTTTTTTTGTAATAACTTCTGCAACTTTTGGTGGAACTACTTCGAGTTCAACTCCAATAGCACCCGCTTCTTGTAACTCAAGAGTATGTTCTAATATTCTTATGGCTTTATCTGCTGTTTTACCTTGTGCAACAAATCCTCCAATCCAAGTAGCATTTCCTGGAACTAATCCAACATGACTATTAATTGGAACATACTCATCTCTTAATGCTCTAATCCATTTGTAACTCCAATTACCACCATAAATAACATCTGCACCAATGTCTAAATACTTGTATGATAGTTTCATTGCTTCGTATTCAGAAGCTACTCTTACTGCTCCTCCGGATTGCATAAAGCAGGTTGGTGCAGCCTCGCGAATTCGTTTGAGTTCATCAAAAGAATTGAAAATACCAAATTGTGGAGCATCATGAGAGGTACAAATCATGTCAATGCCTGCCTCTTCAGCTGCTGCAGCTTCATCAGCATTATGCACAAACATAACACTTAGTTGTCTTTTACCTTTGCATTGCAAATAATCATAAACTGTAAGTTTTTTTCTGCTCATAAAATCTCCAAAAAAATAGTTAATCTATCTTAATGAAAATTTTGTCATTATCAACTTTAACTGGATATGTTTGTAAATCCTCACACGCTGGTGGGCTTAAAGCTTCTCCGGATTTAATATTAAAAATTCCCTGGTGCATTGGACATTCAATTTCATCATCCATAACCAAACCATCTTCAAGATGTACCGCCTCGTGTGTACAAATTCCATCAGTAGCATAAAAACCATCTGTTAGCTTATACACACAAAAAGTTTTATCTTGATGATCAAATCTGATGAGATCCTCTTCTTCAATACTATCTGTCGACCCTACTTCAATCCAATTTTCTTCAGACATAGATTGTATATAATAGCTATTTTATGAAAATAAATACAAAATAATTAAATTGTTATTTTTGTATAAGTTTATTTAATTTAAGATTTTGATCTGTGAGAATTTGTTTATCTACAATGTTATCTTTCTCAGTTAATTTAGAAGTTATTCTAATGTCACGGCCTACTTTTCCTATGATTCCAACACCGCATGCTCCTCTTATTTTATTATTTTTTAGGAAAAAATAAATAACACCATTATTAATATCATTACCTCTTTCGATGATTTCATCATACTCATCACAAATACCAGTCAGTTGAAGATTCAAATTAAATTGATCAGACCACATCCAAGGAATTGAAGTGTATTCTGTTTTTACTCCAGCAATGTTTTTTCCAGCACATATTCCATGATTTTGTGCATGTTGATAAGACTCGAGTCGCATATTTCTTTCATAGAATGGATGATAAAAATTAGATACGTCACCTGCTGCATAAACATCTTTAATAGAAGTTTCACAAAATTGATTAGTTACAATACCATTATCAAGCCTTAAATTTGTATTTTCAAATAACTTTACAGTCGGGGTTGAGCCTATACCTGCAATTATAAAATCTGTTTCTATTAAAGAATTATCATTTAATAAAATTTCATAATGGCCATTTATTTTAGTTATTTTTTCTATCTGTTTATTTAATATTATTTCATTTCCATGTTCTATATGAGTGTTTTGAACTAAATCAGCAATTTGTTTGGGTATAATTCTTCCCATAAGTTGATTACCAATTTCAATAACAATTACTTTCTTTTGAAGCTGAGATAAAGATGAGGCAATTTCTAAGCCAATGAAACCACCACCAATAATTGTTATTTTATTTTTATTTGAAACTATTTCTTTAATTTTTTTGGCTTCTTCTAAATTTCTTAGATAATAAATATCATTCTTTAAATTATTATCTAAAGTAAGTTTTTTATTTTCAGAACCTGTTGAAATAAG
The DNA here is from genome assembly GCA_902522015.1 of uncultured Alphaproteobacteria bacterium. GTDB lineage: Bacteria > Pseudomonadota > Alphaproteobacteria > HIMB59 > CACPNW01. Next base: position 60,877 of record CABYTX010000002.1, read on the forward strand.
CAAACTATCATAAGAGTAAACATTGTCATTTTTTGCAAAAAGTTTTTTATTTTCAAAATCAACTTTATTGATTGATATATTTTCAAATTCTATATTTTCATTTTTTAGTACGTCGCTAGAATAAAAATAAAGATCTTCTTCTTTTTTTTTATCTAGCAAAAAATCTTTAGATAAAGGAGGTCTTTCGTATGGTAATAAATTTTCTTCACCTAAAATTTTAATATTTGATTTTGAATCATTTTGTCTGATCTCTCTAGCAGCATAGACTCCAGCTTGACCACCACCTAAAATTATAATGTTATTTTTCACTCAGTCTAAGCGTTGCTTGGAACAGATAATGGAATTTGATAGTCAGGATTTTTTGCTTGTTTTATGAGTGCTGGGATAATTTCTTTATAAGCTCCAAGAAGACCCTTTCTAGCAGGTGGTAATTGATCTTTAATCATAGCATGGAGCTTAGGTAAATTATGTGAGGGAACTTGAGGGAACATATGGTGCTCAACATGATATTCCATATGCCAATATAAAAAACTTAAAACTGGATTTAAATATACTGTTCTAGTTGTATACCTATGGTCTCTTTTATCTTCTCTAAGTCCTGCGTGTTGAGTAAGACCCATAAGCATAACAAGGGTCTTTCCATAAAAATTAGGCAATAAAACATAAAGAACTGGAAGCCAACTTTGAAAGTAAACTGAAGAAGCTATACTAATTATCCAAATAGAAAGATGACTCCACGCAGATAATCTACATTTCCATCTTTCATTATTTGGAATACAAACTTTCATTACATCAGTAGTTACACCAAAAGCATGTTTTATAGTTTCCCATTGAAGAGAATTTTTAAAGAAAATAAAACCAGAGAATGGAATGTAATGAGAGAAAAACACAATCAAGTCAGTTGGTTTTTTTACATGTATTTCAAAATCTACAGGATCATTAAATTGAGTATAAGTATGATGATGATAGTGCGAATATCTCCATCTGATAGGTTCAAAATTATCCATGAAACTAGCAATATAATAAAAGAAATCATTCCAGAATTTAGATTTAAAAGCAGTTCTGTGACCAGTTTCATGCCATATAGCATCGCTGCATCCCCAAATATTTCCGTATATTATAAAAAATAATAATGACCACCAAGTGCCCCAAGTGACATACGCAAGATATCCAAAGAGAAACAGAGATGAAAAATAAATAATCATATGCTTAAAACCCTGCCAATCAGATTTCTTGCATAACTGCTTGAATTCTTTTTTATCTATATTTGCTCGATACCATTTACCTAAATCAACATCCATAATGAAAAAATAGCACTTTTTGATAATCTTATAAATATAAAAATTGCTTTAAATTGGTAAATAAGTGCGACTATTTTATCTATCAAAAGAAAGAGGAATTTAATTTGTAATAAGATCTTTAATACTTTAATTTAATTGTATTATTGATTTATTTACTTATAAATTAATGCATAAATTATTTGGAGGAATTATGAAAAAAATCTTTGCTGTCATTGCTTTATTTTTTGCTTTTGCATCTACTTCAGCAGTAGCAAAAAATGATTACAGCTGTGATAAGAAATTTATATTTTTCCCAGGTGGTCCTGAAGGTGGCCCATTTGGAACTATCGTTTACAATGGTGCAGTAGCTGCTGCTGAACACACTGGTTGTGAAGTAGATTACTACTGGTCACAGTGGAACTCAGAAATCATGATTAAACAATTTAAAGAAGCTGTTGCTTTACAGCCTGATGGAATTGCAATCTATGGTTTTCCAGGAGACGCTGCTATGAGACCTATCATTCAAGAAGCTAGAGAAATGGGTATAGTAATTACTACTATGAATACACCTCTTCCTGATCTTGAAGCAGAATATAAAACTGAAGGATTTGGTTATGCAGGTGCAGATCTATTCGATGCTGGATTTAATCTAGGTAAAAAAGCTGTTGAAGTTTGTGGTCTACAAGCTGGAGATAAAGCTTTTATCTGGGGTCTTGCAAGTATGCCAAACAGAGGAGAAAGAACTAAAGGTGCAATTGCTGGTGTTGAAGCAGCAGGTGTTGAAGTGGTTTATCAAGAAATTCCTGATAATGTAAACTCAGATGCATCTCAAGGAACTCCTATGTACGTTGCTACTTATAGTGCAAATCCTGATATCAAAATGGCTATTACAGATCATGGTGGATTAACTGCAAGTTTACCAACATATATGAAGGCTGCAGGTCATGGTACTGAAGAAGTATGTGGTGCTGGATTTGATTTATCAGCTCCAATTGTTGACGGAATTAATTCTGGATACATTGACGTTGTAATTGATCAACAACCATTTATCCAAGGATATATGCCAATTGTTCAGTTATTCCTAAGTACAAAATATGGAATGGCTGGATTAGCAATGGATACTGGTGCTGCGTTTGTTACAGCTGATAACGTTGATGCTGTTGCTCCATTAGCAGCAGTACAAATCAGATAAATTAAATATTATAGCCTGCCTTATTTTATAAGGCAGGTTTATTTTTATGGTTGAAGAACTCTTAAAATTACAAAATATTTACAAAAACTTTGGAAACGTAAAAGTTTTAAAAGATGTGAATATCAAAATAAACAAAGGTGAAGTAGTAGCTTTAATCGGTGATAACGGAGCTGGAAAATCTACACTTATTAAAGTTATAACTGGAGTTCATAGTCCAAACTCGGGAAAAGTTTTTTTTAAAGAAAAAGAAGTACAAATAAAATCAGTTGCTCAATCAAGAAAAATGGGGATTGAAGCAGTGTATCAAGAAAGAGCATTATGTGATCAGCAAGAATTATACAGAAATATCTTTGCAGGAAGAGAAATTACAAATTCATTTGGTTTTTTGGATATAAAAAAACAAAGAAAAGAAGCAGAAAAAATTTTACGCGACTATATAGGCTTTACTTCAAAAGCTATAACGGTTGACTCTCAAGTAATGGGACTGTCTGGTGGTGAAAAACAAGGCGTAGCTTTCGGTAGATCATTGTATTTTAATTCTGATTTAATCGTATTAGATGAACCAACAATGGGATTATCGATACAAGAAACAGAAAAAGTTCTTAATTTTGTAAAAGGTTTAAAGAATGAAAACAAATCTGCAATATTTATCGATCATAATATTATACACGTATATGGAGCTGCAGATAGATTTATTATTTTAGATAGAGGTGAGGTTGTTGGGGAATTTAATAAAGAAGATATTTCAAGAGAAGAACTTGTTCAAAAAATGATTCAACTTCATGAATCAGGAAAAATAAAAGTGGAAGATTAAATGAATAATTTATTAAATAGTTATTTTGTAAAAACTCACAAACTTGAAATTAGTATTACTATTATTGCTGTAGTACTATTCCTAATTTATTTTCTTGGCGCACCACATGTATTTACAAGATTTCCTATTTATAGAGCTTTTATGCAATCAATGCCTTTTTTTGGAATTATTGCTATATCAGCAACATTTGTTGTTACACTTGGTGAAATTGATTTATCATTTCCATCTATAGTTGGAATTACATCTCTCATATTTGGAATTATAATGACATCGACTGATGGCAACTTTTTTATAGCATTTATTTTGGCAACTTCACTTGGAATGTTTGCTGGATTAGTAAATGGATTACTTGTTACTAAAATTGGTATACCTTCAATAGTTGCCACTATAGGTACATTATTTTTCTGGCGTGGATTAGTTAATGTAATTTCTCAAGGTAGCGGTATTGCAATCGTCGATGTAGCAGATGGAACATGGCATCATATGATATTTGTTGAAAAATTATTTGGAAAAATTCCAATGCAATTTATTTGGTTCATTGTATTAACTGGATTGATGCAATGGGTTTATCGATACCATAAATTTGGAAATCATATCCACTTTGTAGGTGATAACAAAGCAAGCGCTCAAATGATGGGAATTAACGTTGATAATGTAAAAATTATTGCTTTTGTTCAACTAGGATTTTTCTCTGCATTAGCAGGAATTTTTACAATGTATGAAATGTTATATTTCTGGCCTACACAAGGTGAAGGTTTGATGTTAACAACACTAGCAGCCGTCTTTGTTGGTGGCACTTCAGTATTTGGTGGTAAAGGTACTATTTTTGGAACTTTTATTGGAGTATTAATTATTGGATCATTAGAATCAGGAATAGTTGCTTTAGGCTTATCTGGTTTTTATGTAAAATTTATTAACGGACTAATGATTACAGTAGCCGTAACAGTCTACGCTCTAATACAAAGAAGAAAAAATTAATAAGTAGCTCTACCTCCACTCAAGTCAAAAGTTGATCCAGTGGTATAAGAATTTTCTTCAGAAGACATCCATGCAACTAAAGAAGCTAATTCTTCTACTAACACAAATCTATTTCTTGGAATTTTTGATAACATATAATCAATATGTTCTTGTGTAATTTGATCAAAAATACGTGTCTTAGCAGGTGCAGGAGTAACACAATTAACTGAAATATTATTTTCAGCTAATTCTTTTCCTAAAGATTTAGTAAGTGCAATAACTCCTGCTTTTGCTGCACTATAAGGCATTGCATTAGGATTACCCTCCTTACCAGCTATCGAGGAAATATTAACGATACGTCCATAATTATTTTTGATAAAATGAGGAACTATGGTTTTACAGCAATAAAATACTCCGGTTAGATCTATGTCTATAACTTTTTGCCATTCCTCAAGTGGGTAATCCCATGTCTTAAAGTTTGGTCCAGCTATTCCTGCATTATTTATTAAAATATCAATTTTGTTTTCATGTGTAAGACTTTCAGCAAATGCATTCTCTACACTTTTATAATTTGAAACATCAACTTCAATTTTTTGAGTATTTTTTAGATCAACTTTATTTAAATATTCTGTATCTTTATCCCATATTAGTACTTTTGCGCCTGACTCTATAAATCTTTTTGTAATTGCTAACCCAAAGCCTTGTGCCCCACCCGTTACAATTGCTACTCTATTTTCTAAATTAATTTTATTCATCGGATTTGTTCTAAAATATATTCAGCTGAGCTAACACGGTATTCACCATCATTTTCAATAAACTTGTTTATAATCATATTATTCTCAATGATCATGGCAAACCTTCGACACCGAAAACCCATATAATTTTTTGTCTTATCAGATAGCAAGTCAAAATATTTTGTAATCTCAGCATTTCCATCTGCAATTCCATTGATTATTTCTCCGTTTGTATAACTCAATAACCAAGATTTCATCACATGCTCATCATTTACAGATAGACAGTAAATGCCATCAATTTTTTTATTTATAAATGAATTAAATAATTTTATGTAACCTGGAAGATGTTTCTCAGAACAAGTTGGCGTAAATGCTCCTGGTACACCAAATAAGATAATTTTTTTATTTATAAATTCATTTTTTAATGAAGATACTGATGAAACACCTTTTTTAATAATAGGCACTTTAAAATCATCAATAATCATTTTTATCATTTAACTTTATTATATGTTTCAAAAATTTGTTTCTCAGTCAATATTTCATTCATTACTATGCCTTCAGGAAACTTTGAAGAATAAAATGCATTAAAAGGTATGCCAAATTTATTGTATTTTTTTAAAAATATATTTATTTTTTCATTTGGTTGTGTCCAATCAGCTTTTATCAATGTCACTTCTTGTGAATCAAAAAAATCTGAAACTTCTTTTGAATTTAAAACATTAATTTTATTAAACTTACAGGTAATGCACCAGTCAGCAGTTATATCTAAAAAAACAATTTCATTATTAGCTATTATTTCAGGAATACTTTTGGAATTAAAATCTAACCAATTATTACTTTTATAAT
>CABYTX010000003.1 GCA_902522015.1 uncultured Alphaproteobacteria bacterium
AAAACTATTTGCTGGAGAATTTAATATTCCTGATCCACTAAAACCATTACCAACAACTGGTGGTAATATGCGATGGATTGATAGTGGTGACATGAAAGGTGTCTTTTGGAAAAAATTATTTCCAGAATATGCAGCTTCAAGAGGTATCACTATTGAATATGATGGTTTGCCATGGAAAGAAATAAATAAAATTGTTCCAATTGCTATAAGAAATGGAACTGTTCATGATGTATTCCAATTACCGATAGGAATGGATCCGGGTGTTGCAGTATCTGAAGGTTGGGTGCAACCATGGGATGACTACATTGAAAACATCGACGAATGGTTAGGTGCGTTTCCTAGTGGTGTTTATCTTCCTGGTGTCAACCAATTCAATGGAAAGACCTATGGAACATGTTTAACAGCAAATAAGAGAACGGGAACGTGTCTTCTCTATAGTGAAAAATATATGAGTGAGGCTGGTTATGATCCTCAAGCTGGTCGTATGACATATTCTGAAATCAGAGATGCTGCTAAAAAAATTACTAAAAATGGTAATGGTCAGTATTATGGTTGGATCATTGGTGGAAACCAAGTTAATCGATGGGAAGATGTTGTCCATACATTTGGACAAGTAGGTGGAGCACATAGTGGAAGAGGTGGTTTTACAAATAGACATATTAACTTCCAAAATGGTAAATTCCAAATTGCATCTGATCAATACATGGAAGCAGTTGAATTACTTCTTCAATTAAAATCAGATGGAAGCGCTTTCCCAGGAGTTATGAGTATGAATGCTCCTCAAGCTAGAGCTTTGATGCCACAAGGTGCAGCAGGAATGATATTCCAAGGTCCTTGGTGTATTGGAGTTTGGGGAAGAGATGCTCCAGATTGGAAATATGGTATTGCAAGTGAACCAGTTCCAGATGGAAAAGAAGCACAACCACTTTACATTGCAGAAGGTGGATCAAATACTTTTTGGTTAAGTGCTAATAGTACAATGGGACCATTTGCTGGTGACCTGATTAGATTTATGGGAACTGAGCAAGGTCAAATTTACTGGGCTCAGACTGTTGGTGCCGCAGATCCAGCTGTTAATCCAGATGCAGTTGCTAAAGCTGGTTTAACCGGACCATCAGCACAAGCTTTAGCTATGTTTGCTGAAAACATACTTGTTGGACCTAATCCAATTGTAAGAAATAAAGATGTTGGTATTGTAGCTGCAAAGTCTAGAGTACCAGATCCTTCTTTGGCTCTAGTTATTCAAGGGTTGTATACTGGACAACTTAAAGGTGTGGAAGCACAGCTTAAAGATTGTAATCAAAGGTATGAAGATGCTCTTGATAAAGCTGTTGAAGAGGCAAGAGCAGACGGTGCTAATGTAACTCGTGATGATTGGGTCTTCCCTAATTGGGATGTATACTCAAATTACGGTGCTGAAAAGTATCAAGAACTTTAAACAAAATATCTAAAGGCGAATTTTTTAAATTCGCCTTTTTTTACTATGCACAAAAAACCTCTATCTAAACAAATATATGATGCAAGATGGTGTTACTTATTTGTTTTACCATGCTCAATTCTTACAGGAATGTTTGTCATTTATCCTATTGGAATGTCTTGGTATTTTTCTTTATTAGATTGGAGTGGTTTTACAAAAGAAGCAAAATTCATTGGCCTTCAAAATTATTATGAAGCTGTTAATGATGAATTCTTTTGGGATGCATTCATTCGTTCTTTTATTTTTATGTTTGGAACAGTTCCAGTAAAAATTGTTTTAGGATTTATAATTGCAGTATTTTTAAATAATCAAGTTTTGAAACTTGCTCCTTTCTTTCGTACTGTAATCTTTATGCCTGTAGTTACTGCAATTGCTATCATTGGTATTGTAATGACTTTTGTATTTAGCCCTTTTAATGGACCTGCTAATAAATTTTTAATGTCTACTAATTTAACTTCTGCTCCAATTGATTTTCTTGGAAACCCAGATACGGTGCTTCCAACTGTAATGGGAGTGTATGTTTGGAAATGGCTAGGGATAACTATGATGTATTGGCTTGCTGCTTTACAAACAGTCCCACAAGATGTTTACGATGCCGCAAAAATTGATGGTGCTGAAGGATATAGATTATGGATCCATATTATTCTACCTATTGTACTACCTTTTGCTATTGTCATTATTCTTGTTGAGGCAGTTGGAGCGCTAAATGTTTTTCCTTTAATTGAAACTATGACTGCTGGAGGACCATTCTTTAGTAGTGAAGTTATGGAAATATATATTTTTAGAACAGCTTTTGTAACTGATTCTGGAACAATGCCTAGGCTTGGATATGCTTGTGCTGCAGGAGTATTTTGGGGTGTTGCTGTTTTATTTATTACAGTTCTTCAGGGATTATGGATGAGGAGAACTCGAAGAATATGAGTAGATACTTAAATTTTATTGCTGAAAAAAACCAAGTTAAATATTTAATTATAACTATAGCTTTTATTATTTTCTCTTTCTTTTGGATCTATCCATTACTGTGGGTACTTTCAGCCTCTTTCAAAACAGATTTTGAAATTTGGGGAGGCTTAGGTTTAATCCCTGACCGGCTTGTTTGGGAAAATTTTGAAAGAGCATGGTTTGGTGCAAACATGGGTAGGTATTTTTTTAATACCCTTATTATTACAGTTGTTTCTGTAATTATAGTTGTCGTAACAACTGGTATGTTTGGTTATGTAATTGGAAGATATTCTTTTCCAGGAAAAAAAATACTTATTGGAATTTTAATTAGTACAATTTTTATTCCTCAAGGTTACACAATTATTCCTGTTTTTGATTTATTAAATAATTTAAATATTTCTAAAAACTTAATTGGACTAACACTCGCAACGGCAGGACACACCCCTGTAATTTATATTTTATTATTTGCAGGATATTTTTCAAGAGTTCCTGTGGAGCTTGAAGAAGCAGCTAAAATGGATGGAGCGGGCTTTGTTCGAACATTTATTTCAATCATGTTACCTTTAACCAAACCAGTAGTAGCTACAGTTTCTATTCTACAAGTTTTACATGCATGGAATGACTTTTTATTACCAGTCGTTATCACTCTAGGTAATCCTGATATACGAACACTATCCGTAGGTGTGTACGCTTTTAAAGGCGAATACTTTGTCGATTGGTCTGGTATGGCAGCTGCATCTGTTATAACTATTTTGCCTATAATTATATTGTTTTTGTTTATGCAAAAATATTTCGTTGAAGGTGTTCAAGGAGCTGTAAAAGGGTAAAGATGAAAAGACCAAATATTTTATTAATAACTTCCGATCAACAGCATCACGATACCATTGGAAAATTTAATTCAAAAATACAAACACCGTATTTAGATAAGCTTTGTAATGAAGGAATGAATTTTACAAGAGCTTATTGTCCATCACCAGTTTGCACACCATCAAGAGCAAGTATTATTACTGGACAATATCCGTCTTCTCATGGAGCTTGGACAATTGGTGTTAAATTAGATGAAGAAGTAGAAACTATTGGAGAACTTTTATACAAAAATGGTTACTCTACTGGTTTAATTGGTAAAGCGCATTTCCAGCCATTAACTTCAGTTCCAGGTCAGGAATCTATAGAAGGACAACCAACTTTAAGAGATTTAGAATTTTGGAAAAATTTTAAAGGACCTTGGTATGGCTTTGAACATATTGAGCTAGCACGTAATCATGCAGATGAAAGTCATGTAGGTCAACATTATGCAATTTGGATGGAACAAAACGGTCTTAGTGATTGGAAAGAATATTTTCAACCAGTGCCTGGTGAAACTTCTAAATATGCTCCTCCAATTGCTCGTGAATATGACTACTGGGCAAGACCGGATAGGGTTTGGAAGTTAGACGAAAAACATCATTACACAAATTGGACAGCCGAAAGATCAATTGAATTTTTAGATCAACAAAAAGATGACAAGCCATTTTTTCTTTGGACAAGCTTTCAGGATCCACATCCACCATATGTATTAAGTGAACCATGGGCATCAATGTATAATCCAGAAGACATGTCACCTGGAACTTTAAAAGAAGGTGAACACGAATTAAATCCACCACATTTTGGCAAAACACAAACGACAAATCCTGATTTCGAGAATTGGCATTCACCATTTAACGCTCATGGTTGCATGAGTCATCTGTATCCTATGGAAGAATTAAAAAAAGACATGGCAATTTATTATGGCATGGTTAGTTTTATGGATAATAATATTGGAAAAATTATTAATAAGTTAGATCAAATGGGTGAACTTGATAATACCATAATTATTTTTACTACTGATCATGGTCACTTTATAGGACAGCATGGTTTAATTGCTAAAGGACCTTTCCACTATGAAGATATGCTCCGTTTACCTTTTATTGTTAGATGGCCAGATAAAGTTCCTCAAAATTCATCATCTTCATCTTTATTGAGTTTAGTTGATCTTGCGCCAACATTTTTAAAAGTCGCGGGCATTGATATACCAACCCAAATGCAAGGAGTGGATCAAACGGATGTATTTTATGGCAACAAGGACAGTATCCGTTCACATATATTTGTTGAAAACAGACATAATCCAAGAATGCCACATTTAAAAACTTACATAAATAATAATTATAAAATTTCTATTTACCGAGAAGCTAACTACGGTGAACTTTTTGATTTAGAAAATGATCCAAACGAATATAATAATTTATGGGATAATACAAACGCACAAACATTAAAAAAAGATTTATTATTTAAGTTTGCGCAAGCCACATTAAAAGATGAAACATCAAAAATGAAAAGAGTTTCAGGCGCTTAATTAAGAAAGGATAAAGATGAGAATTTTATACGTAGACATAGACTCTTTAAGACCTGATCATTTAGGATGTTATGGTTATCATAGAAACACATCTCCTACGATTGACTCAATAGCAAAAGAAGGGGTCAAGTTTACAAATTTTTATTCAACTGACACACCGTGCCTACCTAGTAGAACTGCTTTGTTTGGAGGTAATTTTGGTTTCAAAACTGGAGTTGTCAATCATGGCGGCGAATTCTCTGATATTGCTCCTAGAAAAAATATTTGGAATAGAGAATTTAAAGGGGGTTTAAGAGGAGAATATGCTTTTACATCTCTTGGAAAAGTTCTTCGAGATGCAGGATATTATACAGCAAGTATCAGTCCTTTCCCTGAAAGACATACAGCTTATCAAGTTTGGTTTGGTTTTACCGAAACGTATGACACTGGAAAAGGTGGTTTAGAAAATGCTGATGAAGTCTATCCTGTTATAAAAAAGTGGTTAGAAAATAATGGAGAAAAAGAAAATTGGTTCTTACATGTAAATATGTGGGATCCTCATACTCCGTATGATACGCCTGAAGACTTTGGAAATCCTTTTAAAGATGATCCTATCGAAGAATGGGTGACAGAAGAATTAATTCAAAAACAAAGGAATAGTTTCGGACCGCATAGCGCTAGAGAAGTTCCAGGATTTGATGAAGATCTTCGAGGAAAGTATACAATGGGAGTAGGCGAAATTAAAAATACTTCTGATGCTAAAGAACAAATTGATGCATATGATACTGGAATTAAGTACGCTGATTTTTATTTAAATAAAGTTTTTGAAGACTTAAAAAAAATGAACCTTTGGGATGATACAGCAATAATTATTTCAGCAGACCACGGAGAAAATCAAGGCGAGTTAAATGTATGGGGAGATCACCAAACAGCTGATCATATAACTAATAGAGTCCCATTAATAATTAGATGGCCGGGGATAACAGATACAAATACAGGAAGTACTGTAGAAAATAAATTTTATAATTTAGATTTAACTTCAACTATTTCTCAAATTACTTCATCTTCACAACCTGATAGATGGGATGGTATTAATTTCACTGAAAATTTAACTAATAGTAAATCATCAAATGGAAGGGATTATTTAGTTATTAGTCATGGTGCTTGGAGTTGTCAAAGATCAGTAAGATGGGATAATTGGTTACTGATAAGAACGTACGACACTGGTTTAAAAGATTTTCCAAAATATATGCTTTTTGATATTGAAAAGGATCCTCATGAGTTGAATAACCTAGCAGATCAGCATAAAGATCTCGTAGCACATGGAATGTTTTTAATCGATGAGTGGATTGAAGAAAATATGTATGAGGCTGATAGAGGAGATCCACTTCAAGGTGTAATTAGAGAAGGCGGTCCTCATCATGCAAATATTTATTCAAAAGTCTGGAATACATATGTTGAGCGTCTTGAAAAAACAGATAGAAAAAAACACGCTGACAATCTTAGGAAATATAAAGGAAAACCTTTTAGTAAATAAATCTAAATCATAATGAATATTAAATCTAAACCAAATATTATTGTATTTTTTACTGATCAACAACGTTGGGATACTTCTGGTTTACATGGCAATCCATTATCCTTGATGGAGAACTTTGATCATTATGCAGTTGAAGGTACACATCTTTATAATTCATTTACATGTCAACCAGTTTGCGGGCCTGCAAGAGCATCATTACAATCAGGAATGTATGCAACAAAAACTGGATGTTTTAAAAATAGAATACCTTTAAAAAAAAATATTAAAACTCTTGCAAAATATCTATCAAAAGAAGGTTATGCCACTGGATATATTGGAAAATGGCATCTCGGCTCTTCTGAACCAGTTAAAAAAGAGGATAGAGGTGGTTATGATTATTGGTTGGGATCAAATCTATTAGAATTTACTTCTGATGCTTATGAAACATATGTTTATGATGGACAAAATAAAAAAGTATTTCTTCCAGGATATAGAGTTGATGCAATAACTGATGCAGCTATAAATTTTATAAAACTAAATCAAAAAAAACCATTTTTTCTTTTTGTTTCTCTTATTGAGCCACATCATCAAAATAATTCAGATGATTATCCACCACCTATTGGATACAGAGAAAAATATACAGGCAAGTGGTCACCACCAGATCTTTCAACTCTAGTTGGATCTTCTCCTCGCCATTTAGGTGGTTACTATGGAATGGTGAAGAGAATAGATGAAGCTTATGGCAGAATGATTGATGTCATCAAAAGTTTAAAATTATTTGATGATAGTGCCATTATTTTTACATCTGATCATGGAAATAATTTTAAAACACGAAATAGAGAATATAAACGTTCATGTCATGAAAGTTCAATACGAGTTCCTACATCTTTGATTGGAAATGTTTTTCAGCAAGGTGGACGTATAAAAGAACTTACCAACATTCTAGATATTCATGCAACAATATTAGATTTAGCAAAAGTCAAAAATACTTCTCATTGCGATGGTAGATCAGTATTGCCTTTAGTGAATAAAACTTCCAAAAAATGGGATAACGAAATTTTTATCCAAATTAGTGAAAGTCAATTAGCTAGAAGTTTAAGAACTGAAAAATGGAAATATTGTATTGCTGATCAAGATTCTAATGGAAGTGACAAACCTTCATCAAATCAATACACAGAAACAAATCTATACGATCTTGATGCTGATCCGTACGAATTAAATAACTTAATTGGTATTAGTACTTATGATGAAATAGTAAACTCCTTAAGAAAAAAGATTAAAAGTAAAATTAGAAAAGTTGAAAATATTACAACTAAAATTACAAAAGCTAAAAATGTAAATAATCCTGGTCAAATGGGATTAAATCCTGATTCTTTTCATAGATTAAAGAAAAAACTTTAATAATTTTTTTTTCGTATTAATCTAATTTTTATGAAAACAGTTTTCCTTTTATTTGATTCATTAAATAAAAGAATGTTAAATTCTTATGGTGGTAAATATATTGAAACACCAAATTTTAACCGATTAGCAGAAAAATCAGTTCAATTTAATAATCATTATATTGGAAGTATGCCATGTATGCCCGCAAGACGTGATATGCACTCGGGACGCTTAAGCTTTTTGCACCGTGCATGGGGTCCTTTAGAACCTTTTGATAATTCATTTCCAGAAATCTTAAGACTTAATAATACATATACTCATCTTGTAACTGATCATTATCATTACTTCGAAGATGGTGGTGCAACATATCATAATAGATTTAATTCTTGGGATTTTATTAGAGGACAAGAGAGTGATCCATGGAAAGCTATGGTTCAACCACCTCTTGAAAAATTGAGAGAAAAATATCATCAATCTCAATTAAATTTAACTGATAGGGAAACAGGTTATTATCATTACGCAATCAATAGTGAGTTTATTAAAGCAGAAAAAGATTTTCCTTCAGTCAAATGCTTTCAATCTGGATTAGATTTTATTAATATCAATAAAGATGCTGATAACTGGTTTCTTCAATTGGAAACTTTTGATCCACACGAACCTTTCTTTGCACCTGAACGCTTTAGAGAAAAATTAAAAACTAATTACAAAGGTCCAAGATTAGATTGGCCTCAATATGACAGAGTTAAAGAAACAGATGATGAAGTTGCGGAATTAAAAGCCAACTACATTGCTTTAATTGGTTTATGTGATTACTTGTTAGGTACTGTCTTAGATTATTTTGATAAAAATAATTTATGGGATGACACTGCATTGATTTTAACTACTGATCATGGCTTTATGCTCGGAGAACATGATTGGTGGGCTAAAAATAGAATGCCTTTATATAATGAAATTGCCAATATTCCGTTCTATTTCTATCATCCTGAATTTAAAGATCATTCTGGTGAACAAAGAAATGTTGTAACACAAAATATTGATCTGATGCCTACGTTTATGACAATGCACGGTCATGATGTTCCTAAAGAAGTAAAAGGTAAGTCCATTTTAAATTTTTTAGATAAAGATAATGAAAATGATTATTTTGCTTTGTATGGATATTGGGGCGGTGGAATTAATATCTCTGATGGGAAATATTCGTATTTTCACTATCCTGAAAATTTTGACCAGTATGATAGAAGTAGATTTCAATATACTTTAATGCCTACAAATATGAGACAATTTTTTTCACATGAAGAGTTACAAACAGCAACTATGCATGAGCCTTTTGATTTTACTAAGAACATACCAGTAATGAAAGTAAACAGAATACTTCGAAAGACTGATCCTCATAAATCTTTAGAAGATACTAAAAGTGCACTTTATGATTTAAAAAATGATCCAGGTCAATTAAGCCCAGTTAATGATATTGCCTTAATGACTAAATATAAAAATATCATGTTGGAAGAAATTAAAACTTATGATCCCCCTGAAGAATTATTAAAAAATTATTTCTAAAAAATACTAGAAATCCTAGGAAAATATCTTTGTTTTAAAAAAAAATTGCCATTTTAAATTATTGTATAAATTTCTATATCGGCTAGATTAAATTTATCATTTTAATAATTTGGGAGGAAAAATGAATTTTTTAAAATTTATTACAAAAAAAATTTACTTATTTATTTTCTCATTTTTTTTATCATTTGGTTTTATAACAACTAGTTATGCTATTGATATAACAATATGGGATTTAAGTGGTAGAAACGGTCAGGATGAGTTTTATGATAATCTCAATAAAGAATACAAAAAAATTAATCCTGATGTAAATATTATTCTACAAACATTTGAAAATGAAGCTTACAAAACTCAAATTCAAGTGGCCTTAAATGGTAATGATGGACCAGACGTATTCTTTAACTGGTTTGGGGAAGATAGTGCTCGTTTAGCAAGAGCAGGATTAGCATTAGATATAACTCCTTACGCAAATGTTGAAGGTGGATATGGTAACTACATTAGTGAAGGATTATCAAACACAACTGCTGTTAATGGTAAAATATATGGAGTACCAAATACTTCAGTCTCAAAATATTTTCACTATGACCCTGCTTTTTTTGAAGCAAACAGTTTGGCAGTACCAAAGACATTTGATGACTTATTAAATCTTTGTAGAGATATTAGAGCAATTGATTCATCTATTGTTCCATGGCCTCTAGGAAACTCAGAAAGATGGAAACTCAATCACGTTATAACTATGTTAAACCAAAGAGTTGTAGGTGAAGAAAATACTGCGGCAGATTATAACTTATCTGCATCAGAAGATGAGTTATTCACTAACCCAGCGTATGTTGAGGCTTGGCAAAAAGTTGTAGATCTGCAAGATGCAGGTTGTTTCCAAGATGCTCCAAATGCTACACATCCAGATCTAACAAGATCAATGTTTGCATCACAAATTTCACCAATGATTTATTGTGGTACATGGTGTGGAGGTATCTTTAATGGTGAAGGTTTTTCTGACTTTAGCTATTTTAGATTCCCAGAAGTAGTTGGTGGTGCTGGTGCAGCAACTGTAGGTTTCCTTGTTCCATCTGGTATGATGGTATCAGCAAAAACCGCACATCCTGAAATTGCAGCACATGTTGCCTCGTTTATGGTTTCAGATGATATGGCATTGCAAGCAGCTGAACTAATGGGTTTCATGCCTTCTAATCCAACAAAAATTGGCGAAATGAGTAATCCAACTCATTGGTTTAATTTTTATGTTAATGATATTGCAGACAAAACAGGTCACGTAAATGTTTTGGATGTTTTATTAGAAGCTAATGTTTCAAATGCTTATCTTGATATGGGTACTGAAATTCTAAATAGAACGAAGACTCCACAAGAAGCTATGGATTTTATTAGGCAGGTTGCTTTAGAAGCTAAAGCAGCGATGTAAATCTTTTATTAATTTCGGCTATTTCTTAATAGCCGAAATTTTTTATGAACAAAAATAATACACAAATAAATAGTTTTTCTTTGTCAAATGACAAAGTATCAGCCACTATACTTCTTGTACCGGCTTTAATATTTTGTACGATTTTTATCTTTATTCCTGCCATTGGTACAATTGTAGGATCATTTTATAGCTACAGCCTTACTTCAATGAACAATTGGAAATGGGTTGGCTTTGGGAATTACGTTAAAGCAACGCAAGACGAGTATTTTTGGGTAGCGTTGAAAAATAACTTTATAATAGTTTTTGCTTCAATTGTGCTTCAGGTAGGTGTTGGAACAATTTTAGCAGCAATTCTTGATAGAGGAATAAAATATGGAAGAGTAATTTTTCGAACCATAATATTTACTCCAATGGTCATATCATCAGTTGCAGTGAGTTTAATTTGGTTAATAATCTATGACCCAAATGTTGGTATATTAAATGCTATCGTTAAATCTATTGGTTTATCAACACCGTCTAAGGGGTGGTTAGGAGATCCTAATATTTCAATTTGGATGATAATGATAACAGCTGCATGGCAAAATACAGGGTTTATGATGGTCTTAATTCTTGCTGGTCTGCAAGGAGTTTCTAAAGAGGTGTATGATGCAGCTGAAATAGATGGTGCAACTGGAGTTAAAGCTTTTTGGTATATTACGCTTCCAATGATTAGAAATGTTTTGATTGTTGCAATTTTAATAACAACCATCGGAGCATTTAAAGTTTTTGAATTTATTTTTGTATTTACTCAAGGAGGGCCATCCAATGCAACTCAAGTTTTAGGTACTTACATTTATTTACAAGCATTCAATTTGCTTCATATGGGATACGCCAACGCATTATCTGTAATACTTCTTATCATCGCATTATTTTTAGGGTGGTTACAACTTAAATCCAGTAGGAAAGCTTAATGAGTCGATTTAAAATAGCAAATATAATAGCTTATGGTTTTGTAACACTGTTTAGCATCTATGTTTTAATGCCAATTTTAGTAATGGTATTAACAACATTTAAATCTAAAAGAGAAATTTTTTTAGAACCTTTGGGCATTCCTAGTCAATTTGGAATTTCTTCTTTTGAAAAAGCTCTAACTGTTGGACTGGGAAGTTTTATGTTGAATTCTTTCATAGTATCTTTTTTTGCCGTCTTTTTAATTGTTACAATTTCAGGAATGGCAGCGTACGTACTATCAAGAATCGATTTTAAAATTAATAAATTTGTTTATCTATTGGTAGTAGCAGGTTTTGCAATTCCACCCGCTGCAGTTCTTGTTCCCTTATATACGATGGTTTCAAACTTAAATTTATTAAACAGTTTATTTGGAGTTATTATGCCTCTTACTGCATTTGGAATTCCTTTTACCGTTATACTTTTTTATGCTTTCTTTCTGGATTTTCCAAAAGAAGTAGAAGAGGCTGCCACTATTGATGGTTGTACAAAGCTTCAAATATTTTTCAGAATTATTGTACCCCTGTCTGGACCAGTTATTGCAAGTGCTGCAATTTTTCAAACTGTTTGGATTTGGAATGAATTTTTATTAGCCCTAATAATGTTAACTTCAGACGACTTTAAAACTTTGCCTATAGGTCTATTAAAACTAAGAGGAGAGTGGACATCTGATTGGGGGGCAATTATGGCAGGACTTACAATAGCGGTAATTCCTGTGTTAATAGTATTCCTAATATTCCAAAAGTATTTTGTTAGATCATTGGCAGGATTAGGAAAATAGTATAGATTTATTTTATGGCAAAAAGACAAAAGGTTTTAGTTCTCTATTTAAAGTTTCCTAGTTTAGAGGCTGAAGTTATTTCTTGGGCTACTTTTGATGGTACCGGAAAAAAACTACATATGACGGGTGATAGTGATGAGCCCCCTTATCCAACAGGTCTTGATGCATTATTAGATGGTTGGAGATTATTTCAATCGAGTCAAGCTATTCCAGAATATCCAGGTCAAGAATTTAGAACATCATATTTAAAACATGAGTTCTTTTTTGAAAAATTAGAAGAAGGAGATTTTTAGTATGCCAAAATTATTAACTACAGAACAAATGGCAGAATTTGCCAGCAGCGGATGTCTATTTTTTGAGGAACTAATTGATGAACAAACTAATAAAGAATTTTTAGATGATATTGGTCATACCAGTGTAGAAAATGTTGAGAGTGTTCAAACATACTTTGATAATATTAAATCAACTAGCAGCATTCCAAGAATACCAGCTGGAACTCCACTTAAAGACTCTTATCCTAAGAATTCACCTCTTGAAAAAATTTTAAAAAATGAGGTTGTAGATGGAGCAATAAAAAGCTTAGTTGGATCTAATCCACTTGTAGATCACCAGGCTCTTCATTTAACTTTTCCAACTAAATATTTCAAAGGAGCCAATCAAAGACAAATGTCTCAACAAAATCATCAGGATAGCACTATTGATCCAAGATCTACATTTGACATTCAGGTTTTCTATTTTCCAACCGAGGTAACAAAAGAAATGGGAGGTACAAGATATCATCCTGGAACTCATTTACGAGTTGTTAATGAGTTTGGCATTGCAAAATATCAGAATATCAAAGGCCAAAAAAGTATTGTTTGTAAACCAGGCACAGTTGGAATATTTCATAACGGATTGTGGCATGGCGCAGGTGTTAATTTCTCTGAAGAAATTAGATATATGTTTAAAGTAAGGTTACAACCAACAGAGAAACAAGAATTATTATGGGATCCAGAAAAAAAATATAAGCCCTTACCAAATAGAGCACTTTATTGGTCTGATGAAGTAAAGGAAGTAACCATCAATGATATTTTAATGAAATCTTATCCTTGGCAAGAAGCAGATACAAATAGACTTGATAAAATTAATGTTGTTAAGTTTTGGAGATTGCTCACTGGTCACAAGAAAATGGATGTTGACTATTGGCTTACAAGAATTGAAAACGAATTATATTAATTAAAATTTCTTTCATCACCTTTAAATGGAACAACATCACAAGTTTCTTGATACCATGAAAGCATTTTTTCTTTTAAGTGTTTAAGCTCTGATGCATATTGAGGATCGTCAATAACATTATTAATTTCTCCAGGATCTTCAATTAAATTATAAAGTTCATCTTTTTCGTAAGCTCTTTTTATATATTTAAATTTTTTATTTCTGCACATTGTTGCTTTGGTGTGCATTAAAATTTCATCCTCTTTACCTTGTAAGTTTACTCTTGGAAAATATAAGCCATGGGGTAAATTTAAACTTTGACTTTCACTTGCCTGTCTCTCTAATCTAAGTCTGCCACCTTCAGTAAATACTTCTTCTCTATGATTATCAGTTTTCTGTTCAATAAAATTTTTTATACTTTTGCCAAAATGCCAATATGAAGGATCGATATTACTGTAATCATATATAGTTCCAGCGATATCAATTAACTCAATCATTGTATCACTTACACCATTTAACGTATTTTCACTTTTTGGCGGCTTAATAATAAGAGGAACATTCGTAAGACAATCTTGAAAAGTATTTTGTGTTTTTTCAACTAAATTATAGTCACCTGTAAAGTCACCATGATCAGATAAAAAAATTATTAAAGTATCATCATATAAATTATTATCTTTAAGTTGATTGACCAAAAGTCCAAATTGATAATCTACCCTTGCACACATACCAAGATATACCGCTCGTAATTCATTCCAGCGTTCATCAGTCCAATCTTGCATTCTTTGTCCATCCATTATTCCTTTTAAAAGACTTGGTTTATCCTCCCATGTTTTGTATTGATATCTTTTAGGAATTACATTTCGATCAATTGAAGAGAACCATGGATCCTCGACACAGTAAGGGGGATGTGGATAGCCAAGTGGTAGAAATAAACAGAATGGTTTTTCTTTTTTATAATCTTTTATAAAATCTAATGCTCCATAAACCATGGACCAATCATCATCGAAATAAATATCTTTATCTTTTTTATCTAATTTTCCTTTAAAGAAACTATAATAATTATCTCCATCCTCAGGTCCTCGCCATAATAGATCTCCACCATGTGTACCTGGTTGTTGAGAGTAACCCCATTTTTGATAATCGCTATCCGTTGGTTCAAAGTAAATATCACAATGATTACGATATCCTTCTTGACCTGCTATCAAATCATTTTTTCCACCCCACCAAATAAAGTAATCTTTATCTTTTAGTTCTGATAAAATACTAGAGTCACCTTGATCTGTATGTAACATATAATGCATTGTTCTATGACCATGAACATGTGGATACCAACCAGTCATAAATGAACACCGACTTGGTGTACAAACTGTTGCTTGGCAAAAAGCATTCTTAAATGCAATTGCATCTTCTTTAATAATATTATCTAAATTAGGAGTTTGTGCACCAGGATACCCTAGATATCCCAGCATATCTCCTCTCCACTGATCAGGGTTAAAAATAACAATATTTGGTTTTTTCTGGTTCATGTATCCCTAAAATTCAGTTGACAATTTACCAGAAAAATTCATGTTAAAACAATAATATTAACAAATTTCTGGGAGGAAAAATGAGATTAATAAAATTATTTTTAAGTGTCATTTTTTTGTTAGGAATATCATTTAATGCCAATGCAGTAACAATCAAATGGCTTGGATTGGCACAAGATGACTCTGCGCATAAAGAAGACATTGATGCAGCAATTGCTGATTGGGAAGCAAAAACTGGCCATGAAGTTAAATGGCAGTATATGGCTGGTCCAGACTTAAAACTGAAATTACCTACAATGTTACAAAGTGACGATGCTCCTCATTTATTTTATAGTTGGGGTGGAGGAGTTATGTTTGATCAAGCAGATGCTGGATTTTTACAAGACATTTCTGCTATGGTTCCAGATAGTTATTTAGAAAATTTAAGTCCTGCAGCAGCAGACGCTTTTACATACAAAGGTGAAAGAGTTGGTCTTCCAAATTTATTTAACCAAGTAGTATTTTGGTACAATAAAGATTTAACTGAAAAAGCAGGAGTAGATCCCTCAAAGGTTGTTATGTGGAACGATCTTTTAGAAGTAGTAAAAGATATAAAAGATGCTGGCATAACACCAATTTGTGTTGGTGGTAAAAATAAATGGCCTATTCATTTCTATTGGACGCTACTCCATGTAAGAAACGGAGGCAAAGCAGCTTTCTTTGACGCTTTAGAAAATGGTGGATGGGATAGAGAAGAATACATTAAATCTGGATATGAATTCCAACAGCTTGTTGACCTTGAACCTTTTCAAGATGGTTTTATGGCAGTTGAATATGGTGATGCTTCAGCAGCATTTGGTAACGGAGAATGCGCACTTCATCTAATGGGAAGTTGGGATTACAATGGTGCTAAAAGAAGAAGTACTTCTGGGGAAGGAATTCCTGATGATAGAATGGGAACATTCCAATTTCCAATGACAGAAAATGGAAAAGGAAATCCTTCAGATACACTTGGTGGAATTAATGGATGGTTAGTTTCTAAAAATGCACCAAAAGAAGCGGTTGATTTCTTAATGCATTATATTTCAATGAAATATCAATCAATGGGAGCAAAAAGTGGAGCGTATATGCCTATTTACAAAGGAGCTGAAACAGAAATGGGTAACAGATTCTTTAAGCAACAGGCGCTTAACGTTGCAAACTCAACCTTCCATTCTATTTTCTGGGATCAATATCTCGGAAGAGATATTGGTGAGGTTGTAAATGACGTTTCAGTTGAACTAGCAACTAAAGACATCACTCCAGAAGAAGCTTGTCAAAGAGTACAAGAGGCTTGGGAGTTTAATCAATAAATATCAAATAGAGGGGCAAATAATTTTGCCCCTCTGTATAAAAGTTATTTTTTTTGAATGATAAAGAAAAACATCACATCTGCATTTGTTGAAAAATATTCCACAATAATAATTTTTTTAGTTCCAGCATTAACTTTATTTACTGTTTTTGTTGTTATGCCAATTTTTGAAGCAGCTTATTTCAGTTTTTATCGATGGAATGGAATGGGAGCACCAGAAAAATATGTTGGATTTAAAAATTACGCTTTTTTATTTAAGAACGGTATTTTTTTAAATGCTCTTAAAAATAATTTTTGGATTATATTTGTTTCACTTTTTATTCAATTACCTTTTGCATTATTTCTCGCACTTTTTTTAGCCAATAATTTTAGAGGAGCAGCTGTATTTAGAAGTTTGTTTTTTTTACCATATATTTTAGCAGAAATTGTTGCGAGTTTGATTTGGGTTTACATTTATAAAGGAGATTATGGATTAGTCGGTGCAATTTGGGGTTTGTTTGGAGCTGACGCACCTTGGATTACTGCAGACAAAGAGTGGGCATTGACAGCCATACTAATAGTTGTCGTATGGAAATATTTTGGAATACATATGATGATTATGATTTCAGGTCTTCAAGGAATATCAAAAGAAGTAATAGAGGCTGCAAAAATTGATGGAGCTGGTCCAATAACCACTGCTTTAAGAATAAAAATACCAATTTTATGGCCAACAATTACTTTATCTATTTTCCTTTCTACACTTGGAAGTTTACAACTATTTGATTTAATTATGCCTTTAACAATGGGAGGCCCCTCAAATGTTACTCACTCAATGGTTACTTACTTGTATGATTTTGGTGTTGGAAGAATGAGACTTGGTTTTGGAAGTGCCATTAGTGTGGTAATTTTTATTATTTGTTTTGTTGTTGCTTTAATTTATCAAACAACAATTTTAAAAGATAAAGGATATAACTAATGCAATCAAAATTATCAAAATTTTATATGTATCTTTTCTTATCCTTCTTAGCAGGAATAATTTTAGTCCCTTTATACTTAACTTTTATAAGTAGCTTTAAAACATTAGGTGATTTAAGTTCAAATGTTATTGGATTACCAAGAGAGTGGATTTTTTCAAATTATACAGATGTTTTTGGTATGGAATATTTTTGGTCATTTGCCTGGAATTCACTTGTATATGGAGTTTTAACGACAGTGTTAACTTTAATTTGTGCATCTATGGCAGCATTTGTATTCGCTCATATTAGATTTTTTGGAAATAGATTTTTATTTAATTATTTGTTGATTGGATTAATGTTTCCTTTTGCTTCAGCAATCATTCCTTTATTTCTAAAGGTAAGAGATTTTGGATTACTTGGAACTTATTGGGCAGTAGTTTTACCTCAAATTGCTTTTGGTCTTGGATTTGCTATTTTACTTTTTAGAGGTTTTTTCAAACAAATACCGCCGGAATTATTTGATGCTGCATACGTTGATGGTTGTAATTATTCAAATTTCTTTTTCCGAATAACTATCCCACTATCTGTTCCAATATTTTCTACTGTAGCAGTTGTAACTTTTGTGACAAGCTGGAATAATTATCTACTTCCATTAATTATGGTTAGCAATGAGGAGTTATACCCCTGGCCTATGGGTATAATGTTTTTTAGAGGTGAGTATGACACAGATTGGTCAATGGTTCTAACTTACGTTTCTTTAACATTAATACCTGCGATAGTATTTTTTCTCTTAGCTCAAAAATACATCATAGCTGGACTTACTGGCGGAGCAGTAAAAGAGTAATGCTGAAAGAAAATGAAGTAAAATTCTATAATCAAAATGGTTATTTAATTTTAAAGGATAAATTGGACAAGAATACGTTATCAAACTTGAAAAATTCAACGACACAACTGATAGAGGAGTTTAAAAAAAATCAATCGACTTTTATAAGAGATAAAAATAGAAATATATCTAAGCATGGTAAAATGTTTTTATCCAATCGTTGTGAAGATTTTCCTTTGATGGAAAAATTCACTAAAGGTAATTTTGTTAAATCTATTTGTAGGTCAATTTTAGGTGAAAAAATTTACTTATTTAATGAACAGGTAGTTAATAAGGAGCCACAAACTGAAAGTAAATTTGCTTGGCATCAAGATTCTGGTTATGTAGGGCATGATCATAAGGCATATCTATCTATTTGGATTGCCTTATGTGACACAAATGAAAATAATGGAGCATTAAGAATATTGCCAATAAATCTAGAAAGAGAAGCTAAGATTGAAGAACATGTTTGGTCCGAACAATCATCAGATTTAAGTATGAAAGTTCAGGAAGAGAAGTCAATTTCGTGTACAATTGAGGAAGGTGGATTAGTCTTATTTTCGAGTAGAACACCTCATGCTTCTTTTCCAAATAAATCAAACAAAAACAGACCTGCATATTTATGTCAGTACTCATCTGAGCCAATTATACCTCCGCCTGGTTCAAATAAAAAATTTAGAGCAGAGTTAATTTAATGAAAGTTGGAATTATAGGATGTGGAAATATAGCAGATATATATTTTAAAAATTCTCAAAAATATTTTAATAATTTTGACATCATTGCATGTGCAGATATTAAAGAAGATGCTTCCGTTCATTATTCCAAACTTTATGGAGTGGAAAATTTATCAGTGGATAAATTATTAAATCATAGTGAAATAGAATTAATTATTAATTTAACAATTCCTGACGTCCACTTTGAAGTTTCGCAATCAATTCTTCAAGCTGGAAAGCATTCATACTCTGAAAAACCTCTTTCAATTGAATTTAACCACGGAAAGCAATTGTTAGATTTATCGAAAGAGAAAAATTTGTATTTAGGTTGTGCGCCCGATACATTTCTGGGAGCAGGTATCCAAGAATCAAAGAAAATTTTAGAAAATAACATTATTGGAAATATTAATATGGGTAGTATTGCAATGGGTGTTGCGGGTCACGAAATATGGCATCCTAATCCAGATTTTTATTATAAGTATGGTGGAGGACCAGTATTGGATATGGGTCCTTACTATTTTACAGCATTAGTCAATTTATTAGGTCCAGCAAAATCTGTCTATTCTCAATCTAGAACAGTTTATAAAAAAAGAATTATTGGAAGTGGTAGTAGAAAAGATGAAGAAGTAATTGTAGAAATTCCAACAACTCTAATTTCTCAAATTGAGTTTGACAATGGCGCGCTTATAGACTCTTTTTTCTCTTTTGATACATGGAAGCATAATAAAAACCATATTGAGCTTTATGGAGATAAGGGATCAATAAATATTCCAGATCCTAATACTTTTGGTGGTTCAATAAATATTTGCACATCAAAAAATGGAGAATGGGAAACTATAGCAACTGATAAAAATAATTTAGGAAAGATCAATATACATAATAGTAAAAAAACAAATGAAAATCCAGGCATTGCCAATTATAGAGGAATTGGTGTTAGTGAGATGGTTGATTCTATAAATCACAAAAGATTAAACAGGTGCAGTGGTGAATTAAGTTTACATGTTTTAGATATATTAGATACAATTATTAAATCTTCTGAAAATGATAAAAAATTACAATTAAGAAGCTCCATCAATAAAGTTAGTTATTTTGCTGAGGATGAAATAAGTAAATTATTAAACTGAAAGGAATATGAATGAAAAAAGCTCTTATAGTTTATGGTGGCTGGCCTGGCCATGAGCCAGAGAAATGTACTGAAATAATTAAAGGTATGCTTGAGCCTGAAGGATACGAAGTTAGAGCTGAATATCAAACTTCAGCATTTGCACAGGATTATGTTCACGAAATGGATTTGTTAATACCCATAGTCACTATGGCTTTTCATTTTGATCCTCGAGGAGAAATAAAAAAAACTGCTGTTAACAATGTTATAAAAGCCGTTCATAATGGTTGTGGCCTTGCCGGTCACCACGGTGGAATGTGTGATTCATTTAGACAGTCAATCGATTGGCAGTTTTTAACAGGAGGTCAATGGGTAAGTCACCCAAATGGTATCCATGATTATAAAGTCAATATAACAAAAAAAGATGATCCAATCATGGAAGGTATTGAAGATTTTGATTATCATTCAGAGCAATATTATATGCATGTTGATCCATTAAATGAAGTTTTGGCAACGACAACTTTTAAAGGTAATGAAGTTTGGAAGCTTGAACAAGAACCTGGTTCATCAAGTGGTGAGGCATATACCACAGAATGGTTAAAGGGCGTAGAAATGCCAGTTGCTTGGAAAAGACGAATTGGGAAAGGTAAAATTTTTTATATCTCTCTTGGTCATTTTGCACATGAATTAAACCATCCACAAATGAATAAAATTTATAAACGTGGTTTACTTTGGGCATCAAGATAGAGTAATATTATATAGGAAATCATATGACAGAATACTTTAGTAAAATACCAGAGATTAAATTTGAAGGCGAAGAAAGTACAAACCCATTCGCTTTTAAGTTTTATGATGAATCTAAAAAAGTTTTAGGCAAGTCTATGAAAGAGCATTTAAGGTTTGCTACTTGCTATTGGCATACATTTACTTGGCCTGGCCTCGATCCATTTGGCGGTCAAACATTTGATAGGCCTTGGATGCAAGCAGGTGATGAAATGAAAATGGCTGAAATGAAACTTGATGCTGCATTTGATTTTTTCACTAAAATAAAAACACCTTTTTTCTGCTTTCACGATAGAGATATTTCTCCTGAAGGTTCAAATTATGCTGAGACACAAAAAAATTTTTTTCATATTATAGACTTAATGGAACAAAAAATTAATGACTCAGGAATGAAATTACTTTGGGGAACAGCAAATGCTTTTTCTCATAAAAGATATATGAGTGGTGCTTCTACCAATCCAGACCCAGAAGTTTTTGCATATAAAGCTGCACAAGTAAAAGATTGTATGGATGCAACTATGAGACTGGGTGGTCAAAACTATGTTCTTTGGGGTGGAAGAGAAGGATACGAAACTATCCTAAATACTGACATGACGAAGGAAACTGCTAATCTTCAAAGATTTTTAGAATTAGTCGTTAATTATAAACACAAGATAGGATTTAAAGGTCAAATTTTATTGGAACCAAAACCTCATGAACCAACTAAACATCAATATGACTTTGACTCTGCAACTTGTTTAGCGTTTTTACGAAAGGCAGGTTTAGAAAATGAGATTAAACTAAATGTTGAAGTTAATCATGCAACTTTATCTGGTCATAATTTTGAACATGAAATTGCTTACGCTACTTCAAACAGCGCCTTAGGAAGTATTGATATTAATAGAGGTGATACTTTGATAGGTTGGGATACTGATCAATTCCCAAATAATCCTGCAGACTTAATTATGTCATTTTATTTTATTTTTAAGAATGGCGGCTTAGGCCAAGGAGGCATGAACTTTGATGCAAAAATAAGAAGACAATCTATTGATGCTGAAGATTTATTCTTTGCTCATATTGGAGGCATGGATGTTTGTGCAAAAACACTTATTGCTGTTGAAAAAATGATGAATGATAATGTTATTCCTAAGTTTATTGAAGACAGATATGAAGACTGGAATAAAAGTTTGGGGCAGTTTATTCATAATAAAGATACTGGATTAGAAGATATAAATAAAAAAGTAATCGATGACAATATTGAACCAGAACCTCGTTCAGGAAGACAAGAATATCTGGAAAATATCTTAAATAAATATTTGTAGTTACTAGCCATAAGTTTCTATACTAATTGATTTATAAATATTATGAAAATTTATAAATTAGACACAGAATCAGAGTTTGAAAAATTAAACCTTTGTCTCGCAATAGGTAATTTTGATGGAATACATAAAGGGCATCAAGAAATAATAATAAAAATTAAAGAGATTGCATCAAATAATAATTTATTATCTTCTATAATGAGTTTTAATCCTCATCCTCGTGTTTACTTTAATCAAATTAATGAGTCTTTTAATATTTATACTCAAAGTGATAAAATAAATTTTCTTGAACGATTGGGTTTAGACATATTTATAGATTTTTCTTTTGATAAAAATCTATCAATATTATCAGCTGATGATTTTGTAACTAAAATTCTTATTGATAAATTAAATATAAAATACTTAGTTATAGGTAGTGACTTTAAGTTTGGAAAAGACAGAAAAGGTAATTTTAAAACATTAGAAAAATATGCTGAAAAAAATAATTTTAATATTCATTTAATCGATCCTATTATGCTTGCTGATAAATCGGATAAATATTCATCTTCAATAATTCGATCTCAAATAAAAGATGGCTATATGGAAGATGTTACAGAGTCTTTAGGTAGGCCTTGGCATATGCATGGAACAATAATTGAAGGTGATAAAAGAGCTAGAGAAATCAATTTTCCGACTGCTAATATGATACCAGATCAACACATATTACCAAAAAATGGTGTTTACTGTGTGGAAGTGCTATTAGAAGGCAAAAAATACAAAGGTGTTTCAAATTTTGGTTTAAGACCAACAGTTGACGGAAGCAAACTCCTTCTAGAGACACATATTTTTAATTTTAGTGAAGAAATATATGGTAAAGAATTGACTGTTGAATTCCTTACATTTATTAGGTCTGAACAAAAATTTAATAATTTTGAAGAATTAACCAAGCAAATCAACAAAGATATAAATACAGCTAAAGAATATCATCAACTATAATGGAATATAAAGATACAATTTTTCTTCCCAAAACATCTTTTGAAATGAGAGCTAACCTTCCAGCAAAAGAACCTGCAATATTAGAGGAGTGGGATAAAGAAAATATTTTTAAAAAGCTAAGAGATAAATCTAAAGGTAGAGAAAAATTTGTTCTTCATGATGGTCCACCATACGCAAATGGACATATTCATATGGGAACTGCTCTTAATAAAATTCTAAAAGACGTCATTGTGCGAACACAACAAATGGCAGGTAAAGACTCTATTTATGTACCTGGATGGGATTGTCACGGCTTACCAATTGAATGGAAAATAGAAGAAGAATATAGAAAAAAAGGAAAGAACAAGGATGATGTTCCAACTGTTCAATTTAGGAATGAGTGTAGAGAGTTTGCAGAAAAATGGATCGATATACAAAAAAAAGAGTTTAGGCGACTTGGTGTTGAAGGTGATTGGGAAAATCCTTACCTCACAATGTCAAATCAAGCAGAAGCACAAATTGTTCGAGAGCTTGGAAAATTTCTTCTTGATGAAAGTTTGTATAAAGGAGCAAAACCAGTTCTCTGGTCTGTTGTTGAAAAGACAGCTCTAGCTGATGCAGAAGTTGAATATGAAGATCATACGTCTAACACTATATATGTTAAATTTTTAATTAAAAATTCTACTGATAAAGATTTAATTGATTCTAATATTGTTATTTGGACAACAACTCCTTGGACTATTCCAGGTAATAGAGCTTTGGCTTTTGGTAAAGAATTAGATTATTCACTAATTGTTGCTGAAGAATTAGAAGAAAATAGTTTAGTCAAAAAAAATGATAAATTAATATTTGCTTCAGAACTTTTAGAAAATGTAACTAAAGAAATTGGAATTAAAAAATTTAGTACAAAAAAGAAATTTAAAGGAGATAATTTATCTTCATGTGAATGTGAACATCCATTTAAACAACTGGGATACGATTTCATTGTAAAACCATTTCACGGGGATTTTGTAAACTTAGAACAGGGAACAGGAGTTGTGCATATAGCTCCTGGACACGGAGATGACGATTATGTTTTAGGTATAGAAAATAATGTTGATATTATCCAGACAGTTCAAGATGATGGAAAATATAATCAACATGCCGTTGGTTTTGAAGGCGAGCATATTTATAAAGTAGATCACAAAATTGCAGATAAATTAGAAGAATTTTCAAAATTGTTATTTAAAGGTACTCTTCGTCATAGCTACCCACATTCATGGAGGTCTAAAGCTCCCCTTATTTATAGAAATACTCCACAATGGTTCATTTCCATGGAAAAAAATAATTTAAGAGACATTGCTCTCAAATCAATTGATGAAACTATTTTCTATCCTCCTCAAGGCCAAACAAGGCTTAAATCAATGATTGAAACTAGACCAGATTGGTGTGTATCTAGACAAAGAGTGTGGGGAGTACCTTTGCCATTATTTGTAAATAAAAAAACAGGTCAACCTTTAAGAGATGAAAATATTATCAATAGAATAGCTGATATTTATGAAAAAGAAGGAAGCAATACGTGGTTTACCGAAGATCCACAAAGATTTTTAGGGGATGAATATTCACTTGATGATTATGAACAGGTAAAAGATGTAGTTGAAGTATGGTTTGACAGCGGCTCAACACATGCTTTTTGCCTAGAACAAAGAGAAGATTTGAAATGGCCTGCATCAATGTACTTAGAAGGCAGTGATCAACACAGAGGATGGTTTCATTCATCTCTTTTAGAATCTTCCGGTACTAGAGGCAAAGCACCTTACGAAAGTGTTCTAACACACGGGTTTGTTGTTGATGGAAGAGGACGTAAAATGTCTAAATCTTTAGGTAACGTTATTTCTCCAGATGATATATTAAAAAAATATGGAGTAGATATTTTAAGATTGTGGGTCGTTGCCTCTGATTATTATGATGATCTTAAACTTGATAATGCTATTCTACAATCACAAGCTGAGTCTTATAGAAGAATAAGAAATACCTTTCGTTTTTTAATCGGCAATTTAAGTGATTTTACTGAAGAAGAAGCTATTGATGAGAGTGAGTTTCCAGAGTTAGAAAGATATCTTCTACATCGTTTGTGGGAAGTTGATAAAGTCGTTCAAAAATGTGTATCAACATTTAATTTTCACTTGATGTTTACTACACTACTGAACTTTTGTTCAAGTGATCTTTCAGCTTTTTATTTTGATATTAGAAAAGACACAATATATTGTGATAGTAAAGAGTCGGTTAAAAGAAGGTCTACTAGAACTCTATTAAATATAATTTTTAATCATTTAGTAAGATGGTTTGCCCCATCTATTTCCTTTACTTCTGAAGAAGCTTGGAAAGCAATGGGAAATAGAGAAAGTATTCACCTACAAGATTTTTTACAATGTAAAAAAGAATATGAAGATAATCAATTAAATGAAAAATGGAATATAATTAAAAATATTAGAAAAGTTGCCACTGGAGCTATTGAAAAAATTAGAGAAGAAAAAACTATTCGTTCAAGTCTTGAAGCACACATAGATATTTTTGTTTCTGCAGAAAGTTATAAAAAACTTGAGAAAGTAATGTTTGATGAAATTACAATTACTTCATCATTTTCTTTGTTTGTTATTGACGAAAAATCCAATGGTTTCTCTATTGAAGATATTTCTGATGTTATCGTAAATGCATCAAAGGTAAATGGAGAAAAGTGTCAAAGATGTTGGAAATATGAGGCAAAGTTAATAAATGATGAAGTTTGTAACAGGTGTAATACTGTAATATTTAAGTGATTAAAACAGCAGTATTTATTTTATTGATATTATTAGATTTATTAACAAAATTTTTTATTCAGAATAATTTATTTTTAAATCAATCAATAAAAATCAATGAATATTTTGAGTTAGTTTATGTTCAGAACTTTGGTGTTTCTTTTGGTTTATTTTCTGGTTATGTTTCTCATTGGATATTAATACTTATAGCCTTAATAGTTGTTATATTAATTTTTTATTTATTTATTAAATCAGATAAACAACTAGAAAAACTGGCTTATTTCTTTGTTATAATTGGGGCTTTATCAAATATCATTGATAGATTGATAAATAGTTATGTTGTTGATTTTATCTTACTACATTATGAAAATTTTTATTGGCCAGCATTTAATCTAGCAGATATCTATATTACAATTGGAATTATCATGTTAATAATGAGTTTTTTTATAAAATCAAAAACAGTAAAATGAAAAAAGTTATTTTTGCAATAATTATTTCCTCAATTTTTCTATCTTCTTGTAATACTATAAGAAGTAGTGCCGGTGTAGAAAGAAAAGTAATAGATGAATATAATGTAGTTGAAAATCCTCCATTAGTAATTCCACCAAATTTTAATTTACTACCACCTGATCAAATTGAATCAAAAGATATTGATGATACCGATAGTGAGCTTGCAAAGGAAATTCTCTTTGGTCTAGATGAAGAAAGTGATGAAACACCTTCTGAAAATTCTGTTATTGACAATATTTTAAAAGAAACTGAAGCAGATCAAATAGATAATAGTATCAGGGAAGATCTTGATGGAAACTCAGAAGATGAAATAAGCCAAGATAATACAGATGTTGAAAGTGAAAATATAGAAGAGCCAAAAAAGAAAAAAAGATTTTTCTTTTTCAACAGTAAAGAAGAAAATGAAGATGACGGGGAAGGTAAACCTAAAAAGAAAAAAAGATTTTTCTTCTTTTAATTTTATAAATGGAAATAAAATACTTTAATTCAAATTTTGACAAAATTACTCAAAATAAAGATACTGATCAAAGTATAACTAATTTAATAGAAAAACTTCCTTCTCTGAATATTGTTTCAGAAAAAAATTTATTAGAAGAAACCATAAAAATTTCGAATCAATTTAAAGAGAAAAAGGAAAAAATAATTGTATTTGGTACAGGAGGTTCAAATTTAGGAGCTAGAGCATTAAATAATATTATTTCCAATAATAAAATTATCTTAGAATTTTATGATAATGTTGACCCTATTAATTTTGAAAAAAATTTTCAAAATATTAATTTTGAGCTAACTGGCTTCTTGGTTATTTCAAAATCGGGTACTACACCAGAGACATTATCTCAATTTTCATGTCTCTATCAAAAGGCAATAGAAGCTAACAAAGTTGAAGATTTTTTTTCAAATACTCTAATCATAACTGAATTTAAAGAATCACCACTTTTTAAAATTGCAAAAGATAATAATTGTATACTATTAGAGCATCATAAAGATGTTGGAGGCAGATATTCTATATTTACCAATGTTGGTATAGTTCCTGCAATCATTTCTGGATTGAATATTGATGCACTTTTTGCTGGAGCATCTGAAGTAATTAATAACATTGATAATTACAAACCGTACGATCTTGGAAGATATTTAACTCAAAAAGTAAATGCAAAATTTACTAATAATGTTTTAATGACATATTCTGATTCACTTTATTTTTTTGGAAAATGGTATCTGCAACTTTGGGCAGAAAGTATTGGAAAAAATAATAAAGGTATTACGGCAATTCATTCAGTAGGGACCACTGATCAACATAGTCAATTACAATTGTATTTAGATGGACCTAAAGATAAATATTTCACCTTTATCACTACAGATCATTCAAATAAGGGCATAAAAATTAATAATGATATGTTTCAAGGTACCGATATTGACTATTTTAAAGATAAAACAATGGGTGATTTAATGGAGGCTGAACAGCGTGCAACCATCGAAACTTTTAAATTAAATAATTTTAGTTTTAGAGAAATTTATATTCCTAAAATAGATGAACAAAACTTAGGTAAATTATTATCGTTTAGTATTATAGAAACAATTGCTTCTTGTATGTATTTAGATGTAGATCCTTTTGATCAACCTGCTGTTGAACAAGGTAAAAAACTAACAAAAACTTATTTAAGATAATTTTAAAAAATAAATTATTGTTTTACCGTAAGTCTTTTTTTGAAGCAGATTTAAATTTTCAGGAATTACAAAATTTTCTTTAATACTCGTCTCCAAACCAATCAAAGTAGTATCTTTAATTTTATTTGATAAATTTTCTAAAAGCTTTGTTAAATTATACTTTGTGTATGGTGGATCGATATAAACAATTGAAATATTTTGAAATTCTATTTCTAATTTAGAATTAATAAGGTCTTCTTCATAAATTTTAAATTGATTATTTTTACAAATATCTAAACAATTTTTTCTTAAAATATTAATAACCTCATTATTATTCTCAAAAAAAACTACCTCATTCACGCCTCTAGAAATTGCTTCTAAACCCATTGTGCCGATACCTGCGAAAAGATCTAAAAAAATTTTATTTTTATATAATTCAATTGAATTTTTGATTGCATAACTTTCAATAACTGAAAAAAAAGCTTCTCTTTTTAGAGAAGAAGTTGGTCTTACAAAATCATTAATACTAGCTAATTTTTTTTGTTTAAATTTTCCTCCAGTAATCCGTATCATTTTATTTTTGTATTTAATTTTTGAAATTGCCCCTCTTTAAGCTTACCAAGCTTGTAAGGGCCATATCCTATTCTTATTAACTTAACTATATTCCATGAAAAATAATTACAAATATTTCTAATCTCTCTATTTTTTCCTTCTTTTAGTTTAAAAATTAACCAACTCTGATTTTTTAATTTTTTTTCAAAGGCAACTTTGATTTTTCTATAACTAATTTCTTTAATTGTAATGCCTTTATTTATTTTTTGCAGATCAATATTTTGTACTTTGCTATTTATACAAACTCTATAGATCCGCTCAACGTTTGAAGATGGATGTTCTAAATATCTTGAATAATCACCATTATTAGTTAGCAAGATCAACCCTTCACTCATATAATCTAATCTTCCTACACTTATTAATTGACCAATATTTTTTGGTAATAAATCAAAAATTTTTTTCCTACCTAAATTATCTTTTGTACTACAAATATACTTAATTGGTTTGTATAACTTCCATACTTCAACTTTATTTATTTTTTTAACAATTTTATTATTTACTTTAATAATATCTAAATCACTTACTTTATGACTTGGGTGAGCACATATTTTATTATTAATTTTAATTTTCTTTTCAACAATTAATTTTTCTGCATCTCTTCGTGAACAAATTCCAGCACTTGATAGATATTTTGAAATTCTAATATTCACTTTGCTACATTAATAAAATTTTTTATTATTTTTATATCAGATTTTGTAATTAAAAATTCAGGGTGCCATTGTAAACCAATACACCATTTGTGTTTTTTGTGCTCTATTCCTTCTATAACACCATCATTGGCTGCACATGAAACATTAAGGTCTTTACCAATTTTTTTTACTGACTGATGATGTGCACTATTAACTTTAATTTTTTGAGTCCCACATATTTTATATAATTGAGTATTTTTTAAAATATTAACACTGTGACTGGTTTGATTTCTTGGATTTACTTGTTCATGGTTTATCGGATTTCTTTTTAAATCTTGTATTAATGTTCCACCACATGCAACATTGATAAGTTGCGCACCACCACAAATTCCCAATATAGGTTTGTTATATTTAAAAAAATTATTGAAAATATTTAATTCAAAATTTGTCCTCTTATTTTTTATGTTTTTAGATTGAGTATTACTTGTTTTATATAATTTAGGATTAATATCAAAATCACCTCCAGTAATAATTAGACCATCAATTAAATCACAAAAATCTTCAATATATTTTTTTTCATGTAACAGAGGAAAGGGAATAGCATTAAATTTTGTTAGGGAAGTTAAGTAATTTTCCCTCAATGCATACCATGGAAATTTTGAGTATGTTTTCTTTTTTTCACTATCAAGAGTTATTCCAATAATTGGTTTTTTCATTATAATTCAATTATAATGTACAACATAAGTGTGTTCCACAATGAACGTTGATTTTTTTATGAAAGAAGCAATTATTGAAGCAGACAAGGCTTATAATTTAAATGAGGTTCCAGTTGGAGGAATACTTGTTGATAATACAACGAACAAGATTGTAGCCAGAAGTTACAATACAGTAAATAAAGATAAAAATGCTATCAAACATTGTGAGTTAAATCTAATTCAAGAAACTTGCGAAAGACTAAAGTTAAAATATTTAGAGAATATGACATTATTTGTAACATTAGAACCATGCACTATGTGTGCTAGTGCAATAAGTGAAGTACATATTAAAAATGTTTATTTTGGTGCGTATGATGAAAAAAATGGAGGAATTGAAAAACTCCGAGTTGCTTTTCAAAGAGAAAATATATTTATGCCAACTATTTATGGTGGCATTATGGAAAAAGAATGTAGTAATTTATTAAAAAAATTTTTTAAAAATAAGCATGATAGATAAAATTAATATTCCAGAATTTGAAGTTTCAGAATTTAATCAAGCATTTAAAGAAGTAATTGAGTCAAATTTTAATTATGTAAGAATTAAAGGAGAAATTTCTGAGGTAAAAACCGCAACAAGAGGGCAAATTTATCTAACACTTAAAGACGAAGATTCAATTTTAAGTGGAGTTATTTGGGATCAGAAAAAAAAATATTTAGATATAAATCCAGAAATAGGACTAGAAATAATTGCAACTGGGAGAATCACCACATGGTCTCGTTATAAAACTACCTACCAGATAGATATTGATAAAATTGAAATTGCAGGAGAGGGAGCACTTTTAAAACTCATTGAAGAAAGAAAAAAAAGACTTCAAAAAAAAGGCTATTTTGATGAAGATAAAAAAATTCCATTACCTTTTTTGCCTGAGAGATTAGGTATAATTACATCTCCCACTGGTTCTGTAGTACACGACATAATTAATAGAGTGAATGATCGTTTTCCAATGCCTGTAGATATATGGCCTGTTTCTGTACAAGGTGTTGACGCAGCAGATAGCATTATAAATGCTATCGCAGGTTTCAATAAACTTAAATTAGGCAAACCAGACATTCTTATTGTTGCTAGAGGTGGAGGAAGTACGGAAGATTTAATGGCATTCAATGATGAAAATCTTGCAACAAGTGTTTTTGATTCAAAAATACCAATTATTTCAGCAATAGGTCATGAAACAGATACAACAATTATTGATTTAGTATCAGATTTAAGAGCGTCTACACCAACTGCGGCAGCTGAAAAAGCTACTCCAGTTAGATTTGAATTAATAGAAAAAATTAAAAATTTACAACTTAGATTAAACTCAAAAGTTAATTCGCAAATTCAGTCCAAAAAGGAAAATTACGAATATTTAAATAAGTTTCTTAAATCTCCAAGCTTGATAGTTAATAATTATAAGGAGAAGCTTTTAGACGATTTTAAAAATTTAACATTATCAATTGAAAATAAATTTAGTATATCAAAATTGAATCTTCTTAACCTGGGAAAATCTATTGTTTCACCAGATTCATCAATAAATTTAAAACAAACAAAGATTAACAATCTTTCAAAAAATCTTAATTTGAATATAGCCAATAATTACAAAGATAAACTTGAGAAATATAAGTCTAATATAAGATTGCTCAATTCCAATTCTATTTCTTCAAATCTTAAAAAAGGATACTCAATTTTGATGAATAAAAAGAAAATTGTTAAGACAATTAAAAAAATTACTACTGACGATCAATTATCAGTGAAACTTATTGATGGTACAATTGATATAAAAATAACAAAAATTAACTAAATCTTTTATGCTGCCAGAACCATTGACTAGGTTCTGCTTTAATCCACTGTTCAATCTTATTATGAATTTCTTCCATCATCTGAGTATCATTAATTTCTAAATTATTATGATAAAGTGGCTGTAAAAATGTTAGTTCAATATTCCCATTATCAATTCTTTTATTTTGTATTGGAACTATTGGTAAGTTATATTTTCTAGCGATTTTTAAAAAACCTGTTTGTGTTTTAACTTTTTTATTAAAAAACATTACTTCTTCTCCTGAGGAGTCTTTTTGATCTATTAATAATACAATTGATAAAGAATTGTTTATTGCATCAACAATATCTTTAGCACTTTTCTTACCTTTGGGAGTGTAAAAGCTATTTTTAGAAACAAGAGAATTTTGTCTAATATTAAGTATTAGTTTATCAATAAAATTATTGTTTATATGCCGATAAATGCCACCAATATTAATTCCAATTCTATCTAAACCTGGAACTAATACTTCCCAATTAGATTGATGAATACTAATAAAAATTGCTTGTTTTTTGTTTTTAATAAAATCTTCTATATTTTCAAGATTGATATATTTTATTTTATTTTTAATAAAAATATCATTTATTCTTAGAAGTTCACAAATTGTAATTCCTAGATTGTTCCAACTTTTTTTAATAATATTCTGTATTTCTTCATCTTTAAGATTTGGGAAAACATACTTACAATTATTTATAGCTGTTTTATTGGCTCGTGAAAATTTGCCAAAAGTTCTAAATAAAAATGATGAGACTTTCAAAGATAGATTGAGTGGTAAAATCTTATATAAAAAATAAATAAAAATAAATCCAATATACTGTAAAAAGTAAATTATCTGTTTCATATTGCAAAATCATTAATTTTATTTTCTAGTACATTACTTAAAATCTCTTTTAGCAAATTTTCATCTTCAAATTTGATTTCACCATTAAGTGTGCTGACTAAAGAACGATATGATTTTGGTATTCTTACAAAATCTTTTTTTGTAGTAACCAATACAGATTTTGTAAGATTAGCATTTTCTGCAAGATTTAACATGTCATTTTCATCAAATATATGATGATCTGGATAGCTTATTTTTTTTTCTAAAATAGCGCCTTGTTCACTTAGTGAATTATAAAATTTTTCAGGATAAGCAATGCCTGCAAAAGCTGTTACTTTTTGGTTTTTATAAATTTTATTATCTGTACTAATTTGAAATTTTGCATGAATAATAGGAACAGTGCTAGGAATTTTATCTTTAACATCTTGAGTAATTTCACCAATTACAATTACTAAATTTGCTCTAGAAATACCTCTTGATATGCTTTCCCTAAGAGGTCCAGAAGGAATAACTCGTTTATTTCCAAATCCTTGTTCACCATTAATTACTATAATTGAAAAATCTTTCTGAAGAGTTGGATTTTGAAAGCCATCATCCATAATTATACAGTCAGCACCTTTTTCTTTAGCTAAAATAAAGGATTTATTTCTATCCTGACCAATCCAAGTTGGAGCAACTTCAGCTAGCAACAAGGATTCATCTCCAACACTTTTTGCCGAATGCCACTCTTTAACGAGAACATTAGATGTTTCAACTCCACCATAACCCCTTGAAACAAAGTGAGGATTGTATCCATTAAGTTTTAATAAATTTCCAATTTTTAATGCAACAGGTGTTTTACCAGCACCTCCTACCACTATATTCCCAATACAAATTACAGGAATTCCAGAGGATGTTTTTCTACTAACAAAATTTCTTATTTTAGTTCCAAATCTAAATAGTAATGAGAGAGGATATAAGGAATTTGATAAGTATGTGTCATTTTTTTTATACCAAAATTTAGGAGCTTTAAGCATTTTAATTAATGTACTTTTCGATGTCTTTGAAAAGCTTTTCTTTTTCAAAGAAAGATCTATTAGAAAACTCAATTGCATTTGCTTGAATTTTTTTTAATTCAAAATTATTATTTAGTAATTCTTTCATCTTTACATCAATATCTTCAAACTTATTTACCATTATACATGAATTTGCTTTTACCATATCTTCATAAATATTAGTCCAATTATCAACATAATTACCGCTAATAATAGCACATCCATAACTTGCAGGCTCTATAGGATTATGTCCACCAATATTTTTTAAAAAAGAACCACCTAAAATAACTAAATCACTAATTTTAAAATATTGATCTAATTTTCCAAAACTATCAATTACTACGATATTATTTTCTTCAATTTCTTTTTTAGATTCTAAAGAAATATTAAATCCTTCTTTATTTAATTCTTGCTTAATTGTACCAATTCTTTCTGGATGCCTTGGTGCAAGATAAATTTTTAAATTAAATTCATGTATTGTTTTTTTAATACATTTAATTATTTCTTTTTCTTCATTAGAATGAGTACTTGCAATCATAATTGTATTTGATTGATCTTTATTTATTGAAGAATTATTTTTATTCTTAGCTAATTTTAAATTTCCAATATAGTCAATTTGAAAGTTTGTTAATTTTTGAATTCTTTTTTTGTCATCTTTGCTCTGTGCAAAAATTTTATTAAAACTCTTTAATGAATTTCTATAGAAATTTTTTCTACTTTTCCATTTTTTAAAAGAAGTTGGAGAAATCCTTGCATTTAAATATAAACAATTGATATTTTTAACTCTAATTTTATTAAGCATATTTGGCCAAATATCTGACTCTATCCATATAATAAGATTTGGCTTCCAAAAGTTTAAAAATCTTGAACACCACAGAGACACATCAAATGGGATGTATTGATGGATAATTTTATTTTTATAAAACTCCTCAACATATTCTGCTGAAGATTTTGTTGTTGTAGTAACTAAAATATCAAATAGTTTATGATATCGTTCTATAATTAAATCTGAAGATTTAAATTCGCCAATACTTGCTGCATGTATCCATAAAATTTTTTTCTCACTATTTTTTTTTACCGTTGGCTTCCCAAACCTTTCAATAAATCTTACTCTATCCTCTTTTTTTCTATAGAGGCGAATTAATATATTAAAAATAATTACAGGTATGAGAAGAGTACTAAGTATTTGATATATTCTAAGCATCTAGATTTTTTTCTGCTTTTTCTATGCAATTATTAATTTTTTCTTCCAAGAAATTCTTATATTTGTCTAAATCATTATCTATTGTTGAAGAAGGAATAATAATTGGCTCACCCCAAACAAAACTACATTTTGAAAATGGATATGTAATTAAAAATGAGTCCCAAGATTTAAGTTTAAGATTTTTATTTGAAGCAAAACCAAGTGGTATAATTGGGGCTTGAGAATGTACTGCAATTTTTATAATTCCTTCTGAGACTTTCTTATTTGGACCTCTTGGTCCGTCAGGAGTAATACCGATATAATTATTATCTTTTAAAATTTTAAATACTTTTCTTAATGAAGGTGATTTATTTTTTGACATTATAGAAACATTTTTTAAATTGAAATGACCTGCAATATATGCACCAAAACGACCATCACTATGACTAGATGCTAACATATTTAACACAGCTTTACTTTTCCATACATGTCCTATCATCATTAATTGACCATGCCAAAATGCTAAAATAAATGGTTTATTTTCTCTCCACAATTTTTCTGGTAATTCAGAGTTTATAATCTGTATTTTAGAAGTGTAACACACGAATAAGATATACAGATAACCTATAAAAGCTAAAATTTTTTGAGATATAGAAAATTTAAAAATTTTTTTTTTAAAACTCATTTTCCAACTGTTCTCTTAGTTGTAATTTTTTATAAATAGTTGATTTTGAAATTAATTCCTCATGTGATCCTTGACTTTCAATTTTGCCTTTATCCAAAACGTAGATTATGTCTGCGTCTTCTATTGTGCTTAATCTATGTGCAATTATTAATTTGGTCTTATTTTTCATAAGATTATTTATTGTTTCATGAATTTTATTTTCAGTTATATTATCAAGAGAAGATGTAGCTTCATCCATTATTAAAAGTGGCGCATTTTTTATAAGAGCTCGGGCAATAGCAATTCTTTGTCGTTGTCCACCTGATAATTTTATGCCGTTTTCTCCAATAACAGTGTGTAGTTTTTGATCTAATTTTTCTGAAAAACTATTTACCCCAGCATTTTTAGCGACTAAATTAATCTCTTCATCAGTTGCTTCAAGGTTTCCATATTTAATATTATTAAATATACTCTCATTAAATAAAATTGTTTCTTGAGTTACTATTGAAATACTATTTCTTACATCTGTCAGATCTAATTCTTTTATATCTTTAGAATTTATTAATATAGAGCCTGAATAATTATCATATAATCGCAAAATTATATTTGCTATCGTTGATTTACCAGATCCAGATAAGCCAACTAATGCAACTTTTTTTCCTTTTGGTATTCTTAAACTTATTTTATCAAGTACTGCATTATTATTATATGCAAATGAAACGTCTTTAAAAACAATGTCTCCATCTAGATCTATGTATTTTTTTGGAGAAATATTTTCCATATTTTTTTCGCTTGTATCTAGAAGTTTAAAAATTCTTTCAGCTCCAGCTAGTCCTTCTTGGACACTAATATTTAGATTGCCAAGTGCCTTTACCGGTTGATAAGCTAGAAGAAGACTTACTAGAAAACTCATAAATTGACCTGTTGTCATACTTTCATTTAAGACAAAAACACCCCCAGCATAAATTGAAAGTGCTACAGCTAAACTTCCAATGAACTCCATCAAAGGGCTTAAGCGATTGCTAATAAAAGCAGATTTTGTAAAATATTTTTGAATGAAACTAATTGTTTGAAAAGCTCTTTGTTTTTCATAATTTTCTCTGGAGTATGCTTTTACTTGTCTAATACCTTTAATGCTCTCAGCTAATACATTGGAAAAAACTGCAATTTCGTTTTGGATAGTGTAAGTAATTTTTCTAATACTCTTTCCAATTTTTCTTATGGGCCA
Source organism: uncultured Alphaproteobacteria bacterium (assembly GCA_902522015.1). Classification (GTDB taxonomy): domain Bacteria; phylum Pseudomonadota; class Alphaproteobacteria; order HIMB59; genus CACPNW01. The sequence continues at coordinate 36,751 of CABYTX010000003.1, forward strand.
GATTGCTAAAGGGAATGCAAAAAAAGCAAAAAGAGTTAGGGTCCAACTTTGGTAAAACATATTACCTAGTAAAAAAATAATAACTAAAACATCTTTTATAATTCCTGTTACAGATTTAACTATTGCAAGTCTTAAGTAGTAAGTATCATTTATAAGTCTTGAAATTAAATTACCTGACTTAGAGTCATTATAAAATTTCATATTCAAATACATGAGTTTTTCAAACATCTGAGTTTGAAGTTTTGCAATAATAGAATGTGCAACTTTACTCATTTGATAAGAGTGAGTATATGTCGCCAATCCTTTACAGAGGGTCACTACAATAATTGCAATTGGTATCAAAAATAACATTTCTTTATTCCCTTTGATTAAGACTTCATCAAGCGCAGGTCTTACTAACCAAGCATGTAAACCTGTTGCTGCTGCTGAGATAACCATCATCAATAAAGCTAATATTATTTTTAGTTTATGATTCATTAAATAATGAAAAACTATTCTTGAAGTAACTGACTGTTTTTTATCTGAAGACATTAAAAAGTATGTAAAAGTAAAAATAACATAATTGCAAAAATATTATTTTGTCTGAAATAATAATTTGAACTTAACGGCGATGTTATATCCCATTTCTGAATTGCTATATACGTACAAATTGCGATAGTGGCTATAATAATTGAACTAAGTAAAAAATTTGAGGAATTCCATACGAAATAAGACAATATAATTAAGATAATAAGATAGCATGTTTGAACAAATCTTTTACCATTTTTATCAAAATAAACTGCAGTAGATTTGATTTTATTTAAAACATCATCTGACCAATCTTGGTAGGCATAAATAGTATCATATGCTAACGTCCAAAAAATACATACAAAATACAATAAAAGAAAATCAAATGTAATGCGTGTATTAAATTGTATTGAAACTATTAGCACACCCCAACTAAAAATAATTCCAAGGAATAATTGTGGGAAGAAAGTTATTCTTTTCATAAAAGGATATAAAATAACAAATGGCACACTTAACAAACCTAATACAATTGATTTAAAATTAAACTGGAGAAGAATGAAAAAACTAATTACCAATAATATTATTAATAATAATATCGCTTCAGTAATAGAAATCTTTTTTGATGCTAAAGGTCTAAATTTAGTACGTGTAACTTTTTGATCAAAATCAATATCAATAATGTCATTAATTATACAACCAGAACTTCTCATTAAAAAAGAACCAATTAAAAAAAGTATATACCAAAATAATAGTTTAGAAGTTTCTGTTTTTAGTAATGCTAAACCAAACCAGCAAGGCCACATTAATAGAAGGAAGCCAATAGGTTTGTTAAGTCTGATTAACTCGCAGTAATCAAATATTTTTTTTACAACTAAGTTATCCCACATATATGAATATAATGTTATAATTCTAAACTATTGTAATGAAAATGTCTAAAACACGATTATTTGTATCAAAAAAATTATCAGCCAATATTTTAATTTATATAAAAAATAAGCAGCACCACTTTCTGAAAAATGTTCTTAGAATCAAAAAAGAAGATAACATAAATTTATTTGATGGTTTGACAGGTGAATGGCTATCTAAAGTAATTTCTATCAATAGAGATAACATTGTTTTACAAATACAAAACAAATTGAGAGATATTCCTCAAGAATCTGATTTATGGCTTATATTTGCTCCAATCAAATCTTATAGAATGAATATCACTATTCAAAAAGCTACCGAGCTTGGCATTTCTAGATTTATTCCAATTTTGACAGAATATACAAATCAATCAAAAATAAATTTTAAAAATTTTGAATTAAATATCATTGAAGCATCAGAACAATCTGAGAGATTGTCAATTCCGACTTTAGAAAAAACAATTAAACTAGATGATTTAGTTGACAATTTTCCGTCTGATAGAGGGTTAGTATTTTGTGATGAAGGAAATGAAAATTTACCAACTATTTACAATGCATTAATTAATGAAACAAAAAAATACAAAAAATGGGCTGTCGTTATTGGGCCTGAAGGTGGTTTTTCTGAAAAGGAACGAATAACCATCTCTTCTTTGTCTTCATGTATATCCGTTTCTTTGGGAAAAAGAATTCTACGATCAGACACTGCAACTACTGCTGCAATTTTTTCTATTCAATCGGTTATTGAATAAATCATAATGAGCGACAACCTGTCCTAGAATTTTGCCTCTAAATCATTGGTTAATTTACTGAATAATTTATTTATTAGTGTATAGAATAACTAATTAAGATGCGCATTTTATCCTTTATTACCGCAATATTTATGACTTTTGCTTCTTCAGCAAATGGTATTTCTGATTGGCAGTTAGGCTTTCAAACACCTGCAAGTGACGTTATGAGAAATGTTTATGATCTTCATAATTTTGTATTAATTATGATGACTGCAATCACGATATTTGTTCTGTTTCTAATCTTTTACGTTGTATTTAGATTTAGAAGAAAAGTAAATCCAGTTGCTTCTAAAACTACACATAACACATTTATAGAAATACTCTGGACTGGGATTCCAGTAATAATATTAATTTTTATGGCGATCCCATCATTTAAGTTAGTATATCAGCAAGATGTAATACCTGAAACAGATATGACAATTAAAGTCATAGGCCATCAGTGGTACTGGGAGTATCAATACCCAGAACATGATGACATTTCTTTTGAGAGTTACATGACACCTGATGAAGAATTAGAACCAGGTGACATAAGATTATTAACAGTAGACAACCACCTAGTTTTACCAGCAAATAAAAATATTCACGTATTAGTTACTGCTGGTGATGTGCTTCATAGTTTTGCTATGCCTTCATTAGGTGTAAAAAAAGACGCGGTTCCTGGAAGACTTAATGAAACATGGTTCAATATAGATGAGCCAGGAATATATAGAGGTCAATGTTCCGAATTATGTGGAACAGGTCATGGGTACATGCCCATTGTTATAGAAGCACTTAATGAAAAAGATTTTAATAATTGGATAATTGAACAAAAAAATAAGTTAGCATTAGCAAACGAATTAACCACTAAAGAGAATACAATAGAATAGGAGAAAAATGAGTTACGCAGATTCAGCAAGTCACGACCATCATGATCATAAACCAGGTTTTATAAAAAGATGGTTTTTTTCTACCAACCATAAAGATATTGGAACTCTCTATATAATATTTGCCATACTAGCTGGTTTAGTTGGAGGTTTCTTTTCATTATTAATGAGAGCTGAATTAGCTGCCCCAGGCTTAGATGTTGTTGCTGATGGTCAAGTTTGGAATGTAATTATCACTGCTCATGGTTTGTTAATGGTATTTTTTGTTGTAATGCCTGCATTAATAGGTGGCTTTGGAAATTGGTTTGTTCCATTAATGATTGGAGCGCCTGATATGGCTTTTCCAAGAATGAATAACTTTAGTTTTTGGATACTTGTTCCTGCTCTAGTTTTATTAGTTGTTTCAGCAACAATAGGAACTGGCGCTGGTACGGGGTGGACAATTTATCCTCCACTCTCAAATAAACTCGGACACGCAGGACCCTCTGTTGATATGGCAATTTTTGCTCTTCATTTAGCAGGTGCTTCCTCAATCTTAGGTGCAGTTAATTTTATAACAACAATACTCAATATGAGAACTCCTGGAATGACTCTTCATAAGATGCCTCTTTTTGTATGGGCTATGTTGATTACAGCATTCTTGCTTTTATTAGCTGTTCCTGTTTTAGCTGGAGCAATTACAATGCTTCTAACTGATAGAAACTTTGGCACAACATTCTTCAATCCTGCCGGTGGTGGAGATCCAGTTCTTTTCCAACACTTATTTTGGTTCTTTGGTCATCCAGAAGTTTACATCATGATATTACCAGCTTTTGGAATTGTAAGTCAGGTCATCTCTACTTTCTCAAGAAAGCCAGTATTTGGATATCTAGGAATGGTGTATGCTATGATATCTATTGGATTTATAGGCTTTATTGTTTGGGCTCATCACATGTTCACAGTTGGTATGAGTGCAGATTTAAGAGCATATTTTATGCTAGCCACTATTATTATTGCTGTTCCAACAGGTATAAAAATCTTTAGTTGGATTGCAACTATGTGGGGCGGCTCACTTACATTTGAAACTCCAATGTTGTTTGCAATTGGTTTTGTTTTTTTATTTACACTCGGTGGTGTAACAGGTGTTATTTTGGCCAATGCTGGAATAGATACAGTTATGCATGATACATATTATGTCGTTGCACACTTCCATTATGTTCTGAGTATGGGGGCTATGTTTGGAATTTTTGCAGGCATTTACTATTGGTTTGGAAAAATGTCTGGAAGAAAATATAATGAATTCTTAGGTAAACTACATTTTTGGTTATTTTTTATTGGGGTAAATGTAACATTCTTTCCTCAGCATTTCTTAGGACTTGCTGGTATGCCTAGAAGAATTCCAGATTATCCAGACGCTTATGCAGGATGGAATCTTGTATCAACTTATGGTTCTTACATCTCTTTTGCTGCTACTTTAATATTTCTTTTCGCAATTGTGTATGCTTTACTTTATGGAAAGAAAGAAGTTGCAAATCCTTGGGGAGAGGGAGCTGATACTCTTGAATGGACACTGTCTTCACCTCCACCATTCCATCAGTTCGAGACTTTACCTAAATTCAAAGGATAATTTAGTGAATGCTAAATCCTTAGAAGCTGGTTATAGCAATAATTTTCTTTTAAGAAAATTCAAAGGTTATTACGAACTAATGAAACCAAGAGTTATGTCTTTGGTTATCTTTACAGCATTTGTAGGAATGTTTTTGGCACCAGGGCAGATAACATTTGTAAACAGTTTTCTAGTAATTGTTGCTATTGCATTAGGAGCTGGTTCTTCAGCAGCAATCAATATGTGGTTTGACGAAGACATTGATAAAACTATGGAAAGAACAAAACTAAGACCAATTCCACTTGGAATAGTTTCAAAAAATGAGGCACTAGTTGTAGGAATATTAACAGGTACTATTTCTTTAATTTTGATGCAATGGTTCTCAAATTCATTAGCAACAAGTTTACTTCTTTTTACAATTCTTTTTTATGTATTTATTTATACATTTTGGCTTAAACGAACAACTTCATTAAACATAGTTATTGGAGGTGCAGCTGGAGCAATTCCTCCGATTATTGGTTGGACTGCGGTTGTTCCAGAATTAAGTTTTTTACCAATTAGTTTATTTATTATTATATTTTTTTGGACCCCACCACATTTTTGGGCCTTATCTGTATATAGATATAATGATTATAAAAATGCTAACGTGCCTATGTTACCAAATGTAAGTAGTATTGATGATACAAAAAAACAGATTGTTTATTATGCTGTAATATTAATTTTATCGAGTTATCTTCCATACTTAGATAGTAAAGTTGGAATAATATACTTAACTATAGTTACTATATTAAATTTATTATTATTTAATAGTTCGCTAAAGTTAAAACAATCTAAAGAAAAAAAATCAATACCAAATTCTGAAGGATTAAAATTTTTTGCTATTTCAATCCTTTACCTATTCAGTTTATTTTCAGCATTGTTGATTGATCATGTGGTATTAAGATGAAAAATAGAAAAAGAAAAAATATTATAACTCTAATTATTTTACTTTGTATTGTTGCATTTTTTTATTTATGGACTCTGTTTAAGGCTAATATTTTTGGAGTATAATGACAAATACTAGAACAGCTTTAGGACTATCATTAATTGTTTTAACAATGATTACTTTAGTTGCGTTTTCGGTACCCTTATATGACTTATTTTGTCGTGTTACTGGTTATGGCGGTAAGACAAGTACATCTGAGTTCCTTTCATCATCAATTTTAGAAAGAGATATTAATCTTAAATTTAATGCTGATGTTAATGATAGTATAAATTGGACTTTTACTGCACCAGAAAATATTAAATTTAAAGTTGGTGAAAACAAACTTGTTAATTATAAAGCTACTAATCAATCTGATGTAGAAACAATCGGAACTGCGACATTTAATGTTCTACCAGAAAAGGTCGGTCCATATTTTATTAAAACACAGTGTTTCTGTTTCGAAAAGCAAGCTTTGGAACCTGGAGAAACAGTTGAAATGCCAGTTGTGTTTTATATAGACCCTTCAATTAACGAAGATCCAACAATGAAAGATGTTGAAGAGATAACGTTGTCATATACCTTTTTTAAATATATAGAATAATAAATGGCTAATAAATCAACAACAGGGCAGAAACATCCGTATCATTTAGTTGATCCAAGCCCACTTCCATTTTTATCATCAATAGCTGGTCTTGCAATGGCTGCTGGTCTTGTGTTTTATATGCATTATGGAACTTCTTGGCTCCTCATTCTAGGCACTATTGGTTTACTAACTATTATGTTTCTATGGTGGAGAGACGTAATCAAAGAGTCAACATTTCAAAAGGTTCACACACCTGTCGTAGAACTTGGATTAAGATATGGAATGGCGCTTTTTATTGCTTCAGAAGTTATGTTCTTTGTTGCTTTTTTCTGGGCTTTTTTTGATGCAAGCTTAACACCTAAATTACCTATAGAAGAATTTTCAGAAACTTTTGATAGTAATGGTGCAGTTGGAATTTGGCCACCAGAAGGTATTAAAACCTTTGATCCACTTGATGTGCCTTTTTTAAATACATTAATATTATTAATGTCAGGTACTACTTGTACATGGGCTCACCATGCAGTTAGAGAGGGACATAGAGATCAAGCCATTCAGGCATTATGGTGCACTGTTGGTCTTGGAATTTTCTTCTCATTTATGCAGGGTGTAGAATATTATGAGGCAGCTCATCATTATTTTAGTTTTACTGATGGAATATATCCATCAGTATTTTATATGGCTACTGGTTTTCATGGATTTCATGTAATGGTTGGAACAGCATTCTTAGCTGTTTGTTTGTATCGTGTTTACAAAAATCATTTTACCCCAGATAGACATTTTGGTTTAGAAGCAGCAGCATGGTACTGGCACTTTGTTGACGTAGTTTGGCTGTTCTTGTTTGTCTGCGTTTATGTTTGGGGTGCATAAATTAAAAACTTTCCAATAAAATTTATTTTTTTTAGTTTATTTTGTATTGCGCTGACAATATTTTTGGGAATTTGGCAATTGCAAAGACTGGAATGGAAAGAAAAAATTATAGCCGAATTTAATGAACTAAAGGATCAAAAACCACTGTCACTATCAATGGGAAAAATGAAGTATCCAAACATTGATGAGTTTACTAAAGTTATCACTTTAGGAACTGTTGACAGAAGTAAAAAAATTTTTTTCCCGGCTAAAACATTGAATGGGATTTCTGGTGTTAGAATAGCCAGTTTATTGTCAGATAATCATGGTAATAATTATTTAATTGATGAAGGTTGGTTTGAGCAAAGTAGGTATGATTATTTTAAAGACAATAATGAAATAATAGATGCTGAAATTCTAGGATACATCCGATATCCAACTCAAAAACAGATGTTTACTCCTGAGAACTCTATTTCTTCAAATGAATGGTATTATTATGATCTGGAGCAAATTCAAACTTACTTAAATGTTAAGATTAATCAGAAATTTTTCATTAAAAATATGAGCAATTATGCAGAGAATTTCTTAATACCTTCATCTCAAAATCATAGTTTTTCAAATAATCATTTGCAGTATGCAATTACATGGTTTTTGATGAGCTTTTCTTTTTTGATTATTTTTATAATTTATTTATTTAGAAAGAAAAAATGAAAACATATTTAAAACTTAAAGAAATCTTTAATGAAGCTTCACTGACATCAGATATTGCAGGTATTTTACACTGGGATATGGCAACAATGATGCCGAGCAGCTCAAGAGATCAAAGATCAGAGCAATTAGCCTATTTATCAAAACTTAGTCATAGTAAAATTTCATCTTCTGAAGTTGGTGATTTAATTGAAAACTCAAAGAATCTTAACCTAAATAATAGTGATCTGAAAAACTTAAATGAAATGGATAGAGAATATAAATTAGCTTCTGCTATACCAACGGAGCTTGTAGAGAAAATTTCAAAATCTTCAGCTAATTGTGAGGGTGTTTGGCAAGAGGCAAGGGAAAAGTCAGATTTTAATTTAGTAAAAAAAGATTTAGAAGAACTTATAAATTTAACGAAAGAAGAAGCTAATATTTTAGGAGAAACTTTTAAAGTTTCTCCGTATGAAGCTCTAATAAATAAATTTGAACCTTCTTCAGAAGAAAATAAAATATCTGAGGTATTTGATGATTTACAAAAATTTCTATCACCACTTATTGACAAAATTATAGATAAGCAAAGAAATGAAGAAATACTTCAATTTGAAACAAGTATAGATGAAGAAAAGCAGAAAAATATTTCTGAATATATAATGAAACAAATAGGTTTTGATTTTACAAGGGGAAGACTTGATAAAAGTGTCCACCCTTTTTGTGGAGGGTCTACAAATGATGTTAGGATTACAACTAGATATAATTATGACAATCCATTTTCATCTTTAGATGGTGTTATGCATGAAACTGGACACGCATTATATGAGCTAAACCTACCAAAAGATTGGATGCATCAGCCAGCAGGTAAATCTAGAGGAATGGCTATGCATGAAAGTCAATCGCTACTAATTGAAATGCAAATCACAAGGTCTTTAGCTTTTAAAAAATTTTTATCTAATACTTTAAATAAACAATTTAATTTTAAAGACAAAGCTACAGATCCTGACAATCTTTACAAATTAGGTACTCGAGTAAACAAATCTTTTATAAGAGTTGAGTCGGATGAAGTTACCTACCCCCTGCATATTATTTTAAGATTTAATTTAGAAAGGAAAATTTTTAACGATGAAATAAATATTGCAGACATTCCCGATGCTTGGAATGATGAATTTAATAGATTATTTAATTTATCGATAAATAAAGACACTGATGGATGTTTACAAGATATTCATTGGTTTGCTGGATTATTTGGATACTTTCCAACATATTCATTAGGAGCACTCACTGCTGCTCAATTTGCGTCTCAATTGAGAACTGATCAAAAGGAATTAGATAAGGAAATAGAAAATGGTGAATTTTCAAATTTAGTAAATTGGCTTAAAAAAAATATCCATGAAAAAGCTAGTTTTTTTTCAACTAATGAGGTTTTAGAACAGGTTACAAAGTCGCCTTTAAATGCTAAATATTTCAAAGAATATATTACTAATCGCTATCTTTAATGAAATATTTAAGTACAAGAGATGATTCTCTAAGTAGATCATTCAACGACATTCTTTATCAAGGATTATCAAGAGATGGCGGTCTATATTTACCCCAAAGCTGGCCCAAAATAGACTTACCAAGTTTAAAAAATAAATCATACGAACAAGTGGCATGCGAAATTATTTTTCCTTATGTAAATGAAAATATAGAAAAATTAGAATTACAAAAAATTTTAAATGAAACTTATGCAAATTTTAATCATGAAAAAATAGCTCCATTAGTAGAATTAGAAAATAATAAATTTTTATTAGAATTAATTTATGGGCCTACTTTTGCTTTTAAAGATTACGCTTTACAATTTCTTGGTAACCTATTTTCTACAAGTTTAGAGATGTCTCCAAAAAAAATTACTGTTTTAGGCGCAACTTCTGGTGATACTGGGTCAGCTGCAATTCATTCTTTTAAATCAAAAAAAGATATAAATGTATTTATTCTACATCCTCATAATAAAGTATCACTTATTCAACAAAAACAAATGACTACAGTAATTGATAAGAATATTTTTAATATTGCTGTAGATGGTAATTTTGATGATTGTCAAAAAATTGTCAAAGAACTATTTGTAGATGATGAAATACAAGAGTCTACCTCTTTAACTGCAGTAAACTCTATAAATTGGGCACGATTAATTGCCCAAGTAGTTTATTATTTTTGGTCTTATTTACAAACTGATAAGCATCAAATAAATTTTATTGTTCCTTCGGGAAATTTTGGCAATATATTTTCCGCCTTTGTTGCTAAACAAATGGGATTACCTATTGGTCATTTACATATTGCAACTAATTCTAATGATATCTTGAAGTCCATAGTAGAAACTGGAGAAATGAAAAAAAAATCTGTTTCTCAAACATATAGCCCTAGTATGGATATACAAGTTTCAAGTAATTTTGAGAGGCAAATTTTTGAAAGCCTCAATAGAGATAGCAAAAAAGTAAATGAAGTATTTGAAAACTTTTCATCAAAAGGTTTTTATCAATTTGATGACTCTGTATTAGCTAAGTTTCAGCAAATATATGAGGCTTCTTCAATTGATGATAATCAGACTCTGGAGACAATTAAATATGTATATGAAAAATATAATTATATTGCTGATCCACATACTGCAACAGGACTAAAAGTATTACTAGATAAAAAAGATGATGAAGCCTGGGTATCTTTGGTTTGTGCACATCCTGCAAAATTTGACAAAGCTGTGAATAAAGCAATCAATAAAGAAATTGATATACCAAAAGAATTGAGCAATCTCTTTGATAAAAAGGAAAAGATGACTATATTACCCAATAGTACCATGGAAGTAAAAAACTTCATCTTGGAAAAAATAAGCAATGCATAAAATTACAACACTAGAAAACGGATTAAGAATAGTAACTCAAAATATGCCAGGGTTGGAAACAGTATCAATGGGTATATGGAATTTTGTTGGTGGTAGAGATGAAACAAAAGATATAAATGGTGTTGCTCACCTTTTAGAGCATATGGCTTTTAAGGGCACATCAACTAAAAATGCTCTGCAAATTGCCGAAACAATTGAAAATGTTGGCGGAGATATAAATGCCTATACTTCAAAGGAAATAACAGCTTATTATGTAAAACTCTTAGCTGATGATCTACATTATGGAATAGATATTCTGACAGATATTTTGCAAAATTCTACATTTGCTGAAGATGAGCTTAATCGAGAAAGAGGAGTCATAATTCAAGAAATTGGCATGTACCTTGATACACCTGATGATATGATTTTTGATTATTGGCAAGAAAAAGCATACCCGGACCAGCCAATGGGACGTTCCATATTGGGTAAAACTGATATTATTAAAAATATTTCAAGAGACGAAGTTAAAGACTTCATGATGAATCATTATAATCCAAAAAAAATGATTATAAGTGCAGCTGGAAAAATTGATCATGATCAATTTGTAGAATCAATTAAAAAATCATGCACTAACCTACCAACTGGATTATCTACTGAAAGACAAAAAGCTGATTACAAATCTGGAGAATACAGAGAAGATAAAAAATTAGAACAGATTCACTTACTACTTGGTTTTGAAGGTATAGATTATCACCATGATGATTACTATTCTTTATTGGTTTATTCTTCTTTATTAGGCGGAGGTATGTCATCAAGATTGTTTCAAGAGATAAGAGAAAAACGTGGTCTTGTATATGGAATTTCCTCTTTTAGTTCTTCTTATACTGACACGGGTGTTTTTGGTATTTATTGTGGAACAGGTGAAAATCAAATCCAAGAGCTCATACCTGTTTTATGTGATCAATTAAATGAAAGTCCTAATTCAATTACAGATAAAGAAATAAATAGAGGTAAAGCTCAATTGAAAGCAAGCTTAATGATGGGGAGAGAAAGTGCATTTAGAAGATGTGAGAGTGCTGCTAGACAACTTCTGGTATTTAATAGAATAATTGACCCCGCTGAAACTATTAAAAATATAGATAAGGTTTCTAAAGAGACAGTTCAAAAGATTGCTAATGAAATTGTAAAGGGGCCAATAACTATATCAAGTATCGGACCGTTATCTAAACTTGAAAATATTGATAAAATACAAAATCGTATTAACTAAACTTTTCAAAAATTTTAAAATATTATTTTATTTTTATATCTTCTTTAATTGAATGATTAAGCTCTCCATCTTCAGATGATAAATTCATAGACACTTTTATGGATTCACCTGTTTTGATACTTCCTTTGGAAAATTTTTTTCGTATGTAATTTTCTATTTCACGTTGAGAGCTAATACCAACTTGTTTAAGAAATTTTCTAATCTCTAGATTTAAATTATCTTCATCCATGATTTACTATAAATTATTTTGATAGATTCATTCAATAATGTTATTAATTTTATATGGAAATTGCTTCTTTTAAAACTAAACTCGGTTGGATTACGGTAAAAAAAAAGGGCGGGAACATCTTATCACTGAGTTTTGGAAAAACAAATGAAACTAATGATGTAATTAATATTAAGAATCAGATTAATTTATATGCCTCTGGAAAACTTAAAAATTTTAAGATTAACTATTCTTTCGAAGGGTCCCCTTTGCAAAAAAAAATTTGGAAAGAATTATCTAAAATTAAATATGGTAAAGTTTCAACATATGGAGAAATAGCAAAAAAAGTTGGTACGTCTCCAAGATATGTAGGTAATGTTTGTGGACAAAATAAACTTTTGCTTATTATTCCCTGTCACCGCATAATTCGTAGCGATGGTAAACTTGGAGGATTTTCTGGAAGAGGGGGGATCAGGTTAAAAAAAAGATTACTCAACTTAGAAAAAAGTGTCTCATAATATAATTATTCTTCAACATACGCCCTTAGTAACACCTGGGTACTTTACAGAGTTAATGAATGAAGACTTAGTTGAAACAACTATTATTCGATTGGATAAAGGAGAAAAGATTCCTGTTAATCTTGATATATATGATGGAATGATATGTTTAGGTGGACCAATGGACACTTGGATGGAAGAACAATATCCGTGGATGATTGATGAAAAAAATAAGATAAAGGAATTTGTTCTAAATAATCAAAAACCATATCTTGGAATCTGTTTAGGTTGTCAATTTTTGGGAGAAATTCTTGGCGGTAAAGTAATTAAATCTAATCCTCCAGAAATCGGGGTTTTAAATATTAATATTTTAGATAATAAAAAAAAGGATCAACTTTTTAAAAATTTTGATAATCAGATTAAAGCATTACAATGGCATAGTTACGAGGTAAGTGAACTAAATAATTCTGATGTTACAATTTTAGGTTCATCAGATATTACAAAATTTCAAATTTTTAAGTATAAAAACCATGCTTATGGCATTCAATTTCATATGGAAGTAGATGAAAACACAATAATTAAATGGTCCAAAGTTCCTGAATTAAAAAATGCTTTAGAAAAATATTTAGGCAAAAACTCCATTGATGAACTGGATAAATTGCTAAGAAATAATATTCAAGAAATGAACTATAATACTAAAAAATTATACGAAAATTTTAAAAATTTAATGACTACCTAACTGTTTCGTGTTTAAATAATTATGGAGATTTAATATGAAAAAAATAAAAGGCCCAGCAATATTTCTTGCCCAGTTTGTAAGTGATGATGAACCTTTCAACTCATTAGAGTCAATATCAAAATGGGCTTCTAATTTAGGGTATAAAGGCGTACAGATACCTTCATGGGATTCAAGATTAATTGATTTAAAAAAAGCTTCTGAAAGTAAAGATTATTGTGATGATATAAAAGGAATTCTTGAAAATAATAATTTACAACTGACAGAGTTATCTACTCACCTTCAAGGTCAGCTTGTTGCTGTTCATCCTGCATACGATATTCCTTTTGATGGATTTGCAGATGAAAAAGTAAGAGGTAATCCAAGTAAAAGAAAAGAATGGGCTATTGATCAATTAATGCAAGCAGCAGTTGCTTCAAGGAACTTTGGACTAAATGCACATGCAACTTTTTCTGGTGCACTAGCATGGCCATATTTATATCCATGGCCTCAAAGACCAGAAGGTTTAGTAGATGAAGCTTTTAATGAACTTGCAAAAAGATGGAAACCAATTTTAAATAAATTCGACGAAGCTGGGGTAGATCTATGTTATGAAATCCATCCTGGTGAAGATCTCCATGATGGAATTACATTTGAAATGTTTTTAGAAAAGGTTGGTAATCATCCAAGATGTAATATGCTTTATGACCCAAGTCATTTTATTCTTCAACATTTAAATTATTTGGATCATATTGATATCTATCATGACAAATTAAAAATGTTTCATGTAAAAGATGCTGAATTAAATCCAAGTGGGAAGCAAGGTGTATACGGAGGTTTTCAATCATGGATTAATAGAGCCGGCAGATTCAGATCATTAGGAGATGGTCAGGTTGACTTTAAATCTATTTTTTCAAAATTATCTGGTTATAATTTTGATGGCTGGGCAGTGTTAGAATGGGAATGTTGTATAAAAAGCCCTCAACAAGGAGCAGAAGAGGGTTCTAAATTTATTAAAGAGCATATCATCGATGTAACTGAAAAAGCTTTTGACGATTTTGCTGATTCAGGAATGGATGAAGAAACTAATAAAAAACTTTTAGGTATTTAGGAGAAAATTTAAATGACAAAAAGATTAAAACTAGGAATGATAGGTGGTGGCCAAGGAGCATTTATAGGAGCTGTACATCGTTTATGTGCAAGAATGGACGATAAGTATGAATTTGTTGCTGGTTGCTTATCTTCAACTCCAGAAAAAGCAGCTAAATCTGCTAAAGAAATTGGCCTCGATCCCTCAAGAAGTTATCCTGATTTTAAAACTATGGCTGAGGAAGAATCTAAAAGAGATGATGGAATTGATGTAGTCTCTATTGTAACGCCGAATCATATGCATGCTGCACCAGCAATAGAATTTCTAAATAAAAATATTCATGTCATTTGTGATAAACCAATGACCTCTACAATGGAAGACGCACATAAATTAGTTGATGCAGTTTCTAAATCTGATGCTCATTTTTTCTTAACTCATAATTATTCTGGCTATCCAGTCGTTAGAGGTATGAGATCACTTATTGAAAATGGAGCACTTGGAAAAATAAGAATTGTTAAAGGATCTTATTTGCAAGGATGGCTCGGATCAAAAGAGGAAGATTCCGGTTCAAATAAACAAGCAGAATGGAGAACAGATCCCTCAAGAAGTGGAGCTGCAGGAGGTGTGGGTGATATTGGGAGTCACACTATGCATTTATTAGAATTTATAACTCAATTAAAATTACAATCAGTTAGTGCAGATCTTACAACTTTTGTTGAAGGAAGAAAATTAGATGATGACGCGTCGATAATGATAAGATTAAATAACGGAGCTAAGGGCTCATTATCTATCTCTCAAGTTGCGACAGGAGAAGAAAATAATTTTACTGTAGCTATTTATGGAGACAAGGGAGCATTAAAATGGAGTCAAGAAAATCCAAATTATTCAACCTTTAGTCAAGTAGGAGAACCTAGCCAAATAATAACTAGAGGTGGTTCTATCAAAGTTGAGGGAACTGAAGCTAACGTTCGAATCCCTGCTGGTCATCCAGAAGGTTATCTTGAAGCATTTGCACAAATTTATTCAGATGCTGCCGATGTCATACAAAATAAGGAAAATAAGCAAGAATTATTAAAGATACTTCCAAATATTGATGATGGTTTGCACATTATGAAATTCATCAATGCAAGTGTAGAGTCTAGTAATAATGATTCTGCTTGGACTGATTTATCAACAATAAAATAGCTAATATTCCCTGCAAAACAGGGAAATATTACTATATGCGTTTTTTGCATATTAATGTTAACGATTATAATCTTACTAAAAATTAATATTAAACTAAATCAGTACTTACGTTCATCACCCTTTTGGGGTGACGGAAGTAGACGAAAGTCGAAGGAACGCATGCAAAGTTATTAAATCGTTCAATTTGCCTAAGGCAAATCGGAAGTAGGTTAAAACCGAAGGAACGCGGATCTTATTATTTAATTTCCATAGCTAAGCATGAAAAGTAACGCATGACTCAATGTGAGCCATGTACTGTGAAATTTATAATGGAGGATTAATGTTAAAAAAATCTATATATTTCATTAGCATTCTTGCCGTCTTTATGCTCTTTAGTTCATATGCAAGAGCCGAAGTTGATGGTGAAGTGCAATACATTTTAAATACATTCCTATTTCTTGTATCTGGGTTCTTAGTCATGTGGATGGCAGCAGGATTTGCAATGCTTGAATCAGGACTTGTTACGTCCAAAAGTGTAGCAACAATAGCTGCAAAAAATATAGGCTTATATTCAATAGCTGGTTTAATGTTCTGGTTAGTTGGATACAATATGGCATATGGCATCCCGGCAGGTGGTTTTATCGGATCTCCACTTCCTTGGAGTGATGGTAGCGCTCTTGATACAGGTTATTCAGACGGTTCTGACTGGTTCTTTCAGATGGTATTTTGTGCAACAACATGCTCAATTGTATCTGGAACACTAGCTGAAAGAATCAAAATTTGGCCATTCTTTATTTTTTGTGCTTTATTAACTGGTTTCATTTATCCAATCGAAATGGGTTGGCAGTGGGGCGGAGGATACTTAGCGGAAGCTGGTTTCTCAGATTTTGCTGGTTCAACTCTAGTACATAGTGCAGGAGCAGCAGCAGCACTTGCTGGTGCAATTTTATTAGGCCCAAGATTAGGAAGATTCACTGATAGTGGTGAAGCAGCTCCAATGGAGCCTTTTGCAAATTCTTCAATACCTCTTGCAACTCTTGGTGTATTTATCCTATGGCTTGGATGGTTCGGATTTAATGGTGGATCACAACTTGCAATGGGTACATTTGATGATGTTACAGCAGTAGCAACAATATATATTAATACTAATTTGGCAGCTGGTGCAGGTGTAATGGCTTGTGCAGTAATTTCAAGACTAGTAACTGGTAAAACAGACGTTGTTATGATGCTTAACGGAGCATTAGGTGGTTTAGTAGCAATTACCGCAGAACCTTTAGCTCCTTCCCCATTCTTAGCAGTAATCATTGGTGCTATTGGTGGATTAATTGTCTTCTATGGCACAAGACTTTTAATATCACTTAAAATTGATGATGTTGTTGGAGCAATTCCTGTACACGGTTTTGCTGGAATTTTTGGAACATTAGTTGTTCCAATTTCAAACAGTGCAGCAAGTTTTGGAGCTCAACTTTACGGTATAATAGCAATTAACGTCTTCGTTTTTGTCGTATCATTTATAATTTGGTACATCATGAAAATGCTCTTTGGTATTAGAATTAGTGAAGAAGCTGAAAAACTTGGAACTGATAAATCTGAAGTAGGCGTAATGGCTTACAGCATCAGAGACTAATGAATTTAGTGATTAGCACATCAACTCCTTATAGTTGGTCACTAAAAAATGGGAGAGCATTTGCTCTCCCAAACTCTTAAATATTAGTGGGAGGGTCAAATGACTGAAACAGAAATTATTAAAGAAAAAAAAAGAAACATATATTCAAGCTTTTTTTCAGAAGATTACGTTTCAAAATTTTTATTTAAATCAATTTTGCATCACGTTATTTCTCTAGAGATCTATGAAAATAATGGATTAAATGGAATTTCATTTGAAACAATTTGTGCAAATATACCTAAGTCAATTGGTTCTAGATCTTCTATTCAATCAATTTTAAACGAAGCCTTGGAAAAAAATATTTTCGTAAAAGAACAAAGTAAATCTGATAAACGAATTAAGAATTACTACTTAAGTAATAATTTTCTTGATATGATTAATGGTTGGTTAAAAAAAGAAGGTACATTTTTTAATAAAATGAGCTTAGAAAATTAATTATATTTAATAATTAATTTTAATACTATTTATTGATACTTTCCGAATTATAGTTATAAGTCAAATCACGTTCATCACTCTTTTAGAGTGACGGAAGTAGACGAAAGTCGAAGGAACGCATGCAAAGTTATAAAATCGTTCAATTTGCAGCTCGCAAATCGGAAGTAGGTATACCCGAAGGAACGCGGATCTTAGTAATTAATTTCCATAGCTAAGCATGATGCAATGCATAACTAAAGGTTAGTTATGTGTCTATAATTTTATATGGAGTTAATAATGTATAAAAAATTTTTTAGTCTTTTTACAATTCTCTCTTTTATTTTGTTGTTAAGTTCTTCTGTGAGAGCAGAGGTTGATGCAGAAGTAGCATATATATTTAATACATTTTCTTTTTTAGTTTGTGGGTTCTTAGTCATGTGGATGGCTGCAGGATTTCTATTTTTAGAATCAGGCCTTGTTACCACCAGAAGTGTGTCAACTATTGCTGCTAAAAATATTGGAAAATTCGCAATAGTTTCAATTGTTTTCTATTTAATTGGATACAATCTTGGATATTCTGTCCCCGAAGGAGGCTATATTGGTACACCATCCATATGGACTGATAATACTTCTATGGAAACAGGTTACTCAGACGCTTCGGACTGGTTTTTTCAAGCTTTATTTGTTTGTGCTACTGTGTCTATTGTATCAGGTGCTGTAGCAGAGCGAATAAAAATTTGGCCTTTCTTTACATTTGCTGCGGTACTTGGAGGAGTAATTTATCCAATTCAAATGGGTTGGGAATGGGGTGGAGGATGGTTAGACGCCCTAGGATTTGCTGATTTCGCTGGCTCGACATTAGTTCACGCTTGTGGTGGTTCTGCAGCTTTAGCAGGAGTAATTCTTTTAGGTCCAAGACTTGGAAGATTCAGTGCGAGTGGAGAACCAGCTAATATGGCTCCATTTGCTCCATCGTCCATTCCTTTAGTTACATTAGGAACATTTATTTTATGGATGGGGTGGTATGGCTTTAATGGTGGATCCCAACTTGCATTAGGTTCTTATGAAGATGCAACTGCAATGTCAAAAATTTTCATGAATACACAACTTGCAGCTTGTGGTGGATGTATGGCTGGTGCCGCAATAACAAGATTGATTGGTGGCAAAACTGATATTGTTATGATGCTTAATGGAGCTCTTGCAGGTTTAGTTTCAATAACAGCTGAGCCTTTGATGCCTAGTCCATTGCTTGCAATTGGAATTGGAGCAGTTGGTGGAGTAATAATGTATTATGGAACTAACTTCTTAAACTCATTAAAACTAGATGATGTTGTTGGTGCAATACCTGTACATATGTTTGCAGGTATTTGGGGAACATTAGTTGTTCCTCTAACTAATCCTGATGCATCATACTCAATTCAATTACTGGGCGTTGCTTCAGTGTGTATCTTTGTTTTTGTTTTCTCATATATTGTAATATATCTAATTAAAAATATTATGGGATTAAGAATTAGTGAAGAAGCCGAAAAACTTGGCACTGATAAAGCCGAGGTTGGAGTGGTAGCTTATTCAATTAGAGACTAATACTTAAAAAAAATTAAGAGAGGTAACCTTACCTCTCTTAAAATAAAGGAGATAAAACATGAAGACAGCTTTTATGATTAATGGAAAGAAGCATATTTTAAAATATGAAAGAAAAATGCCTGAAAAAGAGGTAATAAAAATGAAATCATTTGTTACCAATAAAGGTGTTAAACTTGTAAAAACTACAAAGTTTAAAATAAAAAAAGTTTCAGAAAAAGATAAGGAAAGAGTTTTTGATATTATTCTATAATTAACAACTACCTGAAAATATTGAAAGTTTACTTGCGTCTATTCCCAACAAATTAAATGCATCATTCCATTTATTGTTAACTTTTTCATCAAAAATAAAATCACTATTTGTTTTTAGCGTCATCCAACTATTTGACGCTAATTCCTTTTCAATTTGTCCTGGACCCCATCCCGCATACCCAAGAGCTAGAATACTATTCTTTGGACCATTACCCTTAGAAAGGTCTTCAAAAAATTCTGAAGTACTAGTTAACGCCACCCCTTTATCTATTGTCAGGGTTTCTTTTTGAATAACTTCATCAGAATGTAAAACAAACCCCCTGCCACTTTCAACAGGACCACCATAGCGAATGTAAAGTTTCTTATCTTCTAAAGGTTTGTCTATACCTAGTTGTTCAAGCAAATCAGGGTAAAGATCATAATCAATTTTTTTGTTGATTATTATACCCATAGCCCCATCTTTTGAGTGAGCACACATATAAATTACCGTTTTTTCAAATCTATCATCTTCTAATGAAGGCATTGAAATTAAGAACTGACCAGTTAAATTCATATAGTATATATATTCGCGTTAATTTATATTTTTCAATATTGTATTGATTTATTTTATATGGACAAGGTAATAAAAGTTATAAATCTATTAAAAATTGCAATAATATTTGCTCTTGGACTATTTAGCACAGCTGGATACTCCTTATCCTCAGATTGGGCAATTAGTGAAAAATCAAAAGTTAGATTAATTTCACCAATGACTACTTCAAATAATAATAACCAATTAATTTTAGCATTAGAATATGAACTAGAAGAAGAATGGAAAACATATTGGAAATCTCCTGGAGGAGGAGGCTTTCCTCAAAAAATTATATGGAACAATTCATCAAATGTGAAAGATATAAAAATATTATGGCCAGAACCAATAGAATTTGAAATACTAGGTTTAAGATCAATTGGATATAAAGATAAAGTTATATTCCCTTTGATTGTAGATATTGAAGATAATCAAAAACAAACAAATTTAAATTTAAATATTAATTATTTAGTTTGTAGAGATATTTGCATTCCAGGTAATGCGGATATATTTTTAGACTTACCATCTGGAGATGGTGAATACACAGATTATTTTTTTGAAATTGAAAAAGTTTTATCTACTACATTAAATAATAATATTGATTTTACACCTATTTCTAATTTCTCATTCAAGGCTTTTGAAAATAACAATAGTGTTATTTTTGATATAGAAATATCAACTACTTCTTTTTTTGATGATCCAAAAATTTTTATTCACACACCATTTGGATTGCCAGTTGTAGAACCAATAAATAATTATTCCCTTGATTTTCAAAAATTAAAAACCTCTTTTAATTTTAGATTAGATCAATTTAATGAAAAAAAGTTTCCAATTGAAATATTTTTTTACGATAATAACCACAGTTTTAAAGTTGAAAAAAATGTAGAAATTGAAA
>CABYTX010000004.1 GCA_902522015.1 uncultured Alphaproteobacteria bacterium
ATCCATAAACCAACGATGAAAAGAAGGGATATTCGCCGTGTCCCTTCTTTTTTTATACACTAGATAAAATTGATTTGGCAATAAATTAAATTTATTTTTTAGAGTTAAAATTATCCATTTTTCTAAGTGTCTTTTCACTAACATGATGCTCTATTCCTTCAGCATCTTCAGAAGCTGTATTCTTGTCTAAACCAAGATTTAGTAAAAAATTGTATACAATATTATGCCTTTTTTTTGATTCACTTGCTATTTTTTGACCTTTAAAAGTTAAAAAAATTGATCGATAAGGTTCTCTTTTAATGAAACCCTGTGTTTGTAATCTTTGTATTGTTTTATTAGCTGTGGCTTGTGCAATACCCAAGTTTTCAGCAATATCAACAATACGAGCTTCACCTTTGGAGTTTAAAAGTTCTGCAATTAGTTCTAAATAATCTTCAGTATTTTCTGTTTTATGAGCATTTCGGACTTTGCTGAATGACATCCTTTTTTTTAGCATAATAATCAACAAAAATTAACAGAAAATGTAGCCATAGCTATATTTATTAGCTATATATATATTCAATGAATGCTCTAATTAACGCTATTAATGAAAAAACAAAGATCATTCTTGAGAATGATGGCAGGTTGTTAAAGAAATCTTTCTTTGGTCTATTATTACTTTCTCTTGTTTTTCAAGGAGGAGACTTTGGAGAAGTTATACGATCATCAATGATAGATGCTTATATACAGGTATCTGTTTTTGTTGGATTTACTCTATTTGTTTTTATTGGCTTGGATAGTTTAACAAAATTTGATGTTAAGAATTTTTTATCTAAGACACAAAAGTTCCATGTCGGTATAGCTGCTTTTTTAGGTGCAATACCTGGATGTGGTGGAGCTATAATAGTTGTGACCCAATATATTCAGGGCCGTATTTCTTTTGGATCTTTAGTCGCTGTATTAACAGCTACAATGGGTGATGCAGCTTTTTTAATACTTGCTATTGAACCCACAACAGGACTTTTAATATTTGGTATTGGAATAATTGTTGGATCAATTTCAGGTTATATAATTGATTTTATTCATGGCATAAATTTTATGCAATCAGAGACAAAAATAAAAGTTGAATTTGAAAAAATAAATAAAACCTTTGTATCGAATTTTAATTTCTTTTGGCTTTTTTTATTTATTCCTGGTTTTGTTTTAGGTATTCTAGTTGCATTCCAGATAGAATTTATTTCACCAGCTTATAACTCACTTTTAGTTTTCGTAGCTTCTGCTGGAGCAATACTTTCAATATTTATGTGGTCATTAAATCCATTAAGTGATTTTCAATGCTCAACTGACAAAAGTAGAGGATTATTATCAAGGGTAGTAGATACAACTAATTTTGTAACCACTTGGGTTATTAGTGGTTTCCTTGTCTTTGAAATATTTATGTACTTTACAAGTTTAGATTTAAAAATATTTTTTGATTTATGGCTACCTTTTGTTCCATTGGTAGCAATTCTATTTGGTTTCTTACCGGGATGTGGACCACAAGTTGTTGTAGCAACGTTTTATCTAAATGGCTATATCCCTCTTTCTGCAGAACTTGGTAATGCTATTTCAAATGATGGTGATGCTTTATTCCCAGCAATTGCTCTTGCCCCAAAAGCTGCGATTTTAGCTACACTATATAGTGCAATTCCTGCATTAGTTGTTGCCTACGGATATTTTTATCTATTTGAGTAAAATCTTGAAGAAAAACTTACCATCTAAAGTTTGTATTGTTTGCAATAAGCCATTCTCTTGGAGAAAAAAATGGGAAAGAGATTGGAAGAATGTTTTATATTGTTCTAAGAAATGCTCTAAAAATGGATTAAAAAAAAATAATAATAATAATTAAATCTTATTTATGACAGATAAATTAAATAAAGAAAAAAATACACATAATTCAAAAGATGATTCTAAAAAAGAAATACGTGAAACGAGATTAAAAAGGTTAGAAAAAAAACTGAAATCAAATATTTTAAAAAGAAAAAAAGCTATAAGCAAAAATGGATAAATTAATAATAAAAGAAGGTTCTAAAATTTCTGGCTCAGTTAATGTCCACGGTTCAAAAAATGCTGCACTACCGATTATAGTATCTTCTCTTTTATCTGATAAAACTTTAAAACTCTCAAATGTACCTAATGTGGTTGATGTTCTAAATTTAATAAAATTACTAAAAAATTATGGTGTAAAAATTGAGCACAAAAAAAATAAATTAAAAATAAATCCATCAAAAATTAAGAATCTATCAGCAGATTATGATGTTGTTCGAAAAATGAGAGCCTCTATATTGATTCTAGGTCCATTACTTTCTCGATTTGGTGAGGCTAAAATATCTTTACCAGGAGGTTGTGCTATTGGAACTAGGCCGATAGATATACATCTTGCTGGTTTATCAAAATTGGGAGCTAATTTTGAAATTCAAAATGGTTTTGTTGTTGGTAGTGTTAAATCACAATTGATTGGAAATAAAATTAAATTACCATTTCCAAGTGTAGGAGCAACTGAAAATATACTAATGGCATCAGTATTGGCAAAAGGTGAAACTAAAATTTCTAATGCTGCAAGAGAACCAGAAATAGAAGATTTATCAAAATGTCTTATAAAAATGGGTGCAAAAATAGAAGGTCATGGAACAAAAACTATTCTTGTACAAGGTGTAACAAATTTAAAAAAAGCAGAGCATGAGATAATTGCTGATAGAATTGTAGCTGGCACATATATAATTGCAGCTTTGATATTAAATTCAACTTTAGAAATAAATAATTTTAATACTATTTATTTAAAATCCTTAATTGATATTTTAAAAAAAATGGGTGCAAAATTAAAAGTAAGTAAAAATTCGATAAAAGTCTCCAAAGGATCAAAACTTAAATCTACTAGTCTTTCAACTAGTCCATATCCAGGTTTTCCCACTGATTTACAAGCTCAGCTAATGTCTCTAATGTGTATCTCTGATGGGAAGTCAAAAATTAAAGAAACAATTTTTGAAAATAGATTTATGCATGTTCCTGAACTTAATAGATTAGGCGCAAATATTACAGTAGAAAAAGATACTGCTATAATTATAGGTAATCAAACATTTAAAGGAGCACAGGTTATGGCTAGTGATTTACGTGCTAGTATAAGTTTAGTGTTAGCTGCAATGAATGCAAATGGTCAAACAACACTAAATCGTGTCTATCATCTTGATAGAGGGTATGAAAATATTGAAAAAACATTAGGTAGTTTGGGAGTAAAAATAAAAAGACAGAAAAACTAACTTTTTCTAGTTTTTTCTTTGATCACAATATAAAAGCCTGCAATTTATGAGCAAAATAGTTATTGCAGTACCAAGAGGAAGAATAACAAAAGAATGTAAAAACTTGTTACTTAAAACAAGTTTTGCCCCTGATCCTTTACTATTTGATAAAGATACAAGAAAGTTAACTTTTAAATCTAAAAAAAGAAACATTGAGTATATCAAAGTAAGAGCCTTTGATGCATGTACATTTGTTGCATTTGGAGCTGCACAAATAGGAATAGCTGGAGAGGATGTAATTAATGAATTTGACTACTCAGAAATATACGCTCCACTTGATTTAAATATTGGTCATTGTCGAATTTCTGTAGCTGCTCTGAAATCTTTATTAAAAAAAGAAGATCCAGAAACCTGGAGCAATATTAGAATTGCTACTAAATACCCAAATATTACCAAAAAATTTTTTTATAATAAGGGAATACAAGTAGAAATTATAAAACTAAGTGGATCAATGGAATTAGCCCCTTCTTTAAATATGTGCAGGAGAATTGTAGATTTAGTTTCTACAGGAAAAACATTAAAAGAAAATGGTTTGACTGAAATTGAAGAAATAATGAAAATTCAATCTAAATTAATTGTCAATAGATCGGCTTATAAGACAAATATGAATGAGGTTTCAAAAATTATTTCTGAAATAGGTACTTTTGTTAAATGAAAATAATAAAATTTAATAAAAATTTTTATAATCAATTTAAGACAAAGATTGAAAAAAGAAATTCATTATCAAGTAAATCAATTCAAGAAGATGTAAAAAAAATTATTTATGATGTTAAAAATAATGGCGATAAATCTCTAATTAAGTATGCAGCAAAGTTTGATAAAGTTAAAATTAGCAAACAAGATCTTAGTTTAGATTTATCAAAAATAAAAATACAATCTAAAGTTGAGCCACAAATATTTAATAGTTTTAAAAAAGCTATAAAAAATATTTCATCATTTCACAAAAAACAATTACCTAAAAATATCATCTATACTAACAATGGTGCAACATTGAGATCTGTATGGAAGCCTATTGACTCAGTTGGTTTGTACGTACCTGGAGGCAAGGCTTTTTACCCCTCATCTTTAATTATGAATGCAGTACCTGCAATCATAGCTGGAGTAAAAAGAATTGTTTGTATCACACCACCAACTAAATCAATTAATCCATATTTTATAAAATTAATAAAGGAATTAGGTATTAAAGAAACATATTTTGTAGGAGGAGCTCAAGCTATTTGTGCGCTAACGTTTGGCACTCAAACTATTAATCCAGTGAATAAAATATTTGGACCTGGTAATGCTTATGTAGCAGAGGCAAAAAAACAATTATATGGAAAAGTAGGTATAGATTTACTAGCAGGACCATCTGAAATAATAGTTGTTGCAAACAACAACAATAATCCAGATTGGGTAGCTTCAGATCTAATAGCTCAAGCAGAACATGATGAAAATGCACAATCAATTTTAATTACGGATAGTAAAGATTTTGCAACTAAAGTCTTAAGTTCAATTAAAAAAATTAAAAAAGATTTATCAAAAAAGAAAATAATTGAAAAAAGTTTAAATAATAATGGAATTATTGCTTTAGTCGATAATATAGAACTCGCTTCAGAAATCATAAATTTTGTTGCACCAGAACATTTACATATTCACCTTGCTAATAATAAAAAATTATTATCGAATATAAATAATGCTGGTGGTATATTTTTAGGTGAATACTCTGTCGAAGCTTTTGGTGATTATATTGTAGGAACTAACCATGTATTGCCGACATCAGGAGCAGCAAAATTTTCATCAGGGTTAGGTGTTTTAGATTTTATGAAAAGAACCTCTGTTGTTGATATGAATAAAAAATCTTTTAATGTTCTTTCAGAAGATACTCAAAAAATGTCAGGACTTGAAGGTCTAGATGGACATAAATTGTCAGTTAAAATTAGACAAAAGAAATAATTTTTACTATAAGCTTATAAAAATATGCCAAAAGAAGGATCGATTGAATTTCAAGGAGTTGTCTTAGAACTTCTTCCAAATGCAATGTTTAAAGTAAAATTAGAAAATGATCATGAAATCTTAGCTCATTCATCAGGAAAAATGAGAAAAAATAGAATAAGAGTATTAGCTGGTGATAAAGTGACAGTAGAAATGACACCTTATGATTTAACAAAAGGCAGAATTACTTTTAGATGGAAGTAAAAAAATCCAAAAAAAATAATATTATTTCATTAAAAAAAAAATCTAAATGCCCGACATGTAAAAAGGTTTCTAAGGAACCATTTATACCTTTTTGTTCAAAAAAATGTGCTAGTCTTGATTTGATGAAATGGCTCACTGATGAACATGGGCTACAAATAAAATCTGATTAATTATTCTATTTTTAATTGAATTTAATTATAAATACTTTATCTGATGTCCTGTGCCCAGGTAGCTCAGTTGGTAGAGCAGAGGACTGAAAATCCTCGTGTCGGTGGTTCGATTCCGCCCTTGGGCACCACTTTTTTTTACTTTTTTTTGAAGGTAACTTTTTTGCTTTTGCATAGATAAACTACACAGCTTTTATTAGAGAAAAGTCTAAGTTTTGATAATTTTTGTTTAGTTAATTAGGTCGTAAATGTTACCTTTTATAACCCTCGAAATGTCTTGTTTTATTTATGCTTTTTAATCCTCCAATTCTTCAAAATTAGACTCTTAAAAAATTTGTGTTAAAGTGTTCTAATATGACTAAAAAAATTTTAGTTTTTTCAAATGGTGAAAAAATTGGAGATGGAATAATTAAATTGCAACTTCTTCACGAAATTAAAACAAGACTTCCAGACTTTAAATTATATTGGCTTACTAATAAGGGTAAGACTGTTTATTCAAGCACTCTTAAATTCATTGCAAGTAATTATATTGATGAGATTCTTGATCAAGCAGATCTTAATCCATTTTTTTGGAATAAAATATCAAAAAGATATAACTTAGAGAATGAATTTTTTGATTATATTTTAGATACACAAAAATCAGTAATAAGAACTATAGCATTAAAACGTATCAAGCATAAAAATTTTATTTCTGGATCAGCTAATGGTTTTTTTTCTTCTAAAAAAATTAAAAGTAATAAGAAAAGAAAGTATTATTTAAACTACATTTTAGATTTATTAGATTTAATAGTTATTAAAAAAAATAGAAATGACTTTAAAATGCCAATAAGTAAAAATCTCGAAGGAGTAATAAGTAATATTTTATTTAAACATAAAAGCTATGTAGGAATTGCACCTGGTGCAGGTGAAAAAAATAAGATTTGGCCTTTAGATAAATACATCGAATTATGTAATTATTTTGAAAGAAATAATAAGACCATAGTTTTTTTTATTGGACCTGACGAATTATATTTAAAAGAAAAATTAAAAAATCTTTATCCTCACTCAATATTTATCGAGGATCATATTGCTGGATTTCAAAATATAGAAATTATTATGGCTACCACCAAATATTTACAATTAGCCATTTCGAATGATAGCGGTGTTAGTCATATGTTATCCACTGGATATTGTCCATTAATTAAACTCTTTGGTCCAAAAGATTCTACAAAATTTACTCCTGAAAATCCAAATCTATTTTCTATATCTTCAAGTGATTTTAACTCAAAAAATATCAATAAAATACCTGTCTCTAGAGTGATTGAAGAAATAGAAAAAGTTCTGATTTAAAATTTCATATATTAGAAGGTAGACAAGTATATTTTTCATCATTACTTGTTTAATCTTATATGTTCAAATTTGATAAACTTGTATTTGGAGATGCAGGGTGGGGCGATGAATTTCTTATAGCAACACTCATGACTCTACTAGTAAGCATTTTATCAATGGGGTTGGGTCTTTTTTTAGCAATTATTACAGTTTGGGCAAAGATAATACAAAACAGAATAACAAGATTTATTGCAAATTTTTATACGACAGTAATAAGAGGTGTTCCTGAATTATTAGTTATTTATCTAATTTTCTTTGGCGGCAATGCTGTTGTTATGAGTATAGCTAAAGTATTTGGATATAATAAATATATAGAACTAAACGCACTTACAATTGCGACAATTGCCATTGCAGTAATATCAGCTACATATTCGAGTGAAGTTTTAAGAGCTTCTTATTTGGCTATATCTAAGGGTCAAATAGAAGCTGCAAGAGCACTGGGTATGAATAAATTTAGTATTTTTTTTAAAGTTATATCACCTCAAGTTATAAGACATGCCTTACCGGGCATAGGGAATGTATGGCAAATAACTCTTAAAGATACTTCCCTCATTTCTGTAACTGGTCTTGTTGAAATTATGCGTCAATCTAGAATATCTTCTAACGTTGAGCATTCACCTTTAACTTTCTTAATAACAGCAGCAATATTGTATTTATGTTTAACAACAATCTCTGGCAGGGTTTTTAAAACGCTAGAAGTAAATTATTCAAAAGGATTTTCTACATGATTGAATTTTTAAATAGTCTTCAAAATTCTCTAATTTATAAAAATTTCTTTTTGGTCCTATCTGGCTTAGATAATACAATTTTATTATTATTAATTTCACTACCACTTGGTTTTGTTTTAGCATTATTATTTGCTCTAGGAAGAGTTTCTAAAATTACATTATTATCAAGAACAATTGCTAGCTATATTTTTGTCATTAGAGGAACCCCTTTACTTGTTCAAATATATTTAATTTATTTTGGTTTAGGTTCAGTAAAATTTATTCGAGAAAGTTTTTTATGGTACGCATTGAAAGAACCTTTTTGGTGCGGAGTAATAGCACTTACAATTAATACTGTTGCATATGGAGCAGAAATTTTTCGAGGTGGTATTCAATCAATTGAGAAAAGTCAGGTTGAATCAGGCCTATCTCTTGGGTTTGGGAAATTTTTACTTTTAAGAAAAATTATTCTACCTATTGCAATACGAAAAGTGCTACCGTCTTACGGTAATGAATTAATACTAATGGTTAAAGCAACCTCTTTAGTTAGTCTGACAACATACATGGAAATGACAGGTATTGCTAGAAAGATAATGGCTAAAACATTTGCACCTGTTGAAGCATTTATTGCTGCAGGAATTCTTTATCTTTTTTTAAATTTTCTAATGGTTCAATTTGTTAAATATTTAGAATGGAAATATAATCCACACTTAAGATTAAATAATTAATTTCTAAATTTTTTATGACAAGTGCTGCAATTTGCTGCCATTGCTTTAATAGCATCACTTATCATCTCTTTATCTTCTAATTCTATACTTAAAGATATCATTTCGATATCATCTACAAAGTTTTGGTTATATTCATTAAATGTCTCACGATCACTCCAAATATTATCACTAGCTCCTTCTGCTTGACTATTTTCAGGATAAAAATCTTTAAATTCAGATGCTGAATGAAGAAGAGTTTCATTAAGCTCCAACATTTCTTCATATTGATCTGAATTTATTAATCTGTAAAGTTTCGATGATGTGCTTTTAATTTTTTGCATTATTGCCATTCTTTCGTTAACAATCTTTTCTAATGATTTGTCCTCTAAAGTTACTTTGTGAGCTAAAACATATAAAGGAAAGAATGAAATTAAAGTACTTATCGTTATTTTAAAGAATATACCCATTTTTTGTTATTATATTATGCAAGTAATTATGTCCTAATTTTGCATATTCAAGAGGATTTGCTTTTTTAGGATCCTGCTCAGCTTCAATAATTAACCATTTCTGATATTTTGCCTCATATAGTATCTTAATTAATGGATCGTAATCGATGCAACCATCTCCAGGAACAGTGAAAACACCATCTAAAAAAGACTCTCTAAAACTTAAGTCATCTTTAATAGATTTTAAAAAAACATCTTTTCTAATATCTTTACAATGAACATGGTTAATTCGAGAAATATAATTTTTTAATACTCTTTCGTAATTTGCTTTGGCAAACATTAAGTGTCCAGTATCGTAAAGCAAAAATGTATTTTGATTTGTCATATCCATAAATCGATCTACATCTTCCTCGGACTGTATAATAGTTCCCATATGCTCATGATACGACATTGGCATTCCTTCATCCATCAGCATATCAGATAATTCACTGATTTTTTTGCAATAGCTATGCCATTCATCTTTTTCAAGTATTGGTCTTTTACTAAGAGCTTTTGATTGATCGCCTTGGATTGAATCAGATACATCAGCAAAAACAAAAACATCCGCATTAATTAACTTTAATAAATTTAAATGATCTTGGAGTGCTATCCATTCTTCTTTTACACTTCTTTCTCTAAGCATTGCCCCATACCAACCACCTGGCATTTTTAAATTAAATTTTTCTAAAAGATATTTAGTTATTCCAGGATTTCTTGGAAATTTTCCACCTAATTCAATACCTGAAAATCCAGATGTGCTTGCATCCTCTAAACATTTTTCAATAGGAGTGTCACCTCCTAGTTCTGGCATATCGTCATTACTCCAGGCAATAGGTGCGATACCAAGTTTAATTTTCATGAAGTTTTACATATTTCATGATAGATGAAAAATAAAGATAAATATGAACATATTATTAGTCGATGGAAATGAAAAAGAAGCTTCTGATCGATATACAAAATTGGGTATGGATACTCAATTTCAAGTATATGAAAAAATTTTAAAAAAATATTCTAGTTCAACTATCAATATTACAACAATTCATCCTGCTGTTCATAATAATTATCTTCCTTTAGGCATAAGTCTTGACGATTTCGAAGCGGTTGCTTGGACAGGAAGCTTACTTAATATATATAACATGACAAAATCCATAACTAATCAAATAGATTTAGCTAAAGAATTATTTAAAAAAAAGAATAAAATATTTGGTAGTTGTTGGGGGCTTCAGGTTTTAGTAACTGCTGCAGGAGGTAAAGTAAGAAAAAATCCAAATGGCCTTGAAGCAGTTTTAGCTAAAAATATTACATTAAATCAAGATGGTGAAATTCATCCCATGTATAAAAACAAAAAAAAATCATTTAATGCACTCTGTTGGCATTATGATGAAGCAGAAAAGCTTCCAAAAGAAACTAAGGTACTAGCCTCAAATAAGATCAGCCAATTCCAATCTATAAGCTTTGAAGTAAATCAATCAAGTGTTTGGGCAGTGCAATACCATCCAGAATTTAATTCAAAATGGATGGCCGGACTTATGGAAATGAGAAAAGATATTTTGTTGGAACAAAAAGTATATGAAAATTTATCAGAATTTGAAAACGAAAAAATGATTTTACAAAACCCTGATAATCTTGAGCAAAAAGAATTACATGTATATGACGATGTAGTTGATGAAGAAATCCATTCTTTAGAACTTTCAAATTGGTTAAATCTTAATAAAAATTATTGACTACATTTATAATTGATTTCCACTTACTAATACTAGAAGTTGAAATGGATTTGTTAATATTCGCTTTTACTGTTTTATCTTTTTTCCAAAGTTTACTTATTTGGCTTGTATTTTTTAAATATCCAGATTGAATTGCTGCAAGATATGCTGCCCCAAGTGAAGTAGTCTCAACATTACTTGGTCTAATAATTTTAATTTGAGAAATATTTGCTAAACTTTGTAGGAAGCTATTATTTTTAACCATACCTCCATCAACTCTTATTTCACTAATCTTTGTTTTAGAATCTTTCTCCATACACTCAATTAATTCATAAGTTTGAAAAGAGAGGCTGTCCAAAGTTGCTTTGATGATATCTTCTTTAGACGTATTTCTAGTGATGCCAAAAAATGTTCCTCTTGCATTAGGGTTCCAATATGGGGCACCAAGTCCAGTTAAGGCTGGGACAAAAAATAAACTTTCATCTTTATTAGCTTTTTTATATAATTTATCAGTTTCACTAGAATCTTTTATAAATTTTAAATTATCGCGAAGCCATTGTATGGCAGAGCCTGCTACAAAAATACTTCCTTCATAGCAAAACATTTTTTTACCATTTATTTTAAAAGCAACAGTTGTTAGTAATCTATTTTTAGATAATTTAAATTTTTCTCCAATATTCATAAGAAGAAAACAGCCTGTACCATACGTACTTTTTGATTGCCCTTTTTTAAAACAAGCTTGACCAATTGTTGCTGACTGTTGGTCTCCAGCCATGCCTCCAATTGGTATTGAATCGCCGAATAATTTAGTAGAGCCAAAATCATATGCATTTTCAACTACAGTTGGTAAGATATTTTTTGGAATATTAAATATTTTTAAAATTTTGTCAGACCACTGCTCTTTTTGAGAATCAAAAATCATGGTTCTTGAGGCATTTGATATATCTGTTAGGTGAGATTTTCCCTTGGTTAATTTCCATAATAGCCAGGTGTCTATTGTTCCGAAAAGTAAATTATTATTTTTTAAATTCTTATTTACTTCTTTAACATTATCAATAATCCATTTAATTTTAGTAGCTGAAAAATATGGATCAAGCTCTAGACCAGTTATTTTTTGAATTTTTTTATCAATCCCTTTTCTTTTTAAATTTTCACAAAGATTAGCTGTTCTTCTATCTTGCCAGACTATTGCTCTGTAAACTGGTTTCCCAGTTTTCTTATTCCACAAAACTGTTGTTTCTCTTTGATTGGTAATTCCAATTGAAATTATATTTTTTGAATTTAACTTATTTTTTCTTAATATTTTTGAAATTAAATTTCTAACATCATCCCAAATTTCTGTTGCGTTATGTTCTACCCATCCTTCATTGGGAAAATATTGTTTAAATTCTTTTTGGACAATATCGAATATTTCAAATTTTTTATTATACAGCACAATTCTTGAACTTGTTGTTCCTTGATCTATTACCAAAAAATATTTTTTCATAAATTAGACGTCTAAATTTTTAATGAAGTTAGCATTATTTTGAATAAATTTAAAACGTAACTCTGCTTGTTTTCCCATTAAGGTTTCGAATAAACTTTCGGTATTCTTCATATCTTTCTTAGCTTTTTCAGAGTTAATCAATATTAGATTTCTTTTGTTTTGATCCATTGTAGTCTCTTTCAATTGATCAGCTGGCATTTCACCCAAACCTTTAAATCTTGTAATATTATAATTGTCAGACTTAAATTCTTTTTCAATTAATTTATCTTTCTCTTTTTCATCATATGCGTAAAAAGATTTATTTTTGTTATAAATTTTAAATAAAGGAGGCATTGCTAGATATAGTTTATTTTCATCAATTAAACTTTTCATATATTTATAAAAAAAAGTAATAAGCAGAGTTGCAATATGTGAACCATCTACGTCCGCATCAGTCATTAAAATTATTTTCTCATATCGAAGTTTTGAAATTTCAAAGTTTTTTCCAATACCACAACCTAAAGATTGAATAAGATTTTGTATTTCATTGTTATCAGCAATTTTAGATAGCCCAACATTATAAACATTTAATATTTTTCCCCTTAAAGGAAGTATTGCTTGAAATTCTCTATTTCTTGCTTGCTTAGCAGAACCTCCAGCACTGTCGCCTTCAACAATAAATATTTCAGAATCTTTTATTGATTTACTCGAACAATCTACTAATTTACCTGGAAGACGATTTCTTTCTTTAATACTTTTTCTATCTAATTCTTTAATTTTTGATAAATCAGTTCTTTGAAGAGCTCTTTCAATTAAATTATCTAAAAGTATTTTTGAATTTTTCTTATTAGCATTTAACCATAATAAAAATTCTTGTTGTGTTTTTGTTTCAATTTCTTTTTGTAAATTTGGCATTATTATTCTCTTTTTAGTTTGACCTTCAAAACTTGGATCATTTATAAAGATTGAAATAATAACGTTAGAGTAATCAAAAATATCACTGTGATTGATATTACTGATTTTTGAGAATTGATTTTTTTGACCATAAAGTTTTATAGCTTTTAGAATTCCATTACGAATACCATTTTCATGAGACCCACCATCTGGTGTTTCAATAGTGTTACAATATGACATTAAACTTGAATTTTCATTTGTATTAAATGAAATTAAAGTTTCAAAATTTTCATTATCTTTAATTTTTGATTTTAGTAAAAAAATTTTTTCAAATAATTTAGAGTTGTTTGCGTATTCTAATTGAAAATAATCTTCAATTCCTTTTTTATAAAAAAAACTTTTTTTGTTAGGTGTTTTATCTTTTATTAATTCTTTATCAATTTCAAAGTTGATAGTTGTTCCTCCAACTAATACTGATTTCATATTTATAAAATTATATAATTTTTTTGGAACAAATTGTGTTTCTTCAAATATGCTTTCATCTGGGATAAAAGATATTTCTGTACCTTTTAATTTTTTGCTACATTTTTCAATTTTTATTTTTGTCTTAACCTTTCCTTTTGAGTAATCTTGTCTATACACTTTTCCATCTTTGAATACCTGAACTTGTAATAAAGAACTTAAAGCATTTACAACAGAAATCCCAACCCCGTGTAATCCACCAGAAGTTTTGTAAGCATTACTGTTAAATTTACCACCTGCGTGAAGTGTAGTTAAAACTACTTCAAGAGCTCTTTTATTTTTATATTTTGGATGAAAATCAATAGGAATACCTCTTCCATTATCTTTTATTTTTATTGAACCATCTTTTTTATATTGAAAACTTATATCGGTCGCGTGACCAGCTAAAACTTCATCTATACTATTATCTAGTACTTCGTTAACTAAATGATGAAGACCATCTTGATTAGTGCTTCCAATATACATACCAGGTCTTTTACGAACTGGCTCAAGACCCTCAAGTACTTCAATATCTTTGGCATTATAAGTTGATTTTTTAGCCACAAATATTTCTTATCAAAAGTGTTGTTCTAAAAACATAAAAAAAACCGCCCTAAGGCGGTTTTCTTTATAGGGACAAGTATAATTCTACACGTCGTAGTATAATTTAAACTCGTGTGGATGAGGTCTAATATTAATAGGATCAACCTCACTCTCTTTTTTATAGCTAATATAAGTTTCAATTACATCTTTGGTGAATACATCACCCTCTAATAAAAATGCATGATCTTTCTCAAGAGCTTCAAGAGATTCAGCTAAAGATCCAGGCGTAGATTGAATTTTAGACAAAACTTCATCGCTAGCAGCATAGAGATTTATATCTGTTGGATCACCAGGATTAATTTTATTTTTAATTCCATCTAATCCTGCCATTAACATTGCTGAGAATGCTAGGTATGGATTTGCACTTGGATCTGGACATCTAAATTCCATTCTTTTTGCTTTAGGGCTTTGAGAATAAGCAGGAATTCTAACAGATGCGGTTCTATTTCTTTGAGAGTAAACAATGTTCACCGGAGCCTCAAAGCCTGGGACCAATCTTTTATAAGAATTAGTAGTAGGAGCACAAAAAGCTAAAAGAGCAGGTGCATGTTTAAGTATACCGCCAATATAATTTAGAGCTAAATCACTTAGGTTAGCATAGTTACCCTCTTTATACATTAATGTGTCACCGTCTTTCCAAACACTTTGATGAACGTGCATACCTGAACCATTATCTTCGAATAAAGGTTTAGGCATAAATGTAGCAGTCATTCCATGTTGTCTAGCAACATTTTTAACAACGTACTTATATTTCATCATATCATCAGCCATCTTCAACAGTGGTGAAAATTCTAAATCAATTTCACATTGTCCACCTGTTGCAACTTCATGGTGATGTGCTTCAACAGTAAGACCAATGTCTTGCATTGTCATTACCATTTCAGTTCTTACATCTTGAAGTGTATCAACTGGCGGTAAAGGAAAATAACCTTCTTTATGTCTAGGCTTGTGACCTAAGTTTGGGTTTTCATCAGCACCACTATTCCAAGTACCTTCAACAGAATCAACTTCGTGAAATGCAAAATTTGATCCTGAGTCAAACTGAACGTTATTAAACACAAAAAATTCTGCTTCTGGACCAAAAAATGCTGTGTCACCGATACCAGATGATTTCAAGTAGGCTTCAGCTTTTTTAGCAATATTTCTTGGGTCACGACTATAGTCAACCAAAGTTACAGGATCTTTAATATTACAATGTAATGCCAAAGTTTTTTCTGAAAAAAAAGGATCAATGTATGCAGTTGTTGCATCTGGCAAAACAATCATATCACTGTCTTGAATTTCTTGGAAACCTCTTACTGAAGATCCATCAAAACCAAGTCCGTCAGAAAATATATCTTCGTCTAAAAATTTAATTGGTATTGTAAAATGTTGAGTTGTTCCTGGTATATCAGTAAAGCGCATATCAACCATTTTAATGTCCATATCTTTAATTTCAGACATTAAATCTTTTGGAGTCGAGCTTTTTAATTTCATATCTATCTCCTTACTTCAACAAAAGGGTATGCCATCCAGCCTTACCCGGTTAAATCATGCTCTAGTTATGAAATCTGCTTTTGATGCGCGTTCCTTCAGCTAATGGCTTACTTCCGACCTATATATAATAGGTTGAACGATTTATAACTTTTGCATGCGTTCCTTCGGCACAATGCCTACTTCCGACTCTAAATGAGTTGAACGATTATAGGTTAATTACTAGGTTTTATATAAAAGTAAAGAAAAATTAGACAGCATCACTGTCTTTTTCACCAGTCCTTATTCTGATTACCTGTTCAATATTTGATACAAAAATCTTACCATCTCCGATTTTTCCTGAATAAGCGCTAGTTTTTATTGACTCAATAACATCATCTACTTGATTGTCTTCAACGATTACTTCAAGTTTCATTTTTGCTAAAAATTCATCATCATACCCATCATTAGGATCAATTCCACCCGTTGATCCTCTTTGCCTACCAAAACCTTTTACATCTACTAATGTCATCCCAGATATTCCAAGTTCATGTAAAGCTTCTTTAACTTGAGAAAGTTTAAATGGCTTAATGATCGCTTCTATTTTTTTCATATTGTTGATAACCTATTAATTGCTTCTTTAATGTTTTCTAGAGAATTAGCAAAACTTATTCTAACAAATTCTCCAGCATTATCTCCAAAGCTGGAGCCTGGGACTAATGCAACACCTTTTTCTTCAAGTGCGATTTCTGAAAATTTATTTCCACTCAATCCAGTTTTTGAAATATTGGGAAATGCATAAAAAGCACCGCCCGGTTCAAAACAAGAAATTTTCTCTAATTTATTTAGTTCATTAAAAACGTACTCTTTTCTTTTTTGAAATTCACTGACAATTTTTTCTATTTCTTTCTGAGAACCTTTTATTGCTTCTAATCCTGCATATTGCGAAATTGAGGTAGCGCAGGAATTATAATTGACACATATTTTATTAGCATGTTCAATTAAATTATCTGGCCATATACTCCAGCCTAACCTCCATCCAGTCATACAATATGTTTTGCTCCATCCTTCAAGAACTATCAATCTATTTTTTATACTTTCGTATTCTAATAATGATGGCATTTGTTCATTATTAAAAATAATATTACTATAAATTTCATCACTTAAAATGGAGACGTTTGGATATTGCTCTAATAAATTAACAAGATCAGTAATTTTTTTCTTATTCATATATGATCCTGTAGGGTTGTTTGGATTATTTATTATTATCAAACTTGTTTTATCAGAAATTAATTCTTTTAATTGTTCAGTATTAATTTCGAAATTATCTTTTTCTGAAAGCTTTAGTGGTACAGCTTTTGCACCGCTGTATTTAATCATAGATCTATAAATTGGAAATCCCGGATCAGGAAAAATTATTTCTCTATCCTCACTACCTAATAATAACGCTGAAATAAAAATTACAGGCTTACCTCCTGGAGTTATTAAAATATTTTCTGATTTAATATTTGATTTATATTTTTTGAATACTAACTCTGAAATTGATTCTCGTAATTCAGGTATGCCATTTGATGGAGTATAACCATGATGGCCATCTTTAATTGCTTTAATTGCAGCTTCCTGAATATTGATTGGTGTTGGAAAATCAGGTTGTCCAATTCCCAAATTGATAATATCTTTGCCTTTGGCTACTAGATCATTGGCTTTAGCAAGAATAGAGAATGCTGTTTCTGTTTCTAAATTAAATATTCTTTTTGAAACTTCCATATTTTTGATATAGCGATTTAATATAAAAATTAAACTTTTAATTAAGTTATATGGCGAACGTAGCTCAGTTGGTTAGAGCGCAGGCTTGTGGTGCCTGATGCCGTGGGTTCGAATCCCATCGTTCGCCCCAATTAGTATTTAGTTTATTTTCTCTATTGTTTTTTAATTTATTGTACATAAAAGGCTAATAATAATAGGGCCGGTGGTGGAATTGGTAGACACGCTAGATTTAGGTTCTAGTGCCGCGAGGTGTGAAGGTTCAAGTCCTTTCCGGCCTACCATTAGGTTTGATGAATTATGAATACAAAAGAATTAAAAACAACAAAACTTTATAAGGAATACTCATTAGAAATTCCTTATGAAGAAATTGATATTGAAGTAGATAATAAAATAAATCAAATATTACCTACTGTTAATATTCCCGGTTTTAGAAAAGGTAAAGCTCCACTAAATATTGTTAAAAAAAAATATGAAGACAATATTTTAAATGAAGTAATTCAAAAAGTAATAGATACAAATACAAAAAAATTAATTGATGAAAAAAAATTTTCTCTTTTAAGAGCTCCTAAAGTTGAACTTACTAATTACGAAAAAAATAAGCCAATAACAATAAATTTAAAATTTGATTTAAAACCTGAAATCAAACTTAAAGATTTTAAAGATCTTAAAATTAATAAGTATGAAATTGAATTAGGTAAAAAAGCAGAAGAAAATCAATTTAAAAGTTTTATTGACTCACAAAAAAATTTTAAAAAAATTGAAAGTTCGAGAGAGGTTAAAAATTCTGACAAGGTAATTGTTAATTTTGAATCCTCCCAAGAAGATCTTCCAGAATATTTAAAATCTCAAAAAAATTTTGCCATTGATTTGGGTTTTGATGATGGAATACTTCCAGGTTTAAATAAAGAATTGATTGAAAGAAAAGTAAAAGTTGGAGATAAATTTGAATTAAAAATCAACTTATCTAAAATTCTTAAAGATGAAAAATTTAAAAAAACAACTTTTAATTTTGAAATAATTTCAATTGAAGAAAAAATTAAATTTGAACTTACACAAGATTTT
The DNA here is from genome assembly GCA_902522015.1 of uncultured Alphaproteobacteria bacterium. Taxonomy (GTDB): domain Bacteria; phylum Pseudomonadota; class Alphaproteobacteria; order HIMB59; genus CACPNW01. The sequence continues at coordinate 18,371 of CABYTX010000004.1, forward strand.
TTAGATAAGAATGGTTTCAAAACTGAAAAGGACCTTAGAGATTTCCTAGTGAGTAATATGAAATCTCAATATGAACAAGGAATAAAACAAATTGAAAAAAAAGAATTGATGGATCTATTAGATAAAAGTTATGAATTTGAATTACCTGATGGTGTATTAGAAGATGATTTTAATCAAATATGGAGTCGTTTAGAAAATGCAAAAAAAGAGGGCACATTAGATGAGGATGATAAACAATTAAAAGATGATGATCTTAAAAAAAGATATGAAAAAATATCGGAGAGAAGAGTCAAGCTTGGCTTATTGATGCAACATATAGCCTCAGAAGAAAAAGTAGTTATTTCTGAAGAAGAAATTAATAAAGGAATATTAGAGTATAGTAGTCAATACCCAGGCCAAGAAAAGCAAATTATGGAATATTTTGAAAAGAATCCTTCATCATTGGATACTATAAGAGCACCTCTTATTGAACAAAAAGTAATTGAATCAATTATTTCCAAATCCAAAACAAATGTTATAAAATTAAATGAAGATCAATACAAAAAACTTGAAGTTAAAACATTTGATATTAAAGATACAAAAAAATGAAAGATCCGATAGATAATATTACCAACAACCTTATTCCAATGGTTGTTGAGCAATCATCAAGAGGCGAGAGATCTTACGACATCTATTCGAGATTGTTAAAAGAAAGAATAATTTTTCTTACTGGCCCAATCGACGATAACATTGCAAGTCTAATATGTGCACAAATATTATTTCTAGAGTCTGAAAACCCAAAAAAAGAAATTTCTTTTTATATTAATTCTCCCGGAGGTATTGTTTGGTCAGGATTAGCAATTTACGATACTATGCAGTATGTTTCCTCTAAAATTATGACTATTTGTATTGGGCAAGCTGCATCAGCAGGCTCACTTCTTTTAACTGCTGGTGAAAAAGGAATGAGATTTTCTCTTCCTAATTCAAGAATAATGATTCATCAACCTAGTGGAGGTATGCAAGGTCAGGTTACAGATATTGAAATTCAAACTAATGAAATTAAAAAAACAAAATTGAAATTAAATGAAATTTATTCAAAACATACAGGAAAGAAATTATCAGAAATTTCAAGTATCATGGAAAGAGATAAATATTTTTCAGCTGACGAGGCCATTAAATTTGGCCTTATAGATAAAGTTGTAAAGGATAGGAAATAATGAATAAAAAAAATGATAAGGATTCATTATTTTGTTCTTTTTGTGGCAAAAATCAAAAAGAAGTTAAAAAATTAATAGCTGGCCCAACTGTTTTTGTTTGTGATGAATGTGTCGAGCTATGCATGGATATTATTAAAGAAGATAATAAAAATAATAAATTTAAAATTAAAAAAGATATACCAAAACCATCGGAGATTAATAAATTTTTAAATGATTATGTAATAGGTCAAAAAGAGTCAAAAAAGATATTATCAGTTGCTGTTTATAATCATTATAAAAGATTATCATCCAATCTAGAAAATGATAACATTGAAATTTCAAAATCAAATATTCTTTTAGTTGGCCCTACTGGCACAGGCAAAACATTATTAGCTCAGACTTTAGCAAAAATTTTAGATGTACCTTTCACAGTTGCTGATGCAACGAGTTTAACCGAAGCAGGATATGTTGGGGAGGATGTTGAAAATATTATCCTAAAATTATTGCAAGCATCCGATTATAATGTTGAGCGCGCACAAAAAGGAATTGTTTATATTGACGAGATTGATAAGATTGGAAGAAAAAGTGACAACCCTTCTATAACAAGAGATGTTTCTGGAGAAGGTGTTCAACAAGCCTTACTAAAAATAATGGAAGGAACAATAGCTAGCGTTCCACCACAAGGTGGAAGAAAACATCCTCAGCAAGAATTTTTACAAGTTGATACTTCAAACATACTTTTTATATGTGGAGGAGCATTTTCAGGTTTGCAGGAAATCATAAATTATCGTTTAAAAGGAACTGCTATAGGCTTTAATTCAAAATTAGATTTAGAACCAAAAAAAACTATAGGCGCATCACTACAAAAACTAGAGAACCAAGATTTATTAAAATTTGGCATGATACCAGAATTTGTAGGAAGGTTGCCCGTAATAACTACTCTAAATGAATTGGACGAAGATATGCTAATCAAAATAATGACTCAACCAAAAAATGCTATTGTTAAGCAATTTGAATCTCTAATGAAAATGGATGGCGTAAAATTAGAAATTAAAGAGGATGCCTTGAAAGAAATTGCAAAGTTAGCAGTATCGCAAAATACTGGAGCCAGAGGTTTAAGATCTATAATAGAGGAATCATTGATGGATCTTATGTACAAAGTTCCAGATCAAAAAGATTTATATAAAGTAGTTATAAATAAAGATGTAATAGCAAAAAAATCTGATCCAATTTTAATTTATTCAAATAAAGAAAATAATCAAAAATTAATGTCGAATAACTCTTGAATTTGAGCAATAAATAGACATTTATATATCATGGTAAAAAACTTACTTCCTGTTCTTCCACTTAGAGATATAGTTGTATTTCCAAACATGGTCGCTCCATTGTTTGTTGGAAGAGAACAATCAGTAAATGCTCTTAATCATGTAATGACAGGTGAAAAAAAAATTTTTTTAATTTCTCAAAAGAATTCAAAAGTTGATAACCCTGATAAAGAAAACCTATATTCTTTTGGAACAGTTGCCAAAGTTATCCAGTTATTAAAACTTCCTGATGGTACTCTTAAGGTTTTGGTTGAAGGTTTACAAAGAGCAAAAGTTGATAAAATAAATTTTAATAAAGATTTTATCACAGCAATAATTACAGAAATTAATCAAAAAGTTAAGAAAAACTCAAACATAAAAGCTTTGCAAAAACTCATAATTGAACAATTTATTGAATTTCAAAAAATTAATAAAAAAGTTTCTCAAGACGTAATTGATAATGTGAAAACGTTAAATGATCCCAATAAGATCGTTGACATAATTGTATCAAATATTTCAATTTCATTATCTCAAAAACAAGAAATTTTAGAAATTATAAATACAGAAGATAGACTTAACAAAGTCTATGGTTATTTGGTCTCTGAAATCGACTCTTTTCAAGTTGAGAAAAAGATAAAAGGTCGAGTTAAGAGACAAATGGAGAAAACACAGAAAGAATATTATTTAAACGAACAAATGAAAGCAATTCAAAAAGAACTTGGGGACAATGAAGATTTGGATGAAATTGCTGAGCTTGAGAAGAAATTAAATCAATATAAATTATCTAAAGAAGCTAAAGAGAAATGTGTCTCGGAAATTAAAAAATTAAAAAATATGAGCCCTATGTCAGCAGAGGCAACTGTAATTAGAAACTATCTAGACTGGGTAATGTCAATACCATGGAATAATCCTGATCAAATTTCTCAAAACATCAAAAAAGCATCATCAATATTAGAGAACGATCACTATGGATTGGATAAGGTTAAAGAGAGAATTCTCGAATATTTAGCAGTTCAAAAAAGAACTAATAAACTCAAAGGACCTATACTGTGTTTAGTTGGCCCACCGGGTGTTGGAAAGACATCTCTTGGTAAATCCATCGCTAATTCAACAGGAAGAAGTTTTGTTAGAATGTCTCTTGGGGGTGTAAGGGATGAAGCTGAAATAAGAGGTCATAGAAAAACATATATTGGTTCAATGCCTGGAAGATTTATTCAAGCAATGAAAAAATCAAAATCCTCTAACCCACTTATTTTACTTGATGAAATTGATAAGCTTGGCTCTGATTGGAGAGGAGATCCATCTTCTGCTCTTCTAGAAGTTCTTGATCCTGAGCAAAATAGTAAATTTAATGATCATTACTTAGAACTTGACTATGATCTTTCCGATGTAATGTTTGTGTGTACTGCTAATACTCTTAATATACCACCAGCTCTTCTTGATAGAATGGAGGTTATAAGAATACCTGGTTATACAGAAAAAGAAAAAAATCAAATTGCAAAAAGATATTTGGTTCCAAAACAAATTAAAAATCATGGAATAAAAAAATCTGAGATCTCATTTAATTCTAAAGTTTTAAACTCTATTATTAGAAATTATACCAGAGAGGCGGGAGTAAGAAATCTTGAAAAAGAAATCTCAAAAGTTTGTAGAAAAACTGTAAAAAAATTAGAAACTACTAAATTAAAAAAAATTAACCTAAATGATAAATCTTTACATGATCTACTCGGTATTCCACGATTTAGATCAAGTGAAATTGAAAGAAAGCATTTGGTAGGCGTCACGAATGGTTTGGCTTGGACAGAAGTAGGTGGAGAAATTTTATCAGTCGAGGTTATTCTATCTACTGGCAAAGGAAAACTCACTTTAACAGGTAAATTAGGTGAAGTGATGAGAGAATCAATTCAAGCAGCTACTTCATATGTAAAGTCAAAATCTGTTAGTCTGGGAATAAACCCTAAAGATTTTGAAAATTATGACATCCACATTCATGTGCCTGAAGGAGCCACCCCTAAAGATGGACCAAGTGCTGGTATAGCAATTTTTAATTCTTTAGTTTCATCATTGACTAATAATAAAATTAAAAGAGATGTTGCAATGACTGGAGAAATTACCCTTAGAGGTCGTGTTTTGCCTATAGGTGGTTTAAAAGAGAAGATATATGCTGCTAGTAGAGCAGGTATTAAGAAAGTTCTTATACCTCAAGAAAATTTCAGGGAAGTTTCTGAATTTGATAAAGAAGTTATTAAAGGAATTAAGATAATACCTGTTTCAGATGCTTTTTCAATTCTTGAGCACACATTAATAAAACCAATAATTCCATTAAATTTAACCGAATCTCAATTAAAAAATAATCAAAATACAACTAGTACACATTAATATTTATTTAAAAAAAAACATTGAATTAAGCCAATTAACTGATAAATTCCTTTATTTCTGGGAAAATTTTCATAATAATGTTGACTTGTTGGGAAAACAGACAATTATCATCAAAAATTAATAAAGGAGATTAAAAGTGAATAAAAATGATCTTATCGCATCTGTAGCATCTTCCGCAGGATTATCTAAATCTGACGCAACTAGAGCAATTGAAAGCTTTCTAGATGCAATAACTAATTCTTTAAAAAGAGATGAAAAGGTTAGCATTGTAGGTTTTGGTAATTTCAGTGTTAGTCACAGAAAAGCAACTACTGGTAGAAATCCTAGAACAGGTGAATCAATTCAAATACCAGCATCTAAAAGACCTAAATTTACTGTAGGAAAAGCTCTAAAAGACTCAGTAAACAATTAATTATCTTTTTTTCTTGCACCGGCTGTTAAATAAATTTAACAGCCGATTTTATTTGGGTGTTTAGCTCAGTTGGTAGAGCATCTCGTTTACACCGAGAGGGTCGGGAGTTCAAGTCTCTCAACACCCACCATGCGCGGGAGTAGTTCAGCTGGTTAGAACGCTGCCCTGTCACGGCAGAGGCCGCGGGTTCGAATCCCGTCTCTCGCGCCACTTGTTTCAGTGTTTTTTGTGTACTAAAGTCGCAACGAGACACGTTGTTATTGTTGAATAAATCGTTAAATACATTACTAATTTATTTGTGAGATTATAGTGTCAGAATTTCTATTTGAATATTTACCAATTCTAATTTTTATTTTCATAGCTTTGGCTTTGGCTGTTGGAATGACTTTATTATCTTTTGTGGTAGGAGACTCTCAACCAGATCAAGAAAAATTATCTGCTTATGAGTGCGGGTTTGAGGCTTTTGATGATGCTCGTGGACGATTTGATGTAAGGTTTTATTTAGTAGCAATATTATTTATTATCTTTGATTTAGAAGTTGCTTTCCTGTTTCCATGGGCAATAACCCTTGGTAAAATTGGATTGTTTGGTTTTTGGTCAATGATGATTTTCCTGACTGTTTTAACTATTGGTTTTATTTATGAATGGAAAAAAGGAGCTTTAGAATGGGAGTAGATGAAGCAAAAAAAATTGTTGATGATACTCTAAACACAGAATTATCATCTAAAGGTTTTTTAGTCGCTAGCTACGATAAAATTCTTACTTGGGCTAGAACTGGTTCCTTATGGCCAATGACTTTCGGATTAGCATGTTGTGGAGTAGAAATGATACATTCTTACATGGCAAGATATGATTTAGATCGTTATGGAGTCATACCTAGAGGTAGTCCTAGACAATCTGATGTAATGATTGTTGCTGGCACACTAACAAATAAAATGGCACCGGCTTTAAGAAAAGTTTATGATCAAATGCCTGAACCTCGGTGGGTAATATCCATGGGATCATGTGCAAATGGTGGAGGATATTATCACTACTCTTACTCAGTAGTTAGAGGGTGTGATAGGATAGTTCCAGTTGATGTTTATGTGCCAGGATGCCCACCAACAGCAGAAGCATTAGTTTACGGTATATTGCAATTACAGAAAAAAATTAGAAGAGAAAATAAATTTAAAAGATAATTTTATATGATTAAAATTCTTACTAAAATAGATGGTATAAATAATGTTTTAGAGAATGCTAATTTGTTAGAAATAGAATTTGAAAAAAATAACATTATAAAAATTTTTAACGAATTAAAAGATATCAGTGAGCTTAATTTTAATCAATTATTAGATATTACAGCTGTTGACTATCCTTCAAGAGAATTTAGGTTTGATATAGTTTATATTTTACAAAGTTTGATAAATAATAAAAAGATTATTCTTAAAACTTTTATTAAAGAAAATGAAAAAATAGAATCAATAACCAATATTCACAAATCTGCGGATTGGTATGAAAGAGAATGTTATGATTTATTTGGAATTGAATTTATTAACCATCCTGATTTAAGAAGGATAATGACTGATTACAATTTTGAAGGTTATCCGTTGCGCAAAGATTTTCCTTTAACAGGACATACAGAAGTTCGCTACGATGATCTTGAAAAAAAAGTAATATATGAGCCTGTTAAGTTAACTCAAGAATTCAGAAATTTCGATAGTGAATCTCCTTGGGAAGGAATGGAAAACAAACTTTTTGGTGATGAGAAATCTACTGGTGAAAATTAAATGAAAGAAGTAGAGCTTAATACAACTACAATTAACTTTGGTCCTCAACATCCAGCTGCGCATGGTGTTTTACGTTTAGTAGTTGAGCTTGAAGGTGAAGTAGTTCAAAGAGCAGAACCACACATCGGATTGTTACATAGGGGCACAGAAAAATTAATTGAATATAAAACTTATCTTCAAGCTGTCCCTTATTTTGATAGGCTTGATTACGTTTCACCAATGTGTCAAGAACATGCTTTTGCATTGGCAACTGAAAATCTCCTAGGTATCAATGTTCCTGAAAGAGCTAAATATATACGAGTTATTTTTGCTGAAATTACTAGAATACTAAATCATTTATTAAATATACCTGCCTATGCTGCTGACATTGGTGCAGTGACACCTTTTTTATGGTGTTTTGAAGAAAGGGAAAAGCTTTTGGAGTTTCATGAAGCAGTTTCTGGGGCAAGATTTCATGCAGCCTATTTTAGACCTGGCGGCGTTCATCAGGATATGCCAGAAGGAATGGAAGAGAAATTATTTGACCATTTTAAAACTCTTCCAAAATTTATTGATGATCTTGAAAGCTTGCTGACTAATAACAGAATTTTAAGACAAAGATCAGTTGATATAGGAATAATTTCAAAGTCAGAAGCAATTGAATGGGGGTGTTCGGGTCCTGTATTAAGAAGTGCAGGTGTAGCATGGGATTTAAGAAGATCTCAACCTTATGACGCTTATGATCAAGTTGATTTTGAAGTTCCTGTTGGAAAAAAGGGTGATTGTTTTGATCGATATTTAGTTCGCATAGAGGAAATGAGACAAAGCATTAGTATTATTAACCAATGTTTAAATAAAATCAAACCTGGTCCAATATCAATTGAGGATAATAAAATTACTCCCCCTAAAAGAAATCAAATGAAAAAATCAATGGAAGCCTTAATTCATCATTTTAAACTTTTCACTGAAGGTTACCGTGTTCCCTCTGGTCAAGTTTATAGTGCAGTAGAAGCTCCAAAGGGTGAATTTGGCGTTTACCTTGTTTCTGATGGATCTAGTAAACCATATAGATGTAAAATAAGAGCACCAGGTTTTGCACACCTTCAAACATTAGAACATTTATCTAAAGGTCACTTAATGGCTGACATAGCTGCTATACTAGGTAGCTTAGATATTGTTTTTGGAGAGATAGATAGATAATGCATCATCCAGGTACAAATAATAAAGTATATAAAAAAATTAATGATAATTTTGAATGGTCATCAGAAAATTTTAAAAAAATTTCTGAAATAATAAAAAAATATCCATCAAACCGTATTCAAAGCGCAGTTATTCCTTTACTTGATATAGCACAAAGACAAAATAATGGATGGCTAAGTAAAAACTCAATGGAAAAAGTAGCTGAAACTCTAAGTATGTCTTACATCAGAGTGTTAGAAGTTGCCACTTTTTATTCGATGTTTAATTTAGAACCTATTGGTAAAAATTTTGTCCAAATTTGTAGAACGACACCTTGTTGGTTAAGAGGGAGTGATAAACTGTCTAAAGTTGCACAAGAAGTTTGCGAAACTAATATTGGTGGGACAAGTGATGATGGAATATTTACAGTTGTTGAAGTTGAATGCTTGGGTGCATGTTGCAATGCTCCTATGGTCCAGATCAATGATGATTATTATGAAGATTTAGATGAAGAGAGTTTTAAGAAAATACTTCAAGATTTAAAAGATAATAAATCAATAAAAGTAGGTTCACAAATTGGTAGAAAATCATCACAACCTGAAAGAAAATTTGATGCTTAAGGAAAAAGATAAAATTTTTAAAAATTTATACGGTTTTGAAGACTGGAAATTAGAAGGTGCCAAAAAAAGAGGCATTTGGTCAAATACTAAAGAACTTATTAAAATGGGTAGTGATAAAATTGTTGAGGAAATTAAAAATAGTCAATTAAGAGGAAGGGGAGGAGCAGGTTTCCCTGCGGGACTTAAGTGGTCATTTATGCCAAAAGATTCTGGAAAAGACCATTACCTAGTTGTTAATGCAGATGAGTCAGAGCCAGGTACATGCAAAGATCGAGAAATTATGAGAAATGACCCTCATCTTCTTTTAGAAGGTTGCTTTGTTGCTGGCTTTGCAATGCATGCACACACCTGCTACATTTACATAAGGGGTGAATATTATTCTGAAGCTTCTAATTTACAAAAAGCAATAGATGAAGCATATGCAAATAATTTAATTGGTAAAAATGCATGTGGTACAGGATGGGATTTTGACATTTATCTTCACAGAGGAGCAGGAGCATATATTTGTGGAGAAGAAACCGCCTTACTTGAAAGTTTAGAGGGTAAAAAAGGCCAGCCTCGATTAAAGCCTCCGTTTCCTGCTGGTGCAGGTTTATATGGATGTCCTACAACAGTTACAAATGTTGAAACAATTGCTGTTTCTCCGACTATTTTAAGACGTGGTTCTAAATGGTTTGCTAATTTAGGTAGTGCAAATAATACAGGTACAAAAATTTTTAGTATTTCTGGACACGTTAATAACCCTTGTAATGTAGAAGAAGAAATGGGCATACCACTGAAAGATCTCATTGAAAAGCATGCAGGTGGGGTAATTGGTGGTTGGGAAAATTTATTAGCTGTAATTCCTGGAGGCGCAAGTGTACCTTTATTACCTAAGTCTATTTGTGATACTGTTAAAATGGATTTTGATAGCCTAAAAGAAGTTCAAAGTGGACTAGGAACTGCGGCTGTTATTGTAATGAATAAATCAACAGATATTGTTGAAGCAATAGCTAGATTATCACATTTTTATAAACATGAAAGCTGTGGTCAATGCACACCTTGCAGAGAAGGTACTGGATGGATGTACAGAATGATGGAAAAAATGATTCATGGAAATGTTAAACATGAAGATATTGATAAAATTATAGATGTGACTAAGCAAATTGAAGGCCATACTATTTGTGCCTTAGGCGATGCTGCCGCTTGGCCTATTCAAGGTTTGTTTAGACACTTTAGACCTGAAATTGAAAAAAGAATCCAAGAAAGAAATAGAAGAGTAGCTTAGTGCCAAAGATAACAATTGATAATAAAGAATACGAATTTGAACACGGTATGACCGTAATGCAAGCTTGTGAGCAAGCAGGAACTGAAATTCCAAGATTTTGTTATCATGAAAAACTCTCAATAGCAGGAAACTGTAGAATGTGTTTAGTAGAAATGGAAAAAGCTCCAAAACCTATTGCATCATGTGCCATGCCAGCTGCAGATGGAATGGTTATAAAAACTAATACCGAAACAGTTAAAAAAGCTCGTAAAGGTGTAATGGAGTTTCTTCTTATTAATCATCCATTGGATTGCCCTATTTGTGATCAAGGAGGAGAGTGTGATCTTCAAGATCAAGCTATGTATTATGGTTTTGATAAAACTAGATATGAAGAAAATAAAAGAGCAGTTCAAAATAAAAATATGGGACCACTTGTCAAAACAATTATGACAAGATGTATTCATTGTACAAGATGCGTAAGGTTTTCTACAGAAGTTGCTGGAGTTGATGATATAGGATTGCTTGGCAGAGGTGAAAATGCTGAGATCACTACATACTTAGAAAAAACTATTGAGTCAGAATTATCTGGAAATGTAATTGATTTGTGTCCTGTTGGTGCTTTAACAAGTAAGCCATACGCATTTAAATCTAGACCATGGGAACTAACTAAGACAGAAACATTCGATGTGTTTGATGGCATAGGTTCAAGTATAAGAATTGATACAAGAGGAAAAAAAGTTTTAAGAGCTCTTCCTAGAATAAATGAAGAAACCAATGAAGAATGGATAAGTGATAAATCTAGATTTGCAATTGATGGACTCTCAAGTCAAAGATTGGATAATGTATATTCTAAATCAAATAAAAAACTCCAAAAATCTTCATGGGATGATGCATTTGAATTAATAAAAAAAGAAATTACAAAAAGAGGTAAAGAAAATACTGTATTCCTATCTGGTAAGTTTACCGATATTGAAACTTTATATTCTGCACAAAAATTTAGCAATTCACTAAAATCAAAAAACTATGATTGCAGATTTGATAATACACAAATTATCGATAATTCATCTTCAAGTTATAAATTTAATTCAACAATTCAAGAAATTGAAAAGGCTGATGCTATTCTTTTAATCGGATCTAATCCTAGATGGGAAGCGGCGGTACTAAACGCTAGAATTAGAAAGGCATATATTGAAAATAACTGCAAAATTGGCCTTATAGGTCCTAAATTAGATCTTACTTACGATTATCATCATTTATCTGATTCTTTAGATTACCTTAATAATTTATCTAATAATAAATCTGAATTCAATAAAGTTTTAAAATCTGCAAAAAACCCACTTATAATTTTAGGTACTTCAGCAATAAATAATGATCATGGAAAAAAAATATTAGAAACTGCAGGATTAATTGCGAAAAAAATTCAAAAAAATAAAAATATAAATCCATTAAATATTCTTAACCAAGATATATCTAGAGTAGGAGCATTGGATTTGAAATTTTATAATAAAAAATTTGATAATGATTACAATAAACAATTAAAAAAACATATTGATAAAACAAAGCCTGTAGTTTTCTTAATGGGGTTAGATGAAATAAATTTTTCAACATTTGAAAATGCTTTTGTTGTTTATCTTGGTCATCATGGAGACGTTTCAGCATCTATAGCTGATATAATTTTACCAACCCCTGCATATACCGAGAAAAGTTCTACTTATATGAATATTGAAGGTAGAGTTATTCAAACAACTAAGTGTCATAATCCAATAGGTGAAGCAAAAGAGGAGTGGAAAATTTTTAGAGTTTTAAGCGACTTATTTGAAAAAAATTTAAATTTTAATAATCTTGGAGAGCTTCGAAATGAGCTTACAAGTACCTATGGTCAATTTGCTCTCTTAAATGAAGTTAATTCTGTTGGCGAAATAACTTTTGCTAAAAATAATAAAATTGAGAATATTAAAATTAAATATAACATTGAAAATTTTTATATGAATGATTCTATTTCTAGATCTTCTGAAACAATGGCAAAATGTACTAAAGATATTTTAAATAAGGCAGCATAATAATTATATGAATTATGATATATTAATTACAGGGCTAATAATCGTTGCCCAAATACTTGCTGTTGTTGTGCCAGTTTTAATATCTGTAGCTTTTTTAGTTTATGCTGAAAGAAAAGTTTTAGCCCTAATTCAATTAAGAAGAGGTCCAAATATAGTAGGGCCTTTTGGTATATTACAAAGCTTTGCTGATGCATTAAAACTTATTACTAAAGAAAATATTATACCTAGTGGATCAAATAAAATTGTTTTTATTTTAGCACCAATAATAACAATGGTACTTAGCTTAGCAGGTTGGGCAGTAATACCTTTTGCTCCAGGATGGGTAGTCTCTGATATTAACGTAGGGATCATGTATCTGTTTGCAGTATCATCTCTTGGAGTATACGGAATAATAATGGCCGGTTGGGCTAGTAACTCTCAATATCCTTTTCTAGGGGCATTAAGATCAGCTGCTCAAATGGTTTCATATGAAGTATCTATTGGATTTGTAATAATTACAGTATTATTATGTGTAGGTTCTTTAAATTTATCAAAGATAGTTTTAGCTCAGCAGACTGTCTGGTTTGCAATTCCATTATTACCTATGTTCATTATTTTTTTTATTTCTGCTTTAGCTGAAACAAATAGATTACCTTTTGATCTTCCTGAAGATGAATCAACACTTGTTGCAGGATTTTTTACTGAATATTCATCTGCTTCATTTGTATTATTTTTTTTAGGTGAATACGCGAGTATGATTTTAATGTCTTCTATGACTGTCATTCTTTTTTTAGGCGGATGGCTTCCTCCATTTGATGTATACCCATTAAATGTTGTTCCTGGAGTAATCTGGTTTACTGTGAAAGTAATATTTATATTATTTTTATTTATTTGGGTTAGAGGAACTTTCCCAAGATATAGATATGATCAGTTAATGAGGCTTGGATGGAAAGTTTTTCTACCATTTTCTTTGTTTTGGGTTGTGGTAACTTCTGGTTTTTTAGTATATTTTGACATGCTGCCAAATTAATATGTATAAATTAATTAAATCTTTTACTTTATTTGAATTATTTCAAGGACTATTTTTAACTTTCAAATACATATTCAAATCTAAAGTTACAATAAATTATCCTCATGAAAAAGGTCCATTAAGCCCACGTTTTAGAGGCGAGCATGCTTTGAGAAGATATCCAAGTGGGGAAGAGAGATGTATCGCATGTAAGCTTTGTGAAGCAGTATGTCCTGCTCAGGCAATTACAATTGAAGCAGAGCCAAGAGAGGATGGAAGCAGAAGAACAACAAGATATGATATAGATATGACTAAATGTATTTACTGTGGTTTATGTCAAGAATCTTGCCCAGTTGATGCAATAGTCGAAGGACCAAATTTTGAATTTGCCACTGAAACGAGAGAAGAATTAATTTATAATAAAGATAAACTTTTAGAAAATGGAGATAGATGGGAGCAAGAAATTGCGCAAAATATTCATCTCGATAGAAAATATAGATAAGAATGATTCTTTATTCATTAACATTTTATCTTTTTTCATCTGTTGCGGTTCTTTCTGCCCTAATGGTTATAAGTGCAAAAAATCCAGTTCATTCAGTTTTGTTCTTAATTTTAAGCTTTGTTAACGCATCAGGACTCTTTGTTTTATTAGGCGCTGAATTTTTGGCAATGATCCTTGTCGTTGTATATGTTGGGGCTGTTGCTGTCCTTTTTCTATTTGTTGTAATGATGCTTGATATAAATTTTGTAAAGTTGAGAGAAGGTTTTTTGCAATATTTACCTTTTGGAGCATTATTAGGGATAGTTCTAGTAATTGAACTTGGAATACTTTTTTTAACAGATAGATCGTCTAATATTTACAACAATCAAACACCATTACAACCTATAGTTAGTGAAGTGGAGAATACAAAAATGATTGGGCAAATACTCTACACTGAATATTTTTATTTATTTCAAATATGTGGGATAATTTTATTAGTCGCAATGATTGGCTCTATTACACTTACATTAAGAGATAAAGGTGGCGTTAAAAGGCAAAATATTGATTCACAAAATACAGTTGATGCATCAACAGCTATAGAAAAGAAAAAAGTAAAAATAGGCGAAGGAATTTAATTAATGATTACTCTTGAACACTATCTTTTTCTCGGCGCAATTATTTTTACCTTAGGTGTTTTAGGAATATTTTTAAATAAGAAAAATTTAATTATAATTTTAATGTCTATAGAACTCATCTTGTTGTCAGTAAATATTAATTTTATTGCTTTCTCAGCATATATTAATGATATTTCAGGGCAAATCTTCGCAATGCTTACACTTACCGTTGCAGCAGCTGAAGCAGCAATTGGACTCGCCATACTTGTAGTATTTTTTAGAAATTTAGGATCAATAGAAGTAAATAAAATTAATCAGCTTAAGGGATAGTAGATGGCAACCTCAATTATATTTTTACCTCTACTTGGTTTTCTTTTTTGTTTTTTATTAGGCAAACAGTTTAACTATAGGGTTTATCAAATATCAACAACTTCAATCCTTTTTCTTTGTACTTTATTTTCTTGGATAATATTCATTCAGTTTATTAATAATAAGGAAACTGAAATAATCTTTATCCTTAACTGGATAAGTTCTGGAAACTTTATTGTTGATTGGTCAATTAGATTAGACACTTTAACTGCTGTGATGTTCATTGTGGTTACAACTGTTTCTGCCTGTGTTCATTTATATTCAATAGGCTATATGGAAGATGATCCATCAAAAATCAGATTTATGGGTTATCTAAGCTTATTTACTTTTTTTATGCTTGTTCTTGTATCAAGTAATAACTTGCTGCAAATGTTTTTTGGTTGGGAAGGTGTTGGGCTAGCCTCATATTTATTAATTGGTTTTTGGCATCATAAAGATTCAGCAAATAAAGCTGCTATAAAAGCATTTGTTGTAAACAGAGTTGGAGATTTTGGATACGCAATAGGAATTGCTGGAATTTTTTATATTTTTGGCACGGTAAGTTTCGACAGTATATTTTTACAAGTGGATCAATTTAGTGATCATCAAATTCAATTTCTTTCATTCAGTTTTCCAACTTTAGATTTTTTATGTTTTCTTTTATTCATAGGCGCAATGGGTAAATCTGCCCAATTAGGTTTACACACCTGGTTGCCAGATGCTATGGAGGGACCTACTCCTGTATCTGCACTAATACATGCTGCAACAATGGTAACAGCTGGTGTATTCTTAGTTGCAAGAATGAGTCCTCTTTATGAATTTGCTACATTTACTAATTTATTCATTACTTTTATTGGTGCTACCACAGCTATTTTTGCTGCCTCTATAGCCTTAACGCAAAATGATATTAAAAGAGTCATTGCATATTCAACATGCAGTCAATTAGGATATATGTTTTTTGCAGCAGGTGTAGGAGCTTATAATGCATCAATATTTCACTTAACAACCCATGCCTTTTTTAAAGCTCTTCTATTTCTTTCTGCAGGTTCTGTAATTCACGCAATGCATCATGAACAGGATATGAGAAAAATGGGGGGACTTTTCAAAAAAATACCTTTTACTGCTACAATGATGTGGATTGGATCTCTTGCAATTATTGGTTTCCCGTATCTATCTGGTTACTATTCAAAAGAAAGTATTTTAGAAAATGCTTTCTATACTTCAAATGGAATAGCATATTTTGCATATTTAGTGGGTATTTTAACTGCTTTACTTACTGCTTTTTATTCATGGAGATTATTATTCCTAACATTTCATGGTGAAAATAGATCAAATAATAAAACATATGATCACGCCCATGAATCACCTTTAGTAATGACAGTTCCATTATTTATTCTTGCAATTGGTTCTATTTTTTCTGGAATATTCTTTGCTGATTATTTTATTGGATATTACAAAAAAGAATTTTGGGATAATGCAATATTATTAACAGAAAGCTCTCATAAATATCTTCCTCTTACGCAATCATTAATATCAAAATCGGCTGTTGCAATTGGAATTCTTGTCTGTGTGTTGATATATTCAAATAATTTAAACAGAGCAAAAAATCTTTCCTATAACTTAGATCCTTTATATTCTCTTTCTAAAAATAAATGGTATGTGGATGAGCTATATCATAAAGTATTTGTTTTAACTTTTTTCAAATTGGCAAACTTTTTCTGGAAAAAAGGAGATGAAAAAACTATTGATGGTTTAGGGCCAAACGGGGTCTCCTGGATTATTTCAAAATCTTCATCTTATGTAAGTTTGTTTCAATCAGGGTATTTGTTTCATTATGCTTTTGCTATGCTTGGAGGCTTAGTAATAATTTTAACATGGTTTTTATATTACTAAATGATTGACTGGCCATTAGTATCAGTAATAATTTTTTTACCTTTAATTGGCGCTTTAATTATTCTTTTTATTAAAGAAGATGAAGTAACATCAATTAATATTAAATGGGCTGCTTTACTAGCGACATTAGGAACATTTATTTTAAGTTTAATACTATGGTTACAATTTGATTATTCCAATCCGTCTTATCAATATGAAGAAAAATTTAGATGGTTTGATGATTTTAATTTCTTCTACCATGTTGGAGTTGACGGTATCTCACTTTTTATGATTTTACTAAGTACATTTTTGACCCCACTTTGTATTTTAGCTAGTTGGAATAATATAAAAAAAAGAGTCAAGGAATACATGCTTTCTTTTTTATTTTTAGAGACTGTAATGATTGGAATGTTTGCTTCTATAGACATACTTTTATTTTATATTTTTTTTGAAGCAGTATTAATACCAATGTATCTAATCATAGGTATATGGGGAGGTAATAGAAGAATCTATGCTTCTTTTAAATTCTTTCTTTACACTCTTTTTGGGTCAGTACTCATGTTGATTGCTATTATTGTGATGTACAGAAATACAAGTTCAATGAGTATTGAATTCTTACAAGGTAATTATTTTTCCTATAATACTCAATTGTTTCTATGGCTCGCCTTCTTTGCGTCCTTTGCAGTTAAAATTCCTATGTGGCCGTTTCATACATGGTTGCCCGATGCCCATGTTGAAGCTCCAACAGCTGGATCTGTAATTTTAGCCGGAGTACTTTTAAAAATGGGTGGATATGGTTTTATCCGTTTCTCTTTAGGCATGCTTCCAGAAGCAACAGAGTTTTTTATTCCTTTAATTATGACATTAAGTATAGTTGCCATAGTATACACTTCCTTAGTAGCACTAGCACAAACTGATATTAAAAAACTAATTGCATATTCATCTGTTGCTCATATGGGAATTGTAACAATTGGAATTTTCTTAGTGAATCAACAAGGCTTAGAAGGAGCAATGATGCAAATGATTAGTCATGGACTAGTTTCAGCAGCTTTATTTTTATGTGTTGGTGTTATTTATGATCGAATGCATACTAGAGAAATTGAATTTTATGGAGGATTAGTTCAAAGAATGCCACTTTATGCAACAGTATTCATGATTTTTATGCTGGGATCAGTTGGATTGCCTGGAACTAGTGGTTTTATTGGAGAATTTTTAGTTATTGTTGGCGCATTTAAATTTTCAAGTTACGTTGTTATTGGCGCGGCTTTTGGAATAATATTATCCGCTGTTTACATGCTATACCTTTATAAAAGAATTATTTTTGGCACCATAACTAATAATAAACTTGCAGATATTTTAGATATAAACACAAGAGAGAAAATCATATTAATTCCTTTAGCAATTTCAGTAATATTACTAGGTATATTTCCAAATCTATTTTTAGATCCTATGAGATTATCACTTGAACTAATTATAACAAACTATGAAATAGCTAATGCTAAATAATATTTACAATATTTTTTTTATACCCGAAATTTTTTTAGCATGCTCTTCTTTTGTTTGCTTACTTTTTGGACTTTTTTTAAAAAAGAATGCATTTAGACAAACTTCCAATCTAGCAGTTTTCGTTTTATTATTAACCATCTTGCTTGTATACTTTGATAGTGAATCAAATTTTGCAAATTATAAAAGTTTATTTAGCCACTCTTCTTTTATAAATTTTTTTAAAATTTTAGCTCTATTAGGATCTATAGCTAGTATCATCATTTCTAAAGATTATTTCTTAGGCATTAAGCTTAAAAATTTTGAAATTCCTGTTTTATTTTTATTTTCTACACTTGGGATGATGTTAATGATTGCTTCAAATAATCTTATGTCCATGTATCTAGCAATAGAACTACAAAGTTTATCTCTATATGTTGCTGCAGCAATAAAAAGAGATTCAATCTCATCAGCTGAGTCAGGAGTAAAATACTTTATTTTAGGAGCATTGTCGTCTGGTATACTTTTGTACGGCTTCTCCTTAATTTATGGATTTACTGGTTCAATGAATTTTGATGATATAAGTTTCTATTTATCAAAATATGATAATTTAAATTTAGGTCTAATATTTGGGCTTGTATTTGTGATGGTAGGCTTGGCTTTTAAGGTTTCAGCCGTACCTTTCCATATGTGGACTCCTGATGTTTATGAAGGAGCTCCAAACTCAATTACAGGTTTTTTTGCTATTGTCCCTAAGATTGCTGCAGTAGCTTTAATTTATCGTTTTTGCTTAGTTCCATTTGAAAATTTTTACTTAGAATGGAGTCAAATAATTTTATTTTTATCAATAGCCTCAATGTTTCTTGGAGCTATAGCGGCTATAGCACAGTCAAATATTAAAAGATTATTAGCTTATAGTTCTATCGGACATATAGGTTATATCTTAATAGCTTTAGTTGCCGCAAATGATGATGGAATTAAAGCAGCATCAATTTATATGTTTTCATACATGATAATGAATGTTGCTATTTTTGCTATTTTACTTTCGTTAAAAGTTAAAAATGAATATTTAATTAATATAAGTGATTTAAAAGGGTTAAGTAAAAGTAATCCAATCATTAGTCTTTCTATTTCAATAATAATGCTATCTATGGCTGGCATTCCCCCATTTATAGGATTTTTTGGAAAGTTTTATGTTTTCATTGCTGCAATTCAACAAGAATTATATGTACTTTCAGTTCTTGGAGTCCTAGCTAGTGTAATTTCTGCTTTTTATTATTTAAGAATTATTAAGATAATGTATTTTGATGAAAGTCAAAGTGAAGGAATAATTAATTTTCAAATTTCTTTTCAATCAAAAATTATTTTATCCTTAAGTTTATTTCTAATTATTTGTTTTATATTTTACCCGTCTTTATTGATTAATATATCAGCAAGTTTGACTATTTGATCAATGTCATTAGATAAAATTAAAAATTTATTAGATAAAAATAATTTTGATTTTCATTTTATTGAATCTGTAGATTCCACAATGTCAGAGGTTAAAAAACTTATTTATAATAGAAATATATGTTTGATGGCAAATGAACAAAAAAAAGGATTTGGTAGACGGGGAACAACTTGGGAAAGTCCAAAAAATAATGTCTATATTTCTATTTTATCTAAAAATATATTGCCAATAGAAAATCATTTTTTAAATAATGCTTTTATTACTAATATGATCTGTTCAGTGATTGAAAATATTTGTAATGTTAAAACTCAAATTAAATGGCCAAATGACATTTTAATTAATAAAGAAAAAATTTCTGGAATAATTTCTGAAATATTTAGTATCAAAAGTGATAAATATATCAATACTGGTTTCGGAGTTAATATAGTATCTTCTCCAAAAATTGAAAATTATCCAACAACTAATATTAATAAATACAATAAACAAATTAACAATTTTTATTTTGTATATGAAATTATGGAAGAGTATTTTAACAATGTTAAACAACTAGTAAATAATCACGAAAAAATTATGACTGAATACAAAAGTAGATTATTATATTTAGGAGGCAATATTAATTTAAAAATTGATGAACAAAATATCAAACAAGGAATATTTCATAATCTTAACCCAGATGGTTCAATCACTTTAAAAAATAATATCAATTTTGAAAATATTTATAATGCTAGAATAATTTAATGATTGTTATAGATGCAGGTAATACGAATATAGTTATAGGTTTTTATACAAAAAATAAATTAATTAAAATTATTAGATTAAAAACAGAAAAAAAAATTAATATTACAAAAAAAGAAATAAATAAATTTTTTAAATCTAACAAAAAGTTGATTAACAATCTTAAAGATAAATTTTGTATCTTGTCCTCTGTTGTGCCTTCTTTAAATTCAATTATTAAAAATATTTTTCAAAAAAATAAATTTAAATTTTATGTAATTAATCCAAAAAAAATATCATTTAGAAATTGTATCAATTATAATTTAAATCAAATTGGAAGTGATCGAATAGCAAATTATGCCTATGTATATAGTAAGAAAATCAAAGACTGTATTATTCTCGACTTTGGTACAGCTACTACTTTTGATGTCATTAAAAATAATCAATATTTAGGTGGATTAATTTTTCCAGGTATAAATCTTTCAATGGAGTCACTATTAAAAAATGCTGAGTTAATAAAAACTTCAAATATCTCAAAATCAAATAAAATTGTTAATAATAATACATCAGCTTCTATTCAATCAGGTTTCTATTTTGGTTATTTGCATGCAGTTAATGGCATATTAAAGCAAATTATTGAGGAGAATAACTTTAAGCCCAAAGTCTATATTACGGGTGGTCTAGGTAAAATATTTAGGGATAAAATTATTTATAAACCTATATATATGGAACATTTGACATTAGAAGGAATAAAAGAAATCGGTAACAAACATTTTTATGAGTAATAACTTACAACTAAATGATTTAAATGAAGGACTACACTTTTTATCACTTGGAGGTATTGGAGAAATAGGTGCAAATTGTTATCTTTACGGATGTGATGGAAAATGGATAATGATAGATTTAGGTCTTTCATTTGCAGATGAAAAGTTTCCTGGTGTAGATTTATTGGTACCAAAAATAGATCATATTGAAAGTTTAGAAGATAATCTCGAGGCTATTATTATCAGCCATGGTCATGAAGATCATGCAGGAGCTGTTGCGTTCTTAGCAAATAAAATTAAATGTCCTGTATATGCTAGTAAATTTGCAAAATTTCTTATCGAAAATAGGTTAAAAGAATTCAATAAAGTAGAAGGATTTACTTTAAAAGAGATAAATCTAGACAAGAAATTAATACTCAATAATTTTGATATAAGTTTTATTCCAACTACACACTCAATTCCTGAACCAACTGCGATAGTAATTAAAACAACATATGGATCATTACTTCATACTGCTGATTGGAAAATAGATCATTCACCTACTTTAGGAGACGCATTTTCAAAAGAAAAATTTGAAAAAATAGGAAATGATGGATTACTTGCCTTAATAGGTGATTCTACTAACGCAAATGTGCCTGGTAAATCAGAATCTGAAAGTGATGTTAGAGATGAACTGACAAGTATATTTTCAAGATTTGCTAATAGAATTGTTGTTACCTGTTTTTCTTCAAATATTGCACGAATGAAAAATATTATTCAAGCAGCAAAAAAAAATAAAAGAAAGGTCGCTCTTGTTGGTAGGAGTATGAAAAAAAATATCGAAGTAGCAAGAAAATGTGGTTATGTTGCAGATGATGAAATTTTTATTAGTGAAGATGAAGCTTCTTATATACCAAGAGAAAATTTAGTCATAATTTGTACTGGAAGTCAGGGTGAAAAAAGATCTGCGCTTTTCAGAATAGCATATAATTCTCATCAACATTTACATTTAGAGCCTGAAGATGTAGTAATTTTTAGTTCTAGAGATATTCCTGGTAATGAAAAATCAATAAATAATTTAAAGAACTTACTTATTAGACAAAGAGTTGAGATAGTAACTGCTGATGATGATTTAGTACATGTTTCGGGTCATGGTTATGCTGATGAAATAAAACAAATGTATAATTGGACAAAACCTTACTTATCTATTCCTGTGCATGGTGAACCCATGCATCTAGAGGCGCATAAACAATTATCTTACTCATCTCAAGTACCATTTACTAAAATTTTAGAAAATGGAAAATGTCTCAAAATTGCACCAGGTGAACCTAAAATTGTAGAAAAATTTGAGACTGGAAAGTTAATTGTTGAGGGTAAAAATCTTTACGACTCTGAATCTGCATTTATTAAAGAGAGAAGGAAATATTCATTTGAGGGGCTAGTTTTAATTTCTTTAATTATCAATAATGATGACTATTCAATTAATAAAAATATGTTACTTACTTTAAAAGGATTGCCGGGAATAGATGAAGAAAATATTAAAAATGATTTTAAAATATTTTTTATTGAAAACTATACAAAACTTAACAAAGTTCAAAAATCATCAGATCTTATAGTATCTGACTTAGTTAAAAGTAGTTTTAGAAAGATTATAAAAAATTCAATTCAAAAAAAACCAGAAATTGAAGTTCATTTAATACGATCTTAATGGCACTATTTACTCATGTTCTAATTTTTATCCTTGTTTGGTGGATTTTATTTTTCGTACTCCTACCGATTAAGATAAAAGTACCCCAAAAAGTAGAATCTGGACATGCAAAAAGCGCTCCAAGTAAGCCATATCTTCTAATAAAATTTATAGCAACTTCATTAATATCAGCTTTAATTTTATTTTTTTTGATTTTATTTGGATTTGATTTATCAAATATATTTAATAAATGAAATATTCTAACTTTTTTCTTCCAACTATTAAAGATGCGCCATCAGATGCTGAAATAATTTCACATAAATTAATGATCAGAGCTGGCATGATTAAACAATCTAGTGCCGGTATTTATTCGTGGTTACCTCTAGGTCTACTTGTATTAAAAAAAATTGAACAGATCGTTAGAGAGGAACAAAATAATGCAGGAGCAGTAGAACTGCTTATGCCTACGATTCAATCTTCTGATTTATGGATTAAATCAGGAAGATACGATGATTATGGAAAAGAAATGTTAAGGATTACAGATAGAAGTGGAAGGGAAATGCTTTACGGCCCAACAAATGAAGAATTAATTACAGATATATTTCAATCACATATAAATTCTTACAAAGATCTTCCAAAAAATCTTTATCATATTCAATGGAAATTCCGAGATGAAGTTAGGCCTAGGTTTGGAGTAATGCGAGGAAGAGAATTCTTAATGAAAGATAATTATTCATTTGATCTTGATGAAAGCGAAGCAAAAAAATCCTATGACAATATGTTCAAAGCATACATAAAAACTTTTATTAGAATGGGTTTAACACCAATTTCTTTAAGAGCAGAAACAGGACCAATTGGAGGTAACTTAAGTCATGAATTTCAAATACTAGCTAAGACTGGTGAAAGTACACTTTATTATGATAAAAAATTAGAAACACTAAACCCTGAAACTATAGACCCAAATGAGTTGCAGTCATTTTATGCTGCAGTTGATGATCAACATGATGAAAAAAATTGCCCAATTTCATATGAAGATCTAAAAATTTCTAAGGGGATTGAAGTGGGTCATATATTTTATTTTGGAACAAAATATTCTGAGAAATTAAACGCATTTGTTCAAGATAAAAGTGGGAAAAATGTTCCAGTGCATATGGGATCATATGGAATTGGTGTTTCAAGACTTGTGGGTGCAATTATAGAAGCTTATCATGATGAAAAAGGAATAAGGTGGCCTTTAGAGGTTGCTCCATTTAAGGTTTCCATAGTTAATTTAATGCCAGAAGATCAAGATTGTGCCACAAAATCATCAGAATATTATGAAAATTTTATGAAAAATAATATTGAAGTCATTTTGGATGATAGAATCTGCAGTATAGGAAAAAAATTATCTGATAATGAATTAATTGGTACACCATATCAAATTATTATTGGCAAAAGAGATTTAAAAGATAATTTAGTAGAAATAAAAAATCGACAAAATAATGAAAGTGAAAAAATTTCATCCAGTAGTGTAATTGATTTTATTAATAATAAGTTAAAAAAATAGATGATTTCTAAATCAGAACGATTACTGATTTTTAGGTTCTTACTTTCTAAGAAATCTGATGGCTATGTGTCTATTTTCGCTTGGTTTTCAATAATAGGTATAAGTTTAGGAGTAGCAGCAATTATTATAGTAATGTCTGTTATGAATGGTTTTAGAATTGATCTAACTAACAGAATTATTGGACTTAATTCACACCTTAATGTTTATAGTTTTGATAATGAGATAACAAATAAGCAAGCTGATGAACTCATATTGAATATTGATAATTCTTTTTTTTACCAACACTACAAATCTATTGAAACAAATGGATTAATTATTAAATCAAATAACTCAAAAGGTGTTATGATCAAAGGCTATGACGAATATGATAAAAATCATTATTTGTTTAATTCAATTAATAAGGGCGCATTAATTCAAAATCCAAAAAGTGAAATATTAATTGGAGATTCCTTAGCGAATGAAATGAATTTAAATGTTGGAGACAAGGTTAAAATTGCAATCCCAAAGACTGATAAAACAATATTAGGTAATATTCCAAGATTCAAAACATTAGAAGTAGTAGGTATATTTGATTTAGGTTTATATGAATATGACTTCAATTTAATTTTTCTATCTTCAGAACTTGTTAGAAAATTACTCTTATATGATCAATATATATACAACAAAATTGAATTCTTTACAAAATCTCCTAATGAAATCGAATTATTTAAAAATAAAGTGCAATTAGAAATATCTAATCTTCTATTAAATTTTTATTCAATATCTTGGAAGGATCAAAACAAAAGTTTAATAAATGCACTTAAAGTGGAAAAGAATGTTATGTTTATTATTCTTTCTTTAATTATCTTAGTTGCATCATTAAATATTATTTCAGGATTAATTATATTTGTAAAAGAAAAAAACAAAGACATTGGAATTTTAAAAACTATTGGAATGAGTAATAAAAGTATTATAAAAATATTTTTCACTATTGGAGTCTCAATTGGTTTGATTGGATCTTTAATTGGTTTAATAATTGGAATACTTTTCACAATAAATATAAAATCAATTCAAAGTTTTTTAGAATATTTACTTGGAACAAAATTGTTTTCTGAAGAAGTGTATTATTTATCATCTTTACCTTCAAAAATTAGTGTCAATGAGGTTGTTTATGTACTTTGTGTGGCAATAATCATATCAATTATCTCAACTATTTTTCCAGCTTTAAGTTCAGCTAGAATAGATCCTGTTAAAAGTTTAAGAAGTGAATAATAAATATTTATTAGAGATATCCAATTTAGGTAAACATTATTCTAATGAAAATAATTTAAAAATTGAGATAATTAAAAATCTAAATTTTAAATTAATGCAAAATACTAAAGTTTCGATAGTGGGTCCTTCGGGTTCTGGTAAAACAACTTTTCTGAATATTATCGGTTTACTTGATTCAGAATATGATGGAGACTTTTTTTTTAAAAATAAAGATATTTCTTTATGCTCTAAAGATGAAACGAATCAAATTAGAGGATTATCAATTGGTTTTATTCATCAATTTTTTCATCTGATTCCTGAACTCACAGTGATTGAAAATGTTATGCTACCATTATTAATCAATAAAAATGAAAAGAAAAGTTATGAAATTTCTAAAAAACTACTTCTTGAATTTGGTTTAGATGAAAGGATTAACTATAAACCTTTAAAATTATCAGGAGGCGAGCAGCAAAGAGTCGCTATTGCAAGATCTTTAGTAAATAATCCAGATTTAATTTTAGCTGACGAGATGACTGGAAATCTTGATGAAGATACTGCTAACAACATTTTTAATTTTTTTATAAATTATATCGAACAAAATAAAAAAACTTTAGTATATGTTACTCATAATAAAACTTATTCTATTCTAGCTGATGAAATTTATTATTTTAAAAATAAAAAAATACATTTAAAGAATGAATAATCCTTTTATTCATTTACGATCTTTATCTTCATATTCTTTATCTGAAAGTACGCTAAAAATTAATAATTTAGTAGATCTTGCTAAAAAAAATGACATGCCTGCAATTGCCATTACTGATAATAATAATATGTTTGGAGTTTTTGAATTTTCTAAAGAATGTGTAAAAAATAATATTCAACCTATAATTGGAACTTCAATAAATTTACTAGATATTATTGTAAATAATCAAATTTCCCAAGTTACATTTTTAGTAAAAAATGAAATTGGATATAGAAATCTATTAGAATTAAGCTCACTTTCTCATCTTAATGAAGGAAATAATATTGGTATAAACTTTTCACAATTAGAAAAATTTTCTGAAGGCTTATTCTGTTATATAGGTGGTGAATTTAATCCATTACTTTTATTAAACAAAGAAAACAAAAAAAAAGATATCATTCAATTAATAGGTAATTTTAAAAAAGTTTTTAAGCAAAATTTTCTTTTTGAAATTCAGAGAATTAATGATCAAAATATCGATGTTTTTGAAAAAGAATTTATTAATTTATCAAAAGAATTTGACATACCTCTTATTGGTTCAAATAATATTAAGTATGCTACTAAAGATGATTATTCAGCTCATGATGCATTACTATGTATTGCTCAAAAATCTACAATTAACAATTCTCAAAGAAATACCTCAAATGAAAATATTTATTTTAAATCAAACGAAGAAATGTCTTCAAATTTTGAAGATATTCCTGAGATAATAAAAAATAATTTAAATATTGCTCTATCTTGTAATTATTTTCCTGAATCAACAAAACCCCAATTACCTGAATTTAAAAATGATTTAAATTTATCAGCAGAAGATTTTTTATTAAAATCCTCAGAACTGGGACTTAAAAAAAAAATAAAAGAAAAGAATATTAAGAATATACAAATGTATAGCGATAGATTGAAATATGAAAATGAAATAATAATTAGAATGGGTTTCGCAGGATACTTTTTAATAGTAGCAGATTTTGTTAATTGGGCTAAGGAGCAATTTATTCCTGTTGGCCCTGGAAGAGGATCGGGTGCTGGCAGTTTAGTAGCTTGGTGTTTAGGAATAACTGATCTCGATCCACTAGAGTATGATTTATTATTTGAAAGATTCTTAAATCCAGAAAGAGTGTCAATGCCAGATTTTGATATAGATTTTTGTCAAACTAGAAGAGATGAAGTTATTGAATATGTAAATAATAAATATGGAAGTGAATGTGTAGCTCATATAATTACATTTGGTACCCTAGCATCAAGAGCTGCGGTAAGAGATATAGGTAGGGTTTTAGAAGTTCCGTATGGAGAAGTAGATTCTTTTGCTAAACTAATCCCTTTTAATCCATCAAATCCACTTACTCTAAGTGACTCTATTAAATCTGAAAAAAGTTTGCAAGAAAGGATAAGTAGTGATGAAAGAATTTCAAATATTATTGATGTAAGTTTAAAAATTGAGGGAACTCACAGACATGCTTCAACCCATGCTGCTGGTGTTGTGATTGGTCATGAAAAGTTATCTAAGGTAGTTCCTTTATACAAAGATCAAAATACCAATACAAATGCCACACAATTTTCTATGAAGTATGTTGAAGAAGCAGGTTTAATAAAATTTGATTTTCTTGGTTTAACTACATTATCCATTATCGATGATTGCGTAAAATTAATAGTAAAAGAAAATAAAAATTTTTTAATAAATAAAATATCTCTTAATGATAAAAAAACCTATGATCAGTTAAGTAAGGGTGACACAGTAGGAATATTCCAATTAGAAAGTAATGGTATGGGTAGCGTCCTTCGCCAATTGCAACCTGATAGATTTGAAGAGATAATTGCTGTAGTTGCCTTGTTTAGACCTGGGCCAATGGATAACATTCCTTCTTTTTGTAATAGAAAACATGGACGTGAAGAAATTAAATATCTTCATTCTATGTTAGAACACGTCTTAAAAGAAACTTATGGAATTATTGTTTATCAAGAACAAGTAATGCAGATTGCGCAAGTTTTATCAAATTATTCTTTGGGTGAGGCAGATTTACTTAGAAGAGCAATGGGAAAAAAAATTCAAAAAGAAATGGATATGCAAAAATCAAGATTTATAGAAGGTGCTGTTCAAAATAATATTGAAAAAAGAGAAGCTTCAAAGATATTTGATTTAGTGGATAAATTTGCTGGCTATGGTTTTAATAAAAGCCATGCAGCAGCATATGCTTTAATATCTTATCAAACTGCTTATTT
The DNA here is from genome assembly GCA_902522015.1 of uncultured Alphaproteobacteria bacterium. Taxonomy (GTDB): domain Bacteria; phylum Pseudomonadota; class Alphaproteobacteria; order HIMB59; genus CACPNW01. Next base: position 46,605 of record CABYTX010000004.1, read on the forward strand.
AAAAGCAAACTTTCCGCATGAATTTCTTACAGCTACATTAAATTATTCAATAGATAGAACAGAAAAAATTATTCTTCTAAAACAAGAAATTGAGAGATTAAATATTAAATTTTTAAAACCAGACATAAATTATTCAGAGCCACTATTTTCAATTGAAACAAATGATAATCTAAAATCAATAAGATTTGGATTAGCAGCAATTAAGGGTGTTGGTTTGAAATCAATTTCAGGTGTGGTAGACGAAAGGAATAAAAATGGAAAATTTAAGAATATTATAGATTTTATGAATAGAGTTTCCAAAGAAGTAATAAATAAAAGGCAACTTGAAAAACTTATTCAAGCTGGAGCTTTTGATAGTATTGAATATAATAGATCAAAATTATTTAATAATGTTACAAAATTCATAGAATTATATGGTGTAGAAAAAAATATAAATCAAGAAATGTTATTTGAAGATAATGATATTTCTTTTGATGATAAAAATTTATTTAATCAAAATTTTAAAAAATGGAAAAATTCAGAAATTTTATCTAATGAACTTGAGGTTATTGGATTTTATTTTTCTGATCATCCACTTAATCATTATCCGAGAAAATTTTTTGAATTAGAAAATATTAAACCTCTTAAAGATTATTCTGATAGTGATCAAACTAATTCTTTGAAAATTTGTGGAGCAATTTTAGATATTAAAGAAAGATCAAATAAAGATGGAAAAAAATATGCATTCATTACAGTTTCAGAAATAGGTTATCAGTTTGAATTAACAATATTTAGTGAAAATTTATATAAGTATCGACCTATTTTAAAAGAGGGTAATCTATTAATATTTACAATAGATATTGTAAAAAATAATTCAGACACCCGTTTTATAATTAGAACTATTTCTCTTCTTGATGATTTTTTTACTAAAAATAAATATAAGTTTAATATTTATGTGGATATGAATAACATTAATGAATTGAAGAAAAGTATTTTTGAAAACAAAAAAAACAGCAACTCAGATAATCATATTGACCTTTTTGTTACTTTAGATCAAAAATTGATAAACTTTGATTTTAAACAATATTCTATTCAGTCATACAAAAAACTTGATGAGCTAAATAAAGCAAAAATGTTAGATTATTCTTTAGAAATATCTTGAAATAATAATAAATTATAATAATAGAAATTCCAATTAAATCTAGCACACAGAAAAAACCGGTGTTTTTATTTCTGTGGAGGTTAAACCGGGAGTTATTATGAATTTACCAGAAGTCAAAATCGAAGATCTTTTAGAATCAGGAGTCCATTTTGGACATAACGTAAGAAGATGGAATCCAAAAATGCAAGAATATATATACGGTGTTAGAAATAACATTCATATTTTTGATTTAAGAATTACTTTAGAATTATTAAACACCGCTCTTACTAAAATTCACGAAACTGTTTCAAAATCTGGAAAAATACTTTTCGTTGGGACAAAAAAACAATGCAGTGATGTCGTTAGGGAGTTAGCATTAATGAATAATAATTTTTATGTAAATAAAAGATGGTTAGGTGGTACTTTAACAAACTGGAAGACAATCTCAAATTCTATTAAAAGATTAGAGGAGATTGAATTATTTTTAAAAGATAATGAGTCTTCTAAAAATTTATCAAAAAAAGAATTATTAGATATATCAAGAGAAAAACAAAAACTTGAATTAAATATTGGTGGTATAAGAAATCTTAATGGTAAACCAGATTTATTAATTGTGTTTGATGTTATTAAGGACAAAATTGCTGTTAGAGAAGCGAATAAACTTAAAATTCCAGTTGTTGCTATCGTTGATACTAACGCTGATCCAGACAATGTAGATTATATTATACCAGGAAACGATGATGCTTTAAGATCAATAAATCTATACCAAAATTATTTTTCAGAAACTATTCAAGATGCAATAAATTTTCAAAATAATAATGTTGATAAAGATGAAAACAAAAATCTAGAAAACTTAAAAAAGGAAGATAAATAATGGCAAGTGTCACGGAACTAATTAAAGAACTTAGGGAAAAAACAGGTGCAGGATTTTTGGATTGTAAAAAATCTTTAGAACAAAATAATAATGATATTGAGAAATCAATTGAAGAACTTAGAAAAAAAGGATTAGCAAAAGCATCAAAAAAAAGTGATCGTGCTGCAAATGAAGGAGCAGTGGGCATATATTCAAATACCGATATTACTGTTTTATTAAAAGTTAATAGCGAAACTGATTTTGCTGCAAAAAGTGAAACCTTTTTAGATTTCCTGGATAAATTAGGTAATTTTGTTTTAAAAAATAAAATTTTAATTGATAAAAATCAATTTTTAAATCAAAAATATGAGGAAGGAACAATACAAGATTATTTTAATTCTATGATTGCTAAAATTGGAGAAAACTTAATCTTAAATGATTTAATTGTAAAGAATAACAAAAATACCAATTATTCCTTTTATATTCATAACGGTTATAGAAGTAATATAGGAAAAATAATTTCTTTAGTTGAGTATTCATCTAATAATAATGCTGAAGAGATTCAAACATTATCTAAGAATTTATGTATGCATATTGCGGCAATGAAACCTGATTCATTAGATGTTAATGATTTAGATATAAAATTAATTGAAAATGAAGAGAAAATTCAAAGAGAACTTATTTTAAATTCTGGTAAACCATCTAATATAGTAGATAAGATATTAGCTGGCAAAATGAAAAAATTCTACAGTGAAGTAACCTTATTAAACCAAGCTTATATTTTAGATCAAGATAAAACTGTTAAAAAAGTAATTGAAGAACATTCTAAATTTGAATTTAAAGTGAATTCTTTTGAATTAATTAGTTTATAGGATGAATAAAAGAATTCTACTAAAAATATCTGGTGAATCTTTAATGGGCTCTTCAGATTATGGTATTGATGTTTCCACAATTAATAAAATTTCTAATGAAATTAAAAATGTTTATAAAAAAAAATATCAAATATGTTTAATTATCGGAGGGGGGAACATATTTAGAGGAATTAAAGGAGCATCTGAAGGTATTGATAGATCTACTTCTGATTACATGGGTATGTTGGCAACAGTTATGAATGCCTTATCACTCCAAAGTAGTCTAGAAAAAATTAATGTACCAACGAGAGTGCAATCAGCCATTACTATGTCTCAAATTGCTGAACCATATATAAGGCGACGTGCTATAAGACATTTAGAAAGAAACAGAATTGTAATATTTGCAGCTGGAACTGGTAATCCATTTTTTTCTACAGACACTGCAGCTACGTTGAGAGCTTCTGAACTTGATTGCAAATTGATTATTAAAGCTACAAAGGTTAATGGGATATATGATAAAGATCCTGTTAAATATAAAAAAGCAAAATTAATCAAAAATATATCCTACAACGAAGTCATTAATAAGAATTTACAAGTTATGGATTTAACTGCAATTAGTTTAGCAAAAGATACAAAAATTCCAATTTTTATAACAAATATTTTTAACAAAGACTCTCTAATTAATGTTTTGAATCGAAAAGGATCATATAGTAAAATAAATTAAATATGAATGAAATAGAAAGTAAAATGAGTTCTGCTGTTATGCATTTTGAGAAAGAATTAAATACTTTAAGAACTTCAAGAGCAAATCCATCAATGTTGGATAATATATTTGTTGATGCATATGGATCAAAAACACCTTTAAATCAATTAGGTAATATATCTGTTCAAGATGCTAATACAATTAACATTCAGATTTGGGATTCAACACTTATAAAAGTAATTGAAAATGCAATTGCAGAATCAAATCTTGGAATAAATCCTCAAACCGATGGTCAATTAATTAGATTGCCAATCCCAAAACTAAGTGAAGAAAGAAGAAGAGAAATTATAAAAATTGCCTCTGAATTTGCAGAAAATTCAAAAATTACTATAAGAAATATTAGAAGGGATTTTATTGAAAATTCAAAAAATGAAAAAAAGAACTCAAATCTTTCTGAAGATGAATTAAAAAGAAATATTAATGAAATACAAAAAGTAACTGATAATAAAATAGATGAAATTGACAAAATATTGGAAACTAAAAAAATAGATATTTTGAAAGTATAGGTTTGTATAATAATTTAAACCACGTAGCTGTTATACTTGATGGAAATAAGAGGTGGGCAAAAAAAAATAATCTTACTAATAATCATGGATATTTAAAAGGATTTGAAAATATTAGAAATTTAGTCGAATATTCTTTATCGCTAAAAATATCACACTTAACATTATATACCTTGTCATCTGAAAATTATAATAGATCATCAATTAATGTCATATATAAAATAATCTATGATAACTTTTCAAAAATATTTGATGAACTTTTAATTAAAAAGGGAGTAAAAATAAAAATCTTTGGTAAAAGAGAAAATTTACCTAGCAAAATAATTGAAATTTTTGAGAAGATTGAAAATTTATCTTCGCAAAATAATGCACTTAATTTGCACATTGCATTCAATTACGGATTTAAAGATGAGATAAAAAATATTGTAAAAAAAATAAAAGAAAATTCTATCAATATTAATTTAGAAGATGAAAAAGAAATAGAATTATTATTTTATTTAGGTCAAATTCCTGATCCAGATATATTAATTAGGACAGGGGGTTATCAAAGATTAAGTAATTTTATAATGTATCAGCTTACATATACAGAACTTTTTTTTACTAAAACACTATGGCCAGATTTTACAGAAAAAGAATTTAAATCGATAGTTGATGACTATTTAAAAATAAATAGAAAATATGGTCTATAAAAATTTGTTATTAAGATTTATTTCTTCTATTCTATTTTTGGTAATTTATATTAATATATCTTTATTTAAATTCGATTACGTTTTTTATTTAATTATTTTAATCTATATTTTTGTTATAATAGAAATTCTTGTTTATTTTATTAAATATAAAATAATACCTTTAATATATGTATTTATATCATTTATTTTTTTCATATTAAATGATTTTAATGAAACAATATTTATTAGTTTCAATCTATTTTTATTTTCTATAATTACTTTTGATACATTTTCATATTTAATTGGTAAACTTATCGGAAAAAACCAATTGATAAAGGTTAGTCCCAATAAAACAGTAGAGGGTTTCTTTGGAGGCTTTATAATTTCACTAATTTTATCTATTTTTTTATTATATTATTTTGAAATAAAAATTACATTTAATTTAATTGTTTTCATATTGTTGATTATTTCATCTGGTTTCTTTGGTGATATATTACAATCATATTTTAAAAGAAAAAATAACATAAAAAATTCTAGTAAACTTATCCCAGGACATGGTGGAGTTTTTGATAGATTTGATAGTTTTTTGTTTTCAATTATTTTTTATTCTATATCTATAAATTTTTTACTATGAACATTAATATATTTGGAAGCACTGGAACTATAGGTGTTAAAACGTTAGAATTAATTGACGATAATTTTCCAAAATTGAGAGTAAACTTATTATGCGCTAAATCAAATTCAAACTTATTAATAAGACAGATTTCTAGATATAAACCCAAATATGCATTTCTATATGATCTGGATAAATTAGATAATTTTAAATCCAAAATAGGCAAAACTAAAATTCTAAATCTTAATGAGTTACTTAGTTACCTTAAATCTAGCAAATCAAATTTAAGTGTTTTAGCTATATCTGGCTACAAATCTTTATATTTTCTTGATAGTATAATTCAAAATACGGACAACTTAGGTATAGCTAGTAAAGAAGCGATAGTTTCTGCAGGACATATTTTTAAAAAAAAAAAATATTTTAATAAAACAAATATTTTCCCACTTGATTCAGAGCACTTCTCAATTTTTGAATTTTTAAATAAAATAAAAATGAAAGAAAACATAAGTAAAATTACCCTAACTGCATCTGGGGGACCGTTTTACAAAATGAAATATAAAGATTTAAAAAATATTAGTTTTGCAAAAGCTATTAAACATCCAAAATGGAAAATGGGATATAAAAATAGTATTGATTCAGCTACATTAGTTAATAAATGTCTAGAATTAATTGAAGCGCATTATTTATTTGATATTCCATTTAGTAAATTAGATATACTTATACACCCTGAGGCTAAAGTTCACTCTATCATTGAATATGATAATTTTGTAACTCATTTTAACTTATTCAAAAATGATATGAAAATTCCCATTCTAAATTTTCTTCTTGAAAAAAAATCTAAAAAAATAAAAAAAAATCAAAATTTAAAAATTAGCACCATAGACTCTTTAAACTTTAAGAAGATAAAAGATGATATTTTTCCAATATATAGTTTTTTTGAAAAAATTAATAAAAAAATACCCCAAAACATAATTAAATTTAATATTGGAAATGAATATGCAGTAAATTTATTTAAAAATAAAAAAATAAAATATACAGATATTTACAAAATAATCACAAAAGTAACATCTTTAAATTTGTATTCTTCAGTAAACAATATAAAAGATATAATAAATTATCATGAAGAAATTGAAGATAAATTACAAACGAATTCAATATATAATCTTTAGTCTGATTTTCATTTTAGTTTTTTCAAAAAATGTATATTCAAATGAT
>CABYTX010000005.1 GCA_902522015.1 uncultured Alphaproteobacteria bacterium
ATCAGTAGGATAGATTTGATTGGCAAAGATGCTATCGTACTCAAAGATAATAAACAGGTGACAGAGTTTCAGGATGGCATACTTCCTTGGTCATACAAAAATCCTGTAGCCTTAGTGTTTGATGAGTATGATGCAGGCAGACCTGATGTAATGTTTGTAATTCAACGTATTTTGGAGTCAGAAGGTAAATTAACTCTACTGGATCAATCAAGAGTAATTAAACCTCACAAATTTTTTAGGTTGTTTGCTACGGCAAACACGGTTGGTCTTGGTGATACATCTGGTTTGTATCATGGTACTCAACAAATAAACCAGGGTCAAATGGATAGATGGAATATTGTATCAACCTTAAATTACCTTAGTAACGAACAAGAAATAAATATTATCATAAGTAAAGTAAAAAAACTTAACAACAAGGATGGCAAAGACATCGTTAAATGCATGGTAGCTACTGCAGATCTTTCTAGATCAGGATTCATTAATGGTGATATTTCAACTGTTATGAGTCCGAGAACTGTATTGACTTGGGCAGAAAATTATCTTCTATTCAATGATATAGAATATTCTTTTAAACTATCTTTTTTAAATAGATGCGATGAAATGGAGAGGTCTATCTTACAGGAATATTTTCAAAGGTCATTTGGAATTGATATTACTGATGCTAAGGTAGCTAATGTCAAAGAATAGCGAAATTATTGAAGACTTTAAAAAGTCATTAATTGCTACAATAAAATCAATAGGTAAAAAAGAAGACATAGAGATTAATTTTGTTAAAGAAAGTCCTTCAATTATTGGTAACACTATAAATCTAACTGAACCAAAAATTGAAAATTTCAAAAATAATCTAGAATATTTAAGAGCAGAAGCGGACTCTTTTGCTTTAGAATTCAGATTACATTCAAAAGACATACACCAAAACTTTTTAAATCAAGATGAGTTATCAAACGAAATAATTAATGTTTTGGAACAAGCACGAGTAGAAGCTATAGGTAGTAGTGAATTCAAGGGAATACAAAAAAATCTAAAGAATAAGTATATTCGAGATCTTAAAATTGAAAATACTAAAAAAGATCAAAATTTATTAATTAAAGCATTTAAAAACGTAGCATTTGAAGAGATTGTTGGCGTAGACTTAGGTAAAATTAATAGTAGTTTTAAAAATATTGTAAAAGAAAAATTAAAAAAAGATTATTCAAACTTTTTTATAGATCTAAAGAAATGTCTACATGATCAGGAAAAATATACATCTACAATAGTTGAAAAACTTGATGAACTTGGATTACTTAATAATAGTGTAAATAATACTCAGAACGAAGATATTAATCAAAATGATGAAGATCAAGATAATGAAAATGAAAATAATGATGAACAAAAAAATGATGAACAAACTGAGTCAAATATTGAAATGCAAACAGGTGAAACATCTATTGAGCAGTCGGTTTCATTAGAAGAAAATGATGATATGGGAGAAGAAAGTGGGGATACTGAACTAGATTATTTGTCAGATAGAAAAATTTTAGAGAATTTAGAGAATTATAAAGTTTATGATTATAATTTTGATGAAATTATTAATGCTGAAGAACTTTGTGATATCAAAGAATTAGAAAAACTCAGAAGAAATCTTGATCAACAAGTATTTTCTTTTCAACCACTAATTGTTAAAATTGCAAATAGACTGCAAAGAAAACTTTTAGCTCAGCAAAATCGTCATTGGGATTTTAATATGGAAGAAGGTTTTCTTGATACATCAAGATTAGCTAAAATTATTGCTAATCCAAATAATAAATTAAGCTACAAAATAGAAAGGGAAGTTGAATTTAAAGATACTATTGTGAGTCTTCTAATTGATAATTCTGGTTCAATGAGAGGAAGACCTATTACGGTTGCAGCCCTTTGTTCAGATATTTTAGCAAAAACATTGGAAAGATGCTTAATTAAATCTGAAATATTAGGGTTTACAACTAAAGCTTGGAAGGGAGGTAACTCAAGAGAAAAATGGATCAAAAATGGAAAGCCTTCGAATCCAGGCAGGTTAAATGATCTAAGACATATTATCTATAAATCTGCAGACTCACCATGGAGGAGATCAAAGAAAAATTTGGGCTTATTATTGAAAGAAGGAATTTTGAAGGAAAATGTCGATGGAGAAGCTTTATCATGGGCATATAATAGATTATCTTTTCGAAAGGAAAAAAGAAAAATTCTTATTGTTATAAGTGATGGTGCTCCAGTTGATGACTCAACACTTTCTGTAAACCCAGGTAATTATTTAGAAAAAAATTTGAGAGATATAATTGGTGAAATTGAAAAAAAAGATGAAATTGAATTAATTGCCATAGGAATTGGGCATGATGTTTCAAGATACTATAGTAAAGCTGTAACAATAATGGATGTCGATCAGTTAGGCGAAGTATTGCTAAATCAATTATCTGCTACTTTTCATTTAGATAATTAAGAATTTAACCATTTCTTTTTTGCATTATCAAAATCATTGTTATCAATTGAGCTTCTAACTTCTTTCATAAGATTATTCATAAAATATATATTATGATTAGTAAGCAATTGTAATCCTAGTAATTCTTGTGCAGAAAAAAGATGATATAAATATGCCAGTGTAAAGTTCTTACAAGTATAACAATTGCATTCATTATCTATTGGGTTTAAATTATTTTTATATTTAACATTTTTTAAGTTTATTTTTCCCTCTTTACCTTTAATTAAGGCTGACCCATGTCTAGCAATTCTAGTTGGGCTTACACAATCAAATGTATCGATTCCATCTGCAACAAAATCCCATATATCCCTTGGATCACCTATACCCAGTAAATGTACTGGACGAGTATTATCTAATTTAGAAGAAGTAAAATGAACTATATCTTTCATTTCATCTTTATTTGATCCTAAACTTCCACCAATAGCAATCCCAAAAGTGTTGATTTTTTTTGTGTTAAATTCAATGCTTTCTTCTCTTAAATCTCTGTAAATCCCTCCTTGAATAATCCCATATATTTCTTGTCTACCAGCTGAACCATTTTTAGGATTATAATTAAGTTTAGAGTTAAATGCATTGATGGATCTTAAAGACCATCTATGACTTCTTAACATAGAATCAGATGTATATCTTTTATCTACATTATAAGGAGTGCATTCATCAAAAACTAAGATGAAATCTGCACCAAGATTTCTTTGAACCTCTATTGATTTTTCGGGAGATAACATATGGGTAGAACCATCTATATAGGACTTGAATAATGCACCCTCTTCATTCAAGTTTATTAAAGTTTTTTTGTGTTTCGAATTTGTTTTTCGCCCTTTAATTTCATCAGCAACTGAGCCATGTCCAAGAGAAAAAATTTGAAATCCACCACTATCTGTTAGCATAGGTCCATTCCAACCTGTAAATTTATGAAGACCTCCATGTCGAGCTACTAGTTCACTACCTGGCTGAAGCATTAAATGGTATGTATTAGATAGTATAATTTGTGTATTATTTTTTTTTGCTTCATGGGTAGTAAAAGATTTTAGTGCAGCTTTAGTTGCACAAAAAATAAATGCTGGAGTTTCAATATCACCGTGTGGTGTAGAAATTTTTCCTGTTCTTGCTTTATTGTTTTTATTTGTTTTTTTAACTTTCCAAGAAAAGTTAGTCATTAGTTTTTGGGATAAAAAACTTAGCTATATAAACAAAAGGGGTGTCAAGTAGGGCTATAAATATTCTAAGAAGATAAGTACCTAAAATATAAATCATTATGACATTATACACACTCACTGGTTCAGGATTTAATAAGATCCAGGCAAATATACTAAAGACAGTGTTATCAACCAAAGAGGAGATAATTGTAGACAAATTGTTTCTTAACCAGAGAGATTTGCCTGATAAAGCTTGTTTCAAATAGTTATAGAACCAAACATCAAAATATTGACTTATTAAATATGCTATCATGCTAGCTATGAAAAATCTTGTCATAGGAGTAAATACATTAGACAAGCTTTCTTGTACCCAATCAGCATCTGATGGTTGAAATCCAATAGTAATTACCATTAATAAAGTCATAAATAAGAATGCGCTGAAACCAATTAAAATATTCATTCTAGCTTTTTCTTTGCCATAATATTCAGATAAAATATCAGTACATAAGAATGTGGATGCAAATAGAATGGTTCCTAAGGCCACCGGTTCTGGTGAATAAAAAAAGTCTACTGTTTTTAAAACTTGAATATTGCCCGCAATTACAGCTAGTGCAGAATAGATAAAAATTCCTATATATCCAAATATTCTTAAAAAAATAAGAATAGAGAAAAAACAAAAAACTAGCATTATAAACCACAATAGTTCAGTACTAAGAGAATTAAGTATTGTTGTTAATTCAAAGAAAAATCCCATTACAAAAGTTAATTAGATTTTGATAGAATTGTTTTTTTTAATTTTTTTGCTTTTAAGGGCAATTTAGAGTTTGGTGTATTGATAAGGAATTCATCTAACCCACCTTTTTTTTCTACTGTACGTATAGTACTAACTGCAACTTTAAGTTGAAATTTTTGTCCCAATGCTTCGCTAACAAAAGTAATGTTCTGCAGATTTGGTTTAAAACGTCTTTTTGTTCTATTTTTAGCATGACTGACGTTGTTACCAGTTTGAAACGATTTACCAGTTAATTCACATCTCATTGACATAGTGGAAACGCATGTAAATATAAATATTACTTTGTCAAGTATTCTAAATACTAAATTTATCTATAATATAAGTTGGTGATATTTGATGATTTTTAATTAAATTATTTATTTTATTTAAACCTTTATGAATACCAGATTTTACTAAAACACTATCTATTTCAAAATTATTAGCACCTTGAATGTCATGAAATAATGAGTCTCCAATTGCTACTGTTCTATTTTTTTCTAAATTAATTTGATTTGTGGTTTCAGTATATATGCTTACATCAGGCTTACCTTTTATAATAACATTTCCACCCATTTTTTTGTATATTTCACCAATTGCACCCATACAAAAAACATTATTGTTAGTGTTACTTTCAACTGTTTCAAAGTCGGGGTTTGCACAAAACATTGTTATTTCTTTTTTATAAGCTACTTCTAGTAATGGTATGTAGTCTATTGGCTTTAAATTTGCAAAAGGAGTGCAAGCTAAAATTAAATCTGCTTCTTCTATTTTATTTACAAAATTAAAATTTAAGCCGTTTCTAAAATCTAGACCATCCTCTTTTTCTTCATCATAAATATGAAAACAATTTTTTTTGTTTTTTTCATCTAAAAATTTTTTTTTAAGTAATTGCCAAATCATTTCTCCACTTGTCACAGTGTTTATAAAAGAATTTTTTTTAAAACCAAGCTTTGGCAATCTATCTACAGATGATTTTGATCTTTTTGATGAATTTGAAATTATAAATAAATTTTTATTATTACTATTTAGAATTTTGATAGAATTAAAAGCATAATCATATCCAAATGTTCCATCATGCATTACACCCCATTGATCAATTATAAAATTGTCATATTTATTAATAATTTCTTCAATGGATTTAATTTTTTTCACTACTATACTGATTTACCAATAACTTCAGATACATTTTTATATCCATCAGTTTTTATCAGGTCAATCAAATCACTTTTCATAATATTGATTAAATGAGGACCAGAATAGACCAAAGCAGTATATAACTGAACTAAAGAAGCACCAGATTTAATTTTTTCATAACAGTCCCTGCCACTTGATATACCTCCCACTCCTATTAATGGTATTTGACCATTTGTTAATTCATACATTTTTTTCAAAACTAAATTTGAATTTTCATATAGAGGTTTGCCACTTAAACCTCCTTTTTGTTCTTTATTTATAGAAATTAAATTATCATATCTTTTTATGGTACTATTTGTAAGTATCAATCCATCTATGTTGTTAGCTAAGGATATTAAAGCTATATCTCTTAGTTGATCTTCATTTAAATCAGGTGAAATTTTAATTAATATTGGCTTGGTATTAATTTTTTTTATTTCATCTCTTTTGTCTATAATTTTTTTAATCAATTTTTCTATTTTTCCTCTTAATTGCAGATCCCTCAAACCTTCAGTATTTGGTGAGGATATGTTTATAGTTATATAGCTTGCTAAATCACCTAACTCTTCTAAACCTATTAAATAATCGTCAGTAGCTTCACTTGAATTTTTATTTTTGCCAATGTTAACTCCTACAATCTTATTATTTAAATATGATTTTTGGTATTTAATTAAATTTTTTTTAACTTTTTTAATACCACTATTATTAAATCCTAAACTATTAATGATGGCTTGATCTTCAGTTAATCTGAATACTCTAGGTTTAGAATTACCAATTTGAGGTTGTGGAGTAATTGTGCCAACTTCAAGGAAACCAAAACCAAACGTAAACATAGAATGCATCACTTCAGCATTTTTATCAAAACCGGCAGCAAGTCCAATGGGATTTATAAAATCTAAACCCATTAAATGCTGTGCAAGAATAGGATCCTCAATATTTCTTTGTCTTACTTTAAAGTATTTTAAAAAATTAATTGTAATATTATGAGAGAACTCCGGAGGCAATAATCTTAATATTTTTAATGAACTATTGTACAATATCTTAATTATCTATTAATTTTTTTAGATAATCAATAGTTTCTCTTAAACCAAATAATTTGAAAAATGATCCTAATCTAGGGCCTTGATCCTGACCAAGCATAACTTGATATACAAGTTTAAAAAAATCTTTTAAGTTTTCAAATTTATGCTTTTTTCCAATTTCGTATAATAATGTTTGAATATCTTCAGATGAACTATTTTCAGTAACCTCATTTTCTAAAACATTAATAATATCAATAAATACTTCCCTATTACTACTATCAATCTCTAAAAATTTCTTTTTAGGCAAAATAAAATCTTCATAGTAATTTAGTGCAAAGTCTATGAGGCGATCAAATTCAGGATTGTTATCAGCGTTGATTTGATCATCATATTTATTAATAAAAGACCATATTACTTTTTTATCTTTAGAATTAGAAACGTTTACTAGGTTAGTTAAGGTATTAAAATTTATTTCTGATTTGAATTCTTTCGGTTTGCCTGAATGAATATGCCAAATTGGATTATCATACTGTTTATTTTTATCTAATTTAGAGTACGAGTTATAATGAGAAAGATAATCATCTACAGTCTTAGGAATAACATCAAAGTGAAGTTTCTTTGCTGATTTTGGTTTTTGGAACATATAGAGTGCAAGACTTTCAGGAGATGCATAACGCAGCCACTCATCCACACTAATACCATTTCCAACTGATTTAGAAATTTTTTCACCTTTTTCATCCAAAAACATTTCATAAATTAGATTAGTTGGTGGTTTTTTATTTAATGCTCTACAAATCTTGGATCCTAAATCAACACTCTCTGTAAGATCTTTACCACACATTTCGTAGTCAACATCAAATGACATCCATCTCATTGCCCAATCAACTTTCCATTGTAACTTACATTTTCCATTAATTACTTCTGTTTCAACTAACTTGTCTAAAGATGGATCTTTGTAAATAATTGTTTTTGAATCCATTTTATATTCTTCAATTTTTACTTGAAGAACCTGACCTGAATTTTCACTTATTGGGAGAAATGGACTGTAAGTTTCTTTTCTCTCTGCTCTTAAGGTAGGTAGAATAATATCTAATATTTTTGAATAGTTTTCAAATATACTTAATATTGTTTCATTAAAATCTCCATTTTGATATTTTTCTGTTGAACTAACAAACTCATAGTCGAAATTAAATTCATCTAAAAAACTTCTAAGTTTTGCATTATTATGATGTCCAAAACTTTCAAATTTATCAAATGGATCTGGTATGGAAGTAAGTGGCTTGCCTATAAATTTTTCTAACATTTCTTTATTTGGAACGTTTTCAGGAACTTTTCTTAATCCATCCATATCATCAGAAAATGTGATCAGTTTTGTTGGGCAATCAATTATAGAGCTAAATGCATTTTTTACCATTGATGTTCTGACAACTTCACCAAAAGTTCCAATATGAGGTAAACCAGAGGGACCATAACCAGTTTCTAGTAATACATATCCCTTTGATGGAACTTTAAAATTTTGTAAACCACCATTTTTTTTAATGATTTGTAATGCTTCTTTAAAAGGCCAAGCTTTTAAGGATTGGAATAATTCTTGATCAATCATTTAATTTTGCTCTAATTCTAATTTTTTTACCCAATAACAACTTTAATGAATTTGTGAAATTAAAAATTTCAGATCCTAATTTATTAAATAATTCATTTTCTAGTTCAATAATATTATCAATGATATTATTGATTAAATCATTCCCTGCTGTAGTTAGAACTAAACTATCAGATCTTTTATCTTGTGGTTTTTGTTTAAGTATTAACTTCTTTTCTTCTAGATTAGAAACACGTAAGCTAACAACTGATCTATCTATAGATGCATTTTTACATATATCCTGTTGAGTAATATTTATGTTTTCTTGCTGTAATAAATAAATTGTCTCAAGAATAAGATATTCATTTAATGTGATTTGACTATCTTTTAATTTATGTCTTACTTTAGATTGCCATAAGTTTGATGTTTGCCAAATTAATAATGCTAATCTATTCTCATTAAGAGAAGTATCTGCCATAGTTTTTATACAAACTATTTGTATACAAATTAATAATTTATGTCAACACTATTCTGGTGCAATTTCTATTTCTAATCCATCAAGTTCTTCAGATAGATCAATTTGACAGGATAATCTGGAATTATTTTTAACATCAAAAGCTTGATCCAGCATAGACTCTTCATCATCATCCATATTTTTTAGTTTATTTGTCCATTTTTCATCAATATAAACATGACAGGTAGCACAAGCACAACATCCTCCACATGAAGCTTCAATATCGTAACCGTTGTCTCTAAGGGTTTCCATTAATGTAAAATTACTATCATATTCAATTTCAGACTTTTTACCTGATCTATCTGTAATTATTAATTTTGGCATTAAACGCCTAGTTTTTTCTGAAGTTCTTTGGAAGATGTTGTGTATCTAAAAATGTTTTTCTTATCAGGAAAGCAATACTTGAATACTTCTTGAGCCATTAAAGCAGACTCGTGAAATCCTGATAGAATAAGCTTAAGTTTTCCTGGGTACCAATTTATGTCGCCTATTGCAAAGATTGAGGGTGTAGAAGTTTCAAATTTTTCAGTGTCCACTTTAATTAAGTTCTCGTGTAAGTTTAAACCCCATTCCGCAATTGGACCTAGTTCCATTTTTAACCCAAAAAATGGCAAAAGGTAATCTACTTCAATTTTTGATCTTTCATTATCGTTTTCGTATTCTAGAATTATTTTACTATCTTGAATCTTTGAAATCTTTTTTATTTGGCCTTTTAAAAATTTAATTTTTCCTTTTGTTTCTAATTCTTGCATTTTTGAAACGGAATCCGGTGCTGCTCTAAACTCTTTTCTTCTATGTATTAGAGTTACATTAGAATCCTTAGATAGTTCATTCGTCCAATCCAAAGCAGAGTCTCCTCCTCCTGCAATTAAGATTTTTTTATTATTAAATATTGATTTATCTCTAATTGCATAAAAAACATTTTTGTTTTCGAAACTTTCAATATTCTCAATTGGAGGTTTTCGCGGCACAAAACTTCCTGCCCCTGCTGCCACTACTATACATTTTGCTTCAACTTTTGTTCCAATATTAGTTTCTACAATCCAACCATATTCTGTTTTAGCAATTTTCTCGACTTGTTGGTTGAGATGAAATTTAGGTTTAAAAGGGTTTATCTGTTTAATTAACTCGTCAGTTAATTCTTGTCCTGTCACAACTGGTCTTGAGGGAATATCATAAATTGGTTTTTCTGGATACAATTCTGCACACTGACCTCCAACCTTATCTAAATTATCAACTAAATGACATTTTATATTTAAAAGACCTAATTCAAATACAGCAAATAAGCCTACCGGACCTGCACCTATAATTACTACATCAGTTTTTTCTGTCATATGTGAAAAATAACAACTTTTTTTATTATTTCTAGAGATTATATATAATCTAAATGAAATACGCTAATACTTCAAAATATTATAGTCCTGCGATTTATATATGGCTATTAACAATAACCGCAATGGTTTTATTAATTATAGTTATAGGGGGTCTCACAAGATTAACAGACTCTGGTCTTTCTATGACTGACTGGCGTCCAATTTTAGGTGTAATTCCTCCACTGAGTTTAGAAAGTTGGTTGGTTGTATTCGAAATGTATAAACAAACACCAGAATATAAAATAGTTAACAAAAATATGACGTTAAATGAGTTTAAATATATTTTTTGGTGGGAATGGTTTCATAGAATATTTGCAAGAGTCATAGGAGTTGTCTTTTTAATACCATTAATTTATTTTAGTTTTAAAAAGCAAATTCAATCATCACTGTATATAAGACTTGGTATTGTCTTTGTATTTGGTTTGTTTCAAGCAGTTATTGGATGGTGGATGGTAAAGAGTGGTTTAACTGAAAATCCTTACGTAAGCCCATACAGACTTACTTTTCATCTTTTAAATGCTCTTATAATTTTCTCGATACTATTGTGGATATCAATGGATTACAGGTATTCTTCTAATATAAGTTTTTTATCTAATCCAAAGACAATTGAATTTTATATTTTAGTTGCTGTAATCTTAATATTTATCACAATTGCAACAGGTGGATTTATGGCAGGAACAAACTCTGGACAATCTTTTAATACTTTTCCACTAATGAATGGAAAAATTATACCTGATGATTACGTTATTGATGATTTAGGTATTTATAATATTTTTGAAAATACAGTTGCAATAAATTTTAACCACCGCTGGTTATCAGTTTTTGTTTTTTTTTACATCCTATTTGTGTGTTTAAGATTTATTAAATTTGATAATAAAAACATTTCAAGTACTCTTGTGTATTTAATCCTATTCTTTCTAACCTTACAAGTAATTTTAGGTATTATAACTCTTTTAAGTAATGTTTACTTACCATTCGCAAGTTTACATCAAACTAATTCAATTTTGTTATTATCAACTTTATTAATTAGTTATCATCAAATTAAAATTAGAAAGGTTAAAAATGTCTAACAAAAAAATATTTGTATTTGGAGGAACGGGTTCTATTGGAAAATCATTATCAAAAAAACTGAAAAGTAATAATTATGATCCAATAATTATTTCTAGAAATGAGACAGAATTAAAACAATTATCTGAGGAAATTGGCTGCGAATATAAAGTTTGTGATGTTTTAGATTTTGATAAAGTTAAAAGTATTTCGGAAGAATATAAAGATCGATTAAGTGGTATTGCTTTTTGTGTTGGCTCTATAAATTTAAAACCTCTTAAAATGACTAAAGATGAAGATTTTATTGATTCTTTTAGAATAAATACACTTAGTGCTATAAATGCGATTAAGTTTAATCAAGAAACTCTTGCTAAAAATAATGGCAGTATTCTTCTTTATTCAACTATTGCTGTAAAACAAGGTTTTACTAATCACACAATAGTCTCTACCGCAAAAGGTGCCATTGAAGGGCTTACTTTGAGTTTAGCTGCTGAATTTGCTCCAAAAATCAAAGTAAATTGTATAGCGCCTAGTTTAACTGACGCAAAAATGACACAAAAGTTGATTAGTAATGAAACTATTAAGAAAGCAATTGAAAATATGCACCCTCTACCTAAAATTGGATCTGGTGATGATTTCTCAGATATTGGAAGTTTTCTATTAAGTGATAAAAATAGTTGGATAACTGGACAAATATTTCATATAGATGGGGGAAGATCATCATTAAGAATTAAATCGTGAAATATATCTTTATAACCTGTTTATCTCTTTTTTCTTTTAGCGTTTTTTGTCAGCCATTTCCAATACCTGATGATAAAGAAGTTAGCTTTGATGTTATTAGAAAAAAGAAAACTATTGGAAGCTTAATATCAAAATTTGAAGATATTGAAGATAGTGTCGTTATACATTCAGTTTTAAAGATAAATGTTAAAGTTTTATTTATTCCAGCATACAAATTTTTTCAAGAAACTAAAGAAACTTGGAAAAATGGTGAATTTGTATCAATAGATGGATTTACAGACTTCGAAGATGATCGAGAGTATAAAATAATTGGAAATGATGAAGACAATTTTTTTATTGCTAGTGGTATGGATGGAGAATTAAAATTAGATAAAAATATAGTACCATTAAATTATTGGAATATTGAAATGTTAAATGAGAAAGAAGTATTTGACACTCAAAAAGGTATTGTAAGAACTATAGAAGTAAAACAACTTGAAGATGAAAAAATAAAAATCAATGACATTGAAATATTAGCTAATAAGTATGTTTTCAATGCATCAAAAAATCCAAAAGATAAAGGGCCATTCCCTGAGTATACACTTTGGTATTTTGAAAAAGAACTCATGAAAATGGAATTCAAAAATCCTAATGATAAAAAAAATATTATAACAATAATTCGTAATGATTGGAGTCTATAGTTGCAAACTATATGGATTACTGGTGGATCTTCAGGTATTGGTTTTGCTACAGCAAAAGAATTTATAAATAATAATTGGCAAGTTGTAATTTCTTCAAGTAATAGAATAAAACTTGAATCAGCAAAAAAAAAATTGGAGCTAAATAGTAATAAGAATTTAGTTCATGCTATTGTATGTGATATTTCTTCAAAAAATAATGTTGATGAAACGATTAATTCTATAGAAAAAAATATTGGTAAAATTGATATAGCATTATTAAATGCATCAGCTTATAGTCCAAATAAAAATCAAATATTTGATATTTCAAACTATGAATTGCTAGTAGATGTAAATATCAAAGGCACTTTGTATTGTGTTAACAAATTAAAAGATGTTATGAAAAATAGAAATAATACGATTGCTATTATTTCTTCACCATTGGGATACAGAGGTTGGCCAACAGCTGGGGCGTATGGTATTTCTAAGGCAGCTCAATTAAGCTTGAGTGAGAGCTTGTATTTTGATTTTAAAAAATTGAACATTAATGTCAGAGTCATATGTCCAGGTTTTATTGATACCGAAGCAACCAAAAAAAATAGCTTCAAAATGCCTTTTTTAAAAAGTGCCGAATATGCAGGAAAAAAAATATTTGATAGACTAACTAAAGGTAAAGAATTTGAAATAATTTTTCCTTATTTGATTGTCTATTTTTTTAAATTTACAAGGATCTTACCTTACAAAATATATTTTTATATTTGGAAAAAATTAGGAAATTTTTAATTTAGATCACCAATATAAATTCCAAGACCTTCAGCAACTTTAATTAAAGGATCGTTTTTTTGCACAGTTTTTGAGTATCCAGCAACTTGACTGAGCATCAAATCTTGTACTCCTCTATCTTTCCATACAACTACTCTATTAAATTTTTTCTTTGCAATTAAATCAACCGCATAAACCCCAAAGGCACTTGCAATTAAACGATCTCTATGAGTTGGTTGTGCACCTCTTTGAACATGCCCTAGAACTGTAACTCTTGTTTCAGAGTCAGTTATTTTATAAATTTCATCACCAAGATAATTACCTATCCCCCCAAGGCGGACCTCACCATCAACATATTTCACTGTAGCTTTTTTACCGTTTTCTTTTTTTACAGCTTCTGCAACAACAATTAATGCATGATTTCTTCCTTTAGATCTAAGTTTTTCAATATGATTAGCGATAGATTTTATTGAATATTGGATCTCAGGAATCAAAATAACGTCTGCTCCTCCAGCTATTCCTGCATTTAAAGCAATGTGGCCTGCATCTCTGCCCATTACTTCTAAAATCATTACTCTTCTATGGCTAGCAGCTGTTGGTTGAAGCATATCTAATGCATTTGTTGCTACATCAACTGCTGTATCATATCCTATAGATAGCTCATTATGCTTAACATCATTATCTATGGTCTTTGGAATGCCTACAAAATTTATATTTCCTTTTTTTGTAATACTTTGAAGAATTTTTAAACTTCCATCACCACCAATACCGATTAGGGCATCAATTCCTAATTTTTTAAAACCTTCTATAACTAAATCAGATGAGTCAATTTTTTTTCCATTCCTTATAATTTTTTTAAAAGGGTTGCCTTTATTATTTGATCCCAAAAAAGTTCCACCCATTCTCATTAAGCTACCCTCAAAATTTAGTGGATTTAATTTGATAACATCCAGTGGTTCTTTTAACAAGCCTAATGTTCCATCTTTAATTCCATAAACGTCCCAATTGTACTTATTATGTGCCCTCAATGTAACAGCTCTAATTACTGCATTTAAACCTGCACAATCTCCACCGCTTGTTAAAATTGCTATTTTTTTTACCACAGGGCGTTTATATACTATTATAATATTTTTACTTATTTATTTTCATGGATGACATAAACAAACTTATAGAAATTTTAAAAAATTTTGAACAAGAGCATAGAGATCTTGATGAAATACTTATCAGCCTTCAAGAAAAAAATACTGTAGATTTTTTACAAATTCAAAGGTTAAAAAAAAGAAAGTTAATCCTTAAAGATAAAATATTAGAAATTCAAAATAAATTAGAACCAGATAGTATAGCTTAGGCTAAAAAACCTTTTAAAAATTTAGGAGCATTATTTTTAATAAAAGATATTCTTTCCTTAATTTTTGGAATTTTTGATATTCTCTTAAGATTTTCATCAATATTTTCTTCAACGTACTTCATTTCTTTTGAAAAAAAAACGAATAAGGCATTAGTATATATTCCTGATAAAATAAGTCTTTTTGTATAAAAATTGAAATCTGTTGAATTATCTCCAGCTAAATACCACATTGTATTTACTGAATTATATAAGCTCTTTTTTGATATTTTATTATTAGTGGGCAGCAAAAGATGGTTAAAGGTTTTTTTATAAAATTCTTTATCTTCATTTAATATATCAAAACGTAATAATAATATTTTTTTTATTCTTTTGTTAAGTGGAAAATTAATTAAATTAATTTTTTTTAATTTAAATTCAAGTTTTTCATTAATATTTTGTAGAGCATATTCTAATAAATCTTTATATCCATCTGGGAAAAAAAAGAATAAATCATTTTTTTTTATGTTTTGTTTTTGTAATTTTAATAATATTTCTGATGACCAGCCTTCAATTGATACAATTGATTTTGCTTTTTTTAGAATATCTTCTTTTTTTTTATTTTCTGTTTTGTTCATTTTTCCAATAAGTTGTAATTTCTTTTTCAAAACCAAAAGCATTTTTATGTGCTAAGCGTGATGTGTACAATATCCCGTTTAAATGATCTACCTCATGTTGTACTACCCTTGCATGTAAGCCTTCAACTTCATTTTCAATAACTTTACCATCAAGATCGAATCCAGAATATTTAATTTTTTTAAATCTTCTAACTAAACCTTGCATACCAGGAATTGATAAGCAACCCTCCCAATCATCCTCAGTTTCTTTTCCTATGGATGTAAAACTAGGATTTATTAATGGTGTTATCTCAATTTTATCTTTCTCATCATTATCAGGATTACGAAATACTATTATTTGCTTTGAAATATGTACTTGTGGTGCAGCTAAACCTATACCGTTATAGTCAAGCATTGTTTCAGACATATCATAAACTATTTTTTTTAGAGAATCTGAAGAGAATTCTTTTATCTTAGAGCATTCTTTTAGCAAGATAGGATGACCAATTTTTGATATTTTGAGAATTGACACATAATAAATATAAGTATTTTTTCTAATATACCAATAGATTAATTCAATATATCCGTTTGCAAATAATATGAGTTTATGTTACTAGCCCGACCCAATGACGCTATTTGTAAACGTAAAAGATAATAACGTAGAACAAGCAATTAGAACGCTAAAAAAGAAAATGCAGCGCGAAGGTTTGTATAAAGAAATGAAGCTACGTAAACACTATGAAAAACCTTGTTTGAAACGCGCTAGAGAAAAAGAAGAAAATATTAGAAGAGCTAGGAAGTCAGCAAAAAGAAATAACGATTAAGCAGAAAGACTTTTTACGATATCCTCACACATTTTTTTAGCATCTCCAAATAACATAGTGGTATTATCTCTATAAAACAATTCATTATCAACACCAGAATAACCAGTTGCCATTGAACGTTTTACGAATAAAACGCTTTGAGATTTTTCTACATCTAAAATAGGCATACCAAAAATAGGAGAGGACTCATCCGTTTTTGCAGCTGGATTTGTTACATCATTTGCCCCAATAACAAAAGAAACCTCTGTCATAGGAAAATCATGATTAATTTCATCAAGCTCCAAGACTTCTTCATAAGGAACATTAGCTTCGGCTAGTAAAACATTCATATGACCTGGCATTCTTCCTGCAACTGGGTGAATTGCATATCTTACCTCTATTCCTTCTTTTTTTAATATGTCACCCATTTCTCTTAAAGCATGTTGAGCTTGCGCTACAGCCATTCCATATCCTGGAACAATAATTACAGAGTCTGCATTTTTCATTATGTATGCCGCATCTTCCGCATTACCTTGTTTAACAATTTTATCTGAGTTATCCTTGCTAGCACTAGTGTCTTGCTCACCACCAAAACCTCCTAGAACAACATTAATAATGGATCTATTCATCCCTTTACTCATTATATAACTCAGTATTGCACCAGATGCTCCAACAAGAGCACCAGTTATAATTAAGAGATTATTACTTAGGGTAAATCCTATTCCGCAAGCTGCCCAACCTGAATAAGAGTTTAACATCGAAACGACAACTGGCATGTCAGCTCCACCAATAGGAATTACTACAAGAAATCCTAGTAATATTGAAATAATGACTATTGTCCAAAAGATTGTTGGAGATTGATTAATTACAAATAATACAATCAAGAAAATAATTAGAAGGAAAATTAGTGCATTTATAAAATGTTGGAACTTAAATACTATTGGCTTTCCTGAAATTGTACCTTGTAATTTCCCAAAAGCTAAAACTGAACCAGAGAAAGTGATAGCACCAATAAATGTTCCAATACTCATTTCAACTAAACTAGCAGTTTTAATCGAACCAACTTTGCCAATACTAAAAGCTACAGGATCATAGAATGCAGCAGCAGCAACAAATACAGCAGCTAAACCTACTAAGCTATGAAAAGCCGCTACCAATTGAGGTAATGCTGTCATTTCAATTCTTAGAGCAATAAATGAACCTATAGCACCGCCAATAAGTATCGCGGCACCAATTTCATAATAACTAAGCACTGATTTGAACATTAGCGTTGTGAATACCGCTATAATCATTCCAGTGATGCCAAAAATGTTACCCATTCTCGAAGATTCAGGATGAGATAAACCTCTTAAAGCAAAGATAAATAATAACGCAGAAATTAAATATAATATCGCAACCATGTTAGAAGACATTATTCTTTTTCCTTTGTTTTTTTAGTTTTTTTCTTAAACATCGAAAGCATTCGATATGTTACTAGAAAACCTCCAAAAATATTAACTGAAGCTAATACAACACCAATTAGTCCAAAAATTTTTGAAGTATCAAAACCTTGAGGACCGGCTGCCAATATTGCCCCAACTATAATTACACTTGATATAGCATTTGTCACACCCATCAATGGACTATGTAAAGCGGGCGTAACTGACCAAACAACATAATAACCAATAATACAAGCTAAGAAAAATACTGTTAGTCCAATAACAAAAACTTCTGAAGAATGTGCTTCCATATTATTTAAATTGCTCCAATCTTACATCGCCGTCATGCGTTAGCAAAACAGAATTAATTATTTCATCATCAAAATCAAAATTTATTTTTTTATTTTCTTTATCAATTAATAAACTTAAGAAGTTAAAAATATTTTTAGCATAGAGTGCTGAGGCATCTTTAGCTACTCTTCCAGGAACATTTCCATAACCAACGATTTTTACTCCATTATGCACTACTATTTCATTCATTTTACTTAAAGGGCAATTACCACCGGCTTCCACAGCCAAATCAATTACTACTGAACCTGGTATCATAGAAGAGACCATTTCTTCTGTGATTAAAACTGGTGCTTTTTTTCCAGGAATAAGAGCTGTACAAATTACTATATCTTGCTTTGAAACTGTTTCTGCTATTAATTGAGCTTGTTTTTTCTTGTAATCTTCACTCATTTCCTTTGCATAACCACCTGCAGTTTCAGCATTTTGAGCTTCATCATCTTCAACCATTATGAATTTACCACCAAGACTTTCGACTTGTTCCTTAGTTGCTGCTCTTACATCAGTAGCAGACACTACTGCCCCAAGTCTTTTTGCTGTTGCTATTGCTTGTAAACCTGCAACACCTACACCAAGTATCATAACTTTTGCTGGATTTACTCGTCCTGCAGCAGTCATCATCATTGGAAAAGCTTTTCCAAATTGCTCTGCTGCATCAATCACACTTCTATACCCTGCTAAGTTAGCTTGGGATGATAAAACATCCATACTTTGGGCTCTACTTATTCTAGGAATTAATTCCATACAGCATGATGATATTTTGTTTTTGTTTAAATTAGCAAATTCAGATTTATTTTCGTATGGATTTAAAATCCCAATAAGTAAAGAATTACTTTTTAAGTTATTTATATCATTAGTGCTTGGCATTCTAACACATAAACAAACATCAGCTTTTAAACACTCTGATCTAGTAACAATTTTTGCTCCAGCTTCTTCATAGTTTGAATTTTGATACCCTGAAGTTTCTCCAGCTCCGTTTTCAATTATAACTTCAAAGCCTAGTCTAGAAAAGAGCTTTACCGATTCAGGAGAGATAGAGACTCTTGTCTCATTGTTATCATTTTCTTTAATAGCAGATAAGAGCATGAGTTCTTATATTGATAGGTTCGCTAAATTTAAAGCTTTTTGTTGGTTTTTCATTAATTTTTTTGAGTTAAAATCTTCAATGAGCTCATGGAATATTTTGTACCAATTAACTTCAGCTTTTAAATGCATAAATACTGAACCTAGTCCTACTGCTGCTCTATCCATGAACACAAATTCTTTTGGTGGTTTAACACCACCTAGTTTTTTAAGTTCTTGATGAACTTCAGATGCAATTTGTGCTCCATATATACCACTATCACTTTCTTGTATTTTTTGTACTTTATCTTCCATCAAAGGTGAATATAAAAATCCTGCCCATTTATTTAATACTTTTAATTTCTCTTTTGTTATATCTGTAAAACCCCATTGCTCATAAGCATGTACTGCCTTTGAATTATCATTTTCTTGAAGAGCAAAGTATAAATCAATTACACCTTGAATGAAATTACCATTAAAAATTCTCATACAACCAAAGTCATATATATTAATACTAAGGTCTTTTTTTTGCACAGAATAATTTCCTAAATGTGGATCTCCGTGAAGTACCCCGTATTCAAAGAATGGTTTATACCAAGCTTTATACATATTAGCCGCTAATGTATTTCTTGTTTCTTTAGGAGATTTTTTAAAATTCAAAATAGGCTCACCATCCAGCCAACTCATAGTTAGCAATCTCTTTGTAGATAATTTATCATATGTTTTAGGAACATGAACAAAATTTATATTTGAAAATATATTTCTAAATACAGCCATTAATTTTTTTTCTCTTTCGTAATCTAGCTCTTCTTTAAGTCTGTCAGTAATTTCTTTATAGACTTCATCAGTTTTGATCGCTTTGTTATAAGACTGATAAATTGAAAAAATCATTTTTAACTGTGAAAGATCAGCACTTACTGCTGAAGCCATATCTGGGTATTGTAGTTTGCAAGCGACTATTTCATCATTTTTTATTTTAGCTTTATGAACTTGCCCAAGAGAAGCTGCTCTTGTTGCTTCTTTATCAAACTCAATAAAATTTTTTTGCCAGTCCTGCTTTAATTCTGCAGCCATTCTTCTTTTAACAAATAACCATCCCATCGGTGGAGCATTAGACTGTAAATGCATAAGCTCTTGCGCGTACTCATCAGGAAGTAAGTCAGGTATAGTTGCTGATAATTGTGCCACTTTCATTAATGGACCTTTAATACTTCCAAGAGCAGCTCTTATTTCTGAAGCATGTTTTTCTTTATCTAACTTAACACCTAAATATCTTTGACTTGCAAGTTTAGTGGCTAATTTACCAACAACACCACCAACTTTGGCATACCTGGTAAGTTGTTTTGTTAGAGACTTTGCTTCTTTATCTTTCATCAATTTTATTCTTCTAATTGGTCAATCAAATTCTCAATAACATTAACTCCTTTTTGCCAGAAATCTTTTTTCTTTGGATTTAATCCAAAAGGCTTCAATAGTTTATCATAGGTATCACTACCACCGCTCTCTAACAAAGTAATGTATTTGTCTTCAAATTTAGGGAGTTTGCTCTCGTAAACATTAAAAAGAGAATTAACAAGACAATCACCAAAAGCATATGCATAAACATAAAATGGTGAATGAATAAAATGAGGTATGTAGCTCCAGAAATATTTGTAATCATCATTAAATTTTATTGATGGTCCTAAGCTTTTCTTTTGAACATCAATCCAAATTTCACAAATATCATCAACACTTAATTCTTTAATTTTTCTTTGATGATGTATACGTTTTTCAAATTCAAAAAATGCAATCTGCCTTACAACAGTGTTTAGCATATCTTCGACTTTATTTGCTAAAAGCCCCTTACGTTCATTTTCTTTTGTAGTAATAGATAAAAGAGATTTAAAAGTTAACATTTCCCCAAAAACACTTGCAGTTTCAGCAAGGGTTAATGGTGTTGAAGAGTTAAAATAAGTTTGTTTTTGCCCTGCTAAATATTGATGAATGCCGTGTCCTAGTTCATGAGCAAGAGTTGCTATATCTCTTGCTTTACCCTGATAATTAACAAGTATAAATGGATGAGCTGATGGAACAGTAGAAGCAGCGAACGCACCAGGAGATTTTCCTGGGATTACTGGAGCGTGTATCCATGAATTATCAAAAAATTTATTTACAATATTTCCTGCCCTCTTATCAAAATTTGAATATGCATCAGTTACAATTTGTCTTGCTTCTTTCCAAGAATAAATAATCTGTGATTGAAAAGGAAGAGGTGCATTTCTGTCCCAATACATTAAGGATTTCTTTCTTAGCCATTTAGATTTTATTTTATAATAACGATGAGAAATTTTTGGATAATTTTCTTTTATTGTTTCAGTTAAGGCTTCTACAACTTCATCTTCAACAACATTAGATAAATTTCTTGAACTGACTGGATTTGGTAATCCTCTCCATCTATCATTGATTGATTTATCTTTTGCAAGATTATTAGTAATGGATGTAAACAAACTAATGTTATTTTTTAAAACAGCAGATACTACCTCAGCTGATTTTTTACGATTTGATTCTTTTTTGTCTGAAAGAAAATTAAAAATTTCAGCACTTGATAAATTTTTTCCCTTAAAGGGAAATTTAAGTGAGGCAATTGTATCATCAAATAATCTAACCCAAGCTGATCTAGAAGTAATACTTTTTTCTTGAAGTAGTTTTTCTGTTTTAACATCCAATTGATAAGGTTTGAATTTTCGAATATTTTTTATCCAGTTTTTATAAATCTTTAGTTTTTTATCGGCATAAATTTTTCTTAAATTTTTTTCTGAAATTTCATTTATTTCAAGGCTAAAGAAGACAATTGAGGAAGCAATATTTGTTATTTGCTCCTGCATTTGTTGATAAAAAATTTTATTCTTTTCATTGTTACCATCCTCTGCAACTAATAAATGTGCATAAGACATAATTTTATCTATTTTTGTATCAATATCCTCTAATTCTATAATGGCTTTTAAAAGTTGATTAGAACTAATCTTGGTGATTTTGGATGCGTATTTTTTTTCGAATTTCTTAGTCGATATTCTGAGCTTATTTAAATCATTATTGAGCTTCTTAGCTTTTGGAGATTCATATAAATCCTTTAAATTCCAAAGAGGAAGTTTGCCAAGCGTATTTTTTGTTGAATTTTGATAATTTTTTTGTTTCATCTTGTACTATTTCGATATAGGTCTAATATCTTAGCTTTGTAGGGAGGATAGAAAGCATGATTGTTAATTTTGACGAGTTTAATAGCATACCAGGTATATTTTATCATCAAGCAAATGATTTAAAAGATCAACCATATTTATGGAAGAAAGAGAATGATAAATATGTTTCTTTAAGCTGGTCACAGGTAAAAGAACAAGTCGAAAGTTTAGCAACATACTTAAAAGATTTGGGAATTTTAGAAGGAGATAGAGTATTAATTTTGTCTGAAAATAGACCTGAATGGCAAATCACTGATTTAGCAATAATGTCCATAGGAGCAATTTCAGTACCTGCTTATACAACAAGTACAACCAATGACTATAAATATATTATTGAGCATTCTGGTGCCAGATGTGCCATCGTATCATCACACGAGCTAATGAAAAAAGTTCTACCTGCAATAGAAAAAATTTCACATTGTCAAAACGTAATAAAAATTAATGATGATAATGAAACTTATACCGAAGTTGTAAATATTTTATCATACAATAAAATTATAAATGACAATTTAGAAAAAAGTAAAAATTCTAGAGAAATAGAAGAGTTATCAAAAAATTTTAAAAGAAAAGATACAGCATGTATTATTTATACATCAGGTACTGGAGGCAATCCAAAGGGAGTGATGTTAAGTCATGGAGCCATGCTAAGAAACTGTGCTTCCTGTGATAAATTACTCGAGAGTCTTACTAGTGATTTGACAAAAGAAATTAGATATTTATCATGGTTACCTTTATCTCATTCATATGAGCATACTTTACAATTTTTAGAAATGGGGCAAGGCGCACAAATCTATTACGCTGAAAGTATAGATAAATTATTAGTAAATATGGCTGAGGCAGCGCCACATTTTATGACAGCTGTTCCAAGGTTTTATGACTCTTTACACACACGTATTTCACAAGGTCTAAAAAACCAAAGTAAATTAAGTCAACGTTTCTTTGCAATTACATTAAATCTAGGAAAGAAAAAATATTTTGGTGAGCAGATGAGTTTCTCTGAAAGATTTATGAATGGATTGATGGATAGGATAGTAAGAAAAAAAGTTAAGAAAAGATTTGGTGGAAGTCTCAGAGCATTGATATCAGGAGGCGCAGCACTAAATTTTGAAGTAGGATTATACCTAAGCGCCCTTGGTCTACCACTACTTCAAGGCTACGGACAAACTGAAACGGCTCCTGTTATTTCCGCAAACCCTCCTGAAAAAATTAAATTAGATACTGTTGGAAAAGTTCTTCAAGGAAATGAAGTGAAAATTTCTGAAGATGGAGAAATTTTAGCTCGTGGTGAACTAATTATGAATGGTTATTGGAATGATCCTGAGTCAACTAATAAAACTATAATCGATGGATGGGTTCATACAGGTGATATTGGTGAATTTGATGAAGAAGATTATTTAAAGATAACGGATAGGAAAAAAGATATTATTGTAAATGCTGGTGGAGATAATATTTCCCCTTCAAGAATAGAGGCAAAACTGGATATTGAACCTGAAATTGCTCAATCAATGCTATATGGAGATTTCAAAAATTACCTAGTTGCAATCCTAGTACCTAATAAAGATTTAGCTTTAGAATGGGCAAAAGAAAATAATCTTGAAGGTGATTTAAATAAAATAATTCAAGATTCTTCATTTAATAAAAAAATGAAAGAAGTTATAGATAAAGTCAATAAAAGCCTTTCTAGTATAGAACAAATAAGAAAGTTTATTTTAATTGATCACGAGTTTACAATTGAAAACAATATGATGACACCTTCTATGAAAGTAAGAAGGTTTAAAGTAAAAGAGATGTATGGAGAAAATTTAGAGAAACTGTATTAAGTTTCTCTTTTATCGAATTTTTCTTTTTGTTCAGAAGTAATTTCAGTTTGAAATTTTGTTTTCCACTCTGAGTATGGCATACCATAGATCATTTCTCGTACTTCATCGTATGAAATTGAAATATTTTTCTTTTCTGCAGCACTAATATACCATTTTGAAAGACAGTTTCTGCAAAAACCTGATAAATTCATTAAATCAATATTTTGTACATCTGTTCTATTTTTTAGATGATGAATCAATCTTTCTGCAACATCAGCAAGTAATTCTCTATCAAAGTTTTTGGTCATATTACGTAAATAAATTATATAAATCTTTTTTTGTGCTATATATATAAAAATTAATGAAACGTAACAGAAAAGCTAAAATTTTAGCTACGCTAGGACCTGCATCATCAGATAAAAAAATAATAGAAGACTTATTTGTTGCTGGATGTGATGTTTTTAGATTAAATTTTTCACATGGCGATTTAGAAACTCATAGAAAGAATTATGAAAATATTAGATCTCTTGAAGAAAAACATAATCATGCGTCATGCATATTAGCTGATTTACAAGGACCCAAATTAAGAGTGGGCACATTTAAGAATACAAAAGAAAATTTAGTCAAAGGTCAAAGTTTTGTATTAGATCTTTCAAGTGAGCCTGGAGATAATAATAGGGTTAACTTTCCTCATGAAGAAATTTATGATTTTTTAACACCTAATTCTATTTTATTAGTAAATGATGGAAGAATAAGATTACAAATTGTTGAACAAAAAAAAGATAGTCTAATTACAGAAGTTTTAAATGATGCTGAAATCTCAAATAACAAAGGTGTAAATATACCTGATGTAATTCTTCCTATAGACGCCCTTACCAAAAAAGATAAATCTGATCTTATGAAGGCATTAGATATGGGAGTTGATTGGGTTGCACTTTCTTTCGTACAACAAGCAGAGGATATACACAAAATAAAAAAAATAATTAACAATAAAGCACTCGTGATGGCAAAAATTGAAAAGCCTTCAGCAGTAAAAAATATTGATGATATTATAAATGCTGCAGATGGAATTATGATAGCTAGAGGTGATTTGGGTGTTGAAATGCCAACAGAAAAAGTTCCGATAGTTCAAAAAAATATTATTAAAAGATGTAGACACTTTGGTAAGCCAGTTGTTGTTGCTACACAAATGCTTGAAAGTATGATTGAAAATCTTGTGCCAACGAGAGCTGAAGCGTCTGATGTTGCTAATGCTATTTACGACGGAACAGATGCTGTAATGTTATCTGGCGAGTCTGCTGTTGGAGCACATCCAATAGAAGTAGTAAGGACTATGAATAAAATAATAGAAAATATTGAGAATGATAAAAATAATTATAATTTACAAATTACTCAAGAAAATATTGATGATGTTGATAATACAGATGCAATAACTTTAGCAGCTTACTCAATTGCAAAAAAATCAGATGCAAAAGTAATAATTACATTTTCTGTAAGTGGAAGAACAACGACTAGAATGGCTAGAGAAAGAGCACCAGTTCAAATTGTTGGTTTATCTCCAAATATTAATACTACAAGAAAAATGCAGTTATACTGGGGTGTAAACTCCTGTCATACTCAAGAAGATGCTCAAAATGCACAAGATATGGTTAATATTGCCTGTTCAATTGCAAAAAATAAAAAATTAGTAAAACCAGGAGATAACGTAGTTATCTCGGCTGGTGTTCCATTTGGAAGTGCAGGTACTACTAATCTGCTTAGATTAGCTGAAATAATTGCTGATGAAGACCTTAAGTAAGCTTATTACAAGCTTCTTTTATTCTGTTGCACGCATCTTCTAGAATTGCATCACTAGTTGCATAAGACAATCTAAAATAAGGAGATAACCCAAATGCTGCACCATGAACTCCTGCTACACCTTGATCTTCTAAAAGGTATGTCATGAAATCTTCATCATTGGAGATATGTTTTCCATTTGGTGTCTTTTTTCCAATTATACCTTCGCAATTTGGATAAACGTAAAAAGCTCCTCTTGGTTTTTGACATGTAATTCCATCAATATCATTTAATTTATTCAATACTAGATCTCTTCTTTTTAAAAATTTTTTATTATGCTCGTTTATAAAATCCTGCGGACCACTTATTGCTTCAACAGCAGCAGCCATTGTAATTGAAGAAGTTGATGTTGTGCTTTGTGATTGTATTTTGTTCATAGCAGCAATAATCTCTTTTGGAGCTCCACAATATCCAAGTCTCCACCCTGTCATACAATATGATTTTGAAACACCGTTTAGTGTCAAACATCTGTCTTTTAGTGAAGGTTCAATAGAAGCTAGAGTGTGAAATTCTACGCCATCGTAAACAATTTTTTCGTAGATATCATCACACATTATAAGAACATTAGGATACTTTTTTAAGATAAGTGCTAAGTCTTCAAGCTCTTTTTTTGAATAAACTGATCCAGTTGGATTACTAGGACTATTCAACATTAACCATTTTGTTTTAGAGTTTATATTTTTTTCTAATTGTTCTGGTGTAATTTTAAAATTTTGTGATTGAGGGCACTCTACTATCACAGGATTCCCTTCTGCTAATAAAACAATATCTGGATAACTAACCCAAAAAGGAGCTGTTATAATAACTTCATCTCCTGGATTAATTGTTGCCATCATAGCATTATAGATAATGTGTTTGCCTCCTACACCACATATGATTTCATCTAATTGATAATCAATATTATTATCTTCTCTAAATTTTTTCTGAATTGCTTTTTGTAATTCTGGTGTACCTTTACCTGGTACATATTTAGTTTTACCCTCTTCCATAGCTTTACTAGCTGCATCTCTAATATTTTTTGGTGTGTTAAAATCTGGTTCACCTGCTGCAAGAACAATTACATCTTTACCCTCGTCCTTCAAAGCCTTGGCTTTGACATTTATACCTACAGTCATTGAAGGTTTTATTTTACTTAGTCTATCTGCAACAAAATTCATTTAAATTATAAAATGTTCAATAATTAGACTAACACAAGTTAACAACAAAAAAATAGCAAAAATCTTTCTTAATACTAACTTATCTATATTTGATGAAACTTTTGCACCAATTCCAGCAGTAAATATACTAGTTATCGATATAAAAAAAACAATTATAATATTTACGTAACCAAGAGAATAAATGGGAAGTTCATCTATATTTGACCCAGTATACATAAATGTAAGTGTTCCTGGAAAAGCAATTAAAAAACCAAAAACAGCAGAAGTACCAACTGCTTCATGAATCTTTTTTGAAAACATTGTTAAAGTTGGAACACTAAAACTTCCACCACCTATACCAATTGTTGCAGATAAAAAACCAATAGAAGAGCTTATTAAAAAATTAATTATATTAGACGATGGTATATCGTTGCTTACAACAATTGGGCTTTGTTGAAACAGCATATTTAATGAAATCAAAAATGCCAAAATTACAAAAAGAATAACTAAACTCTGTCCTGAAATAGCACTTGCTGCAAGTGAACCTACAATTGATCCTATTATTATTCCTATTGCCCATTTTTTTACAATTATCAAATTTGTATTTTTAAGCTTAACATGAGATATTATAGAAGAAATTGAAGTAAAACAAATTACACCAAGAGAAGATGCTACAGCAACATGCATGACAATTTCAGAGCTATAACCAAGATTAAGTAAAATAAAGTAGGTTACAGGTACAATTATTATTCCACCTCCAACTCCTAATAATCCTGCAATAAAACCAGAGACTAGACCTGTTAATAAAAAAATAAATACTATTGAAGTCAAATAAATTTCCGTATTTTAAGTTTCATTAATGTAGTAAACAATTTAATATAAAAGTAAATAAGACTATGAAACATGTACATTGGATAGGAACTGGACTATCTTCTATACCAGGAATTAGAAGATTAGCTAAAAATTTAGATAATTTTACAGTATGGAATAGAACATTAGATAAGGCTATAAAGAGTATTGATCATGTAGATAAAAACAATGTGAACGCAAAACAGTTTGATGTTGATTTATTATTTAACGAAACAAATCCAGGTGATATTGTTATTTCTCAACTGCCAGCAAACAAACATTTAGAAATAGCTAAACTTTGTTTAAAACATAAATGTCATTTTGCAACTACTAGTTACCTTAATCCAGAAATAAATATGCTAAATCCAGATGTAAAAAAAGAAAATTTAGTATTTATCAATGAGGTCGGTTTAGACCCAGGTATCGATCATTTTTTTTCCCATTTACTTGTCAGTGATCTTAAAAAAATCTCGACTGAAAAAACACAAGTGGTTTATGAATCATATTGTGGGGGTTTTCCAGCAATTCCAAATGATTTCAAATATAAATTTAGTTGGTCTCCAGCTGGAGTAATTAAAGCCTTAAACAATGATGCTAAATATATAACAAAAGGAAAAGTAAATACTGTAACTCCTTACAAATCTATTAGTTCTTATTCAATATCTGATGAAAATTTTGAAGCTTATCCAAACAGAGATTCTACACCATATGTAAGTGAATACTTGTTTGATGAGAAATGGAAAGTCAAAGAGTTCGTAAGAGGAACTTTGCGACTTGATGGTTGGAAAGAGGCATGGCAAGATATTTTTTCAATGCTTGAAAATAGATCGGATAATATAGAAGCTGAAATCAATGAAAAAAGTGAAGAATTATTAAAAGATAATAAATATTTACCTGAGGAAGAAGATCGCGTTGTACTTTCTGTAAAACTTAAAGCTTTTGAAAATCATAATAAAATTTTTGATAGTTCTTATTTTTTAGATGAAAAAGGAAGTGGTGAAAATACTGCAATGGGCAAACTTGTATCGATTACTTTATCAGCTGCGATTGATCTAATTTTGGATAATAAAATTGAGACTGGTGTTAAAACTGCACCACATAAAACAGAAGACATAATGTATTTTTTTAAAATTTTAAAAGATTATAAAATTAATATCCAACAAGAGAATGGATAAGCAATTAACCAATATTGGTATTATTAGAGAGTCTAGAAATGATGAAAATAGAACTCCTCTAGTCCCAGAACATATTAAAAAATATAAAGAAAGCAATCCAAATATTAATTTCATTATTCAGCCATCAAATAGTAGATGTTTTTCTGATGAAGAATATGAATTATGTGGTGCTAAAATTAATGAAAATTTAAATGAATGCTCAATCATATTCGGAGTTAAAGAAATTGATCCAAATATTTTAATTAATAATAGGACATATCTTTTTTTTTCTCACACTTTTAAAATTAATAAACAACAAAAAAATATTGAAAAACATAAGAAAGACCTACTCTTATCAATTTTAAATAAAAAAATTACATTGATTGATTATGAAAATATCAGACGTAAAAATGGTACAAGATGTTTAGGTTTTGGAAGATTTGCAGGTATTGTTGGTTGTTATAATACCTTAAATTTATTGCTTAAAGTGCTTGGAAAACAATCTCTTGCCAGTGCCTATAAAATTAATGATTATGAAAGATTGGTATTAAATTTAAAAAATTTATATTTTCCTAAAACTAAAATTCTAGTTACTGGTGATGGTAGAGTTGCAAAAGGAGTAATTGAACTTTTAAATCTAACAAACATCAAAGCAGTGTCAAAAAAAGACTTTTTGGAAAAAAAATTTGATCAACCTATTTTTTGTAATTTAGAAACTAAAGATTATGTTACAAATAATTCTTCTACCAACTTTAACCTTGAACATTTTATTGATAATCCTCAAGATTATTCTAGTTCTGCATTACAATATTTAAAAGAAACTGATATACTTATAAGTGCACATTACTGGGACCCATCTTCTCCAAAAATATTTGAGAATGAAGACTTAAAAGTTTTACAAAATCTAAAAATTGTTGGCGATATTACTTGTGATATTAATGGCTCTGTTCCAACTACAATACGATCAACAACAATTGAGGAGCCAAATTATTGGATTGAAAGATATACTTTAAAAGAAATTGATGAAAATAATGATGGAATTGCTGTTATGGCAGTTGATAATTTACCATCTGAATTACCACGTGATTCAAGTACAGAATTTAGTGAAGGTATTATCAAAGAAGTTCTTCCTTTTTTATTAAAAAAAGATGATGGAAGAATATTAAATGGAACAATAACAACAGATGGTAGTTTTTTAGAAAAGTACAATTATCTAAATGATTATATTAGAATCAATGAATAAAGCAGAAAAAAAACATCATCTCTCTTCCGAAATCACAACACCTTTTAAAATTGTAAGTGATTTTAATCCAAGTGGTGATCAGCCTGAAGCAATTAAAAGTATTGTTAAAAGTCTAAATGAAGGAGAACAAGAACAAGTTCTTTTAGGTGTCACTGGATCAGGTAAGACCTTTACAATGGCTAAAGTAATTGAAAAAGTACAGAAACCGACTTTAATAATGGCACCAAACAAAACTTTAGCAGCACAACTTTATGGAGAAATGAAAAATTTGTTTCCAAATAATGCTGTTGAATATTTTGTCAGTTATTATGATTATTACACACCAGAAGCATATGTACCAAGAACTGATACATATATTGAAAAAGAATCTTCAATAAACGAACAAATTGATCGTCTAAGACATTCAGCTACTAGATCTTTAGTGGAAAGAAGAGATACAATCATAGTAGCATCAGTTTCTTGTATTTATGGTATTGGATCAGTTGATGCTTATTCTTCAATGTCTTTTACTTTAGATAAAAATCAATCAATAAGTAGAGAGATAATTATCAGAAAGTTGGTAGAACTTTTATACAAACGTCGTGACATGGACTTTAGAAGAGGTAGCTTTAGAGCTAAGGGAGATATTTTAGAAATTTTCCCTTCCCACTATGAAGATATTTCTTGGAAAATATCTATGTTTGGAGATGATATAGAGAGTATAACACAAGTGGACCCACTTACTGGAGAGAAGCTCGGAGAACTTGAACAAATAAGAATCTTTGCAAACTCTCATTATGTAACCCCAAAGCCAACAATAAAAAAAGCAATTACTATGATTAAAAATGATCTAAAAAAACAATTAGAGATTTTTGAAAAAGAAAAAAAATACTTAGAAAGACAAAGGTTGGATGAGAGAACTACATTTGACTTAGAAATGATGGAAACTACTGGAAGTTGTAGTGGTATTGAAAATTATTCTAGATATTTGTCAGGAAGACAGCCAGGGGAGCCTCCTCCTACACTTTATGAATATATTCCAGAAGACTCTTTATTGTTTATAGATGAAAGCCATCAGACATGTGGTCAAATAGCAGGAATGTACAAAGGTGATTTTTCTAGAAAATCAACTTTAGCTCAATATGGTTTTAGACTACCAAGTTGTGTTGATAACAGACCTTTAAAAAGAGAAGAATGGGATGCAATGCGTCCACAAACTATATTTGTAAGTGCAACACCAGGAGATTATGAACTTGAAAAGACAGGTGGTACCTTTGTTGAACAAGTAATTAGACCAACAGGTTTAATTGATCCACCTATTGAGATAAGGCCAACTAAACATCAAATTGATAACTTAATTGATGAATGTAAAAAGACTATAGATAAAGGTCATCGTGTTCTAATCACAACACTTACAAAAAAAATGGCAGAAGATCTTACTGAATATATTAATGAAGAAGGATTAAAGGTAAGATATCTTCACTCTGATATCGATACATTAGAAAGAATAGAAATTATTAGAGATCTAAGACTAGGAGTTTTTAATGTTTTAGTAGGAATAAATCTTCTTAGAGAAGGTTTGGATATTCCTGAATGTGCTTTAATGGCTATACTAGATGCAGATAAGGAAGGTTACCTTCGATCTAGAACTAGTTTAATTCAGACTATTGGTAGGGCTGCAAGAAATGTAGAGAGTAAAGTTTTAATGTATGCTGATAATATTACCACTAGTATGAGAGAGGCAATCGAAGAAACCGATAGGAGGCGATCAAAACAACTGGAATACAATAAAATAAATAAAATAACACCAATCAGTATTAAAAAGAATATTCAAGAAATAATTGAAAATACAGCTGAACAAGATCATGTTACTGTTGAAATTAATAATGCTAAGGAATTAGTTGGAAAAGACTTAGATAAACATATTAAAACTTTAGAGAAAAAAATGAATGAATTTGCCTCAAAACTTGAGTTTGAAGATGCGGCAAGATTAAGAGATGAAATAAATAGACTAAAAGCAAAAGAAGTTGGTCTTTCAAATAAAGTTTTACAGTTTAAAAAGAATTAATGGATATTATATTTTCTGAAATAAACCAAACTGGTGTCATTAAACTAAATCGTCCAAAGTCTTTAAATGCTTTGAATCTAGATATGGCAAAAAAATTCATTGATAAATTATTAGAATGGGAAGAAAACAATAATATTTCTAGAGTTATGTTATTTGGAGAAGGTAAACATTTTTGTGCAGGAGGTGATGTGAAATCTCTTGCTTTAGCAGAAAATAATGATTCTATAAAAAATAATTTTTTTAAAGTTGAGTATAGACTTAATTATTTGATAAGCCAATTTAGTAAAGAATATCTTTCAATCTGGAATGGCGTAGTAATGGGTGGTGGAGTTGGTTTATCAATCTACGGTGATCACAGATTAGCTACAGATAATTCTAAATTCGCAATGCCAGAAGCAGCTATTGGTTTTTTTCCAGATGTTGGTGGAAGTTATTTTTTATCCAATCTTCCAGGTAATATCGGTAAATATATTGGATTAACTGGCGAAGTTTTAAAATTAAATGAATTAATTTTTTTTGGTTTAGCAACACATTATTTTAAAAGTGAAAGGATAGAGAATGTGAAAGAGGAGTTTCTTACAAAAGGTAAAATATTTAATGACAATTATGAAGTAAAGAATGACACAAATATTATAAAAAATATGAGTTTAATAAATGAATTGTTTGATGGTGATATAAAAAAAATAACATTGAATCTAAAAAATAATGGTTCAGAATTTTCAGAAAAAATTTTAGGTATTCTTTCAACTAAATGCCCTATGAGTCTTGCAATAACCTGCAAACTTATTGATGATGCAAAGGGTAAATCATTAAAGGAGTGTTTAGAAATAGAGTATCAATTAAGTCAAAAAGTTGTTTATCGTGATGATTTTGATAATGGTGTAAATTCGGTGCTTATTACAAAAGATCACAATCCTACTTGGAAACCACCGACAATAAATGAAATAAATATTGAAGATTTAGATTTTTATTTTGAGACTCATACTGAAAATCTTTATCTATAGCAAAATTCATGAACAAAAAAATACCCTCATCAGCTAAAGTAGTAGTAATTGGTGGTGGTATAGCTGGGTGTTCTGTAGCTTATCATTTAGCAAAATTTGGATGGAAAGATGTGATCTTACTAGAAAGAGATCAATTAACTTCTGGAACTACTTGGCATGCAGCAGGACTGATTGGTCAGATTGGTGCATCAGCAACCATTACAAAACTTAGAAATTATTCGTTAAATTTATATAAGGACCTGGAAAAAGAAACAGGATTAGCAACAGGTTTAAAGCAAAACGGCTCTTTAACTATTGCAACAACTAATGATCGATTAGAAGAATTAAAAAGGCAAGCTACTTTTGCTCAAAGATTTAATATAGAAGTTAATGAATTAGAAAAATATCAGATTAAGGATATTTATTCTCTTATAAATACTGATGATGTTGTTGGTGGAATATTTATTCCAAAAGATGGTCAAGCAGATCCAGTTGGTATAACAAATGTTCTTGCTAAATCGGCAAAAATGTATGGTGCTCAAATATTTGAACATTGTTCTGTAAATAAAATCCTTACTAAAAATGGATCAATAGAAGGTGTAGATACAAAATATGGAAAAATTAAATGTGAGTATATTGTTCTAGCATCTGGAATGTGGTCAAGGCAAATAGCAAATGATATTAACGTTAGTATACCGCTATATCCAAATGAACACTTCTATATATTAAGTGAGCCATTAAAAGAAATTTCTAATTCACTTCCAGTTCTTAGAGATTATAATAATTGCTTATATCTAAAAGAGGATGCTGGAAAAATTTTAGTAGGAATTTTTGAACCTAAAGCTAAACCTGCTTTTACTGATACTTATAAAGTGCCCAATGATTTTTCTTTTGGAGAACTACCTGAAGATTTTGATCATTTTGAACCACATTTAAAAAATGCTATGAAAAGAATACCAGCCCTTGAAAATGTAGGTATAAGAAAATTCTTTAATGGTCCTGAAGCTTTTACTCCAGATACAAATTATCTTTTAGGAGAAACACCAGAAGTAAAAAACTTTTATGTTTGTTGTGGATTTAATAGTATTGGTATTCAGAGTGCTGGTGGTGCAGGTAAAGTAACTGCAGAATGGATGATGAACGGTGAAGTTAATGATGATCTTTACTCCTTAGATATTTCAAGATTTGAAAAATTTCACTCTGAGACAAAATTTATAACTGAAAGAGTTACTGAGTCATTAGGAGATTTATATGCAATGCACTGGCCTTACAAACAACATAAATCTTCGAGAAATATTAAACTACTTCCTTTTCATAATGATTTGAAAAAAGAAGGAGCATGCTTTGGTCAAGTGGCCGGTTTTGAAAGACCAATGTGGTATGCTCTAAATGGTAAGAAACCAGAATATGAGTATAGTTATGGCTATCAAAATTGGTATGATGCAGCAAAGTATGAAACAATAAATACAAGAAAAAACGCTGGTTTATTTGACTTAAGTGCCTTTGCAAAATTTGAAATTAAGGGAGACACTGCCTTCAACGATCTTCAACGATTATGCTGTAATAATATTAAAAATTATCCCGGTAATACAACTTACACGCAAATGCTTAATTCAAATGGTGGCATTGTTGCCGATTTAACAGTTACTTGTATAGATGCTAATTCTTTTCGTATTGTAACGGGTTCATCTGTGAGAGAACATGATAAAAAACATATTTCAGAAAATTTAAGTAAAAATACAACTTTAATTGATATCACTGAAAGTTTAGCTTGTTTTGGTGTTTTTGGTCCTAAAAGTAGAGAAATTCTAACAGAAATATTTGGAGAACATTTTTCAAACGACAAGTTTAAATTTGGAACTGCTAAAGAAATATCATTGAAAAATAATA
This sequence comes from uncultured Alphaproteobacteria bacterium, assembly GCA_902522015.1. Classification (GTDB taxonomy): domain Bacteria; phylum Pseudomonadota; class Alphaproteobacteria; order HIMB59; genus CACPNW01. The sequence continues at coordinate 34,994 of CABYTX010000005.1, forward strand.
AATTAATCTTCCAAAGATTATCTTTTGTTGGTGAACTTGGTTGGGAAATTTATGTTCCTATAAATATATCTAGAGAAATTTATTTAAAGTTAGTTAAAGTTGGAGAAAACTACAACCTTTCGCATGCTGGAGCTCATGCACTTGATATTATGAGAATGGAAAAAGGATATTTACATTGGGGTCATGATATTTCACCAGCTGAAAACCCATTTGAAGCTGGATTAGAATTTACTGTTAAATTAAATAAAAAAACAGATTTTATAGGTAAAGAAGCTTTAAAAACAAAAAATAGAATTAAAAAGAAACAACTAACAAATTTTGTTTTAGAAAAATCTACTCCAGGAAATCCTCTCTTATTACATGATGAACCTATTTATTATAAAGATAAAATTGTGGGAGAAACTACTTCTAGCAATTATTCATTTTATTATAAAAAAAATATGGTCTTTGGATACATAGACTCAGAAATAGATTTAAAAAAATTAAATGGCAGCAATTTTGAAGTTGAAGTTGCTAAAAATAAATATGTTATGTCTGTTCAATTTAATCCATTGCATGATCCTGAAAATAATTTTACAAAAATATAGTTTTTTACGATCTAATTTATGAAAAAAATTAGATTATTTTTTTCTATAGTAGTAATTATATTAATAATTTTATCTATCTTTATTTATATTTTTCTAAATAATTTTGAAAAAGGAAAAATAATTAGTGATATCGAGAAGAAATTAGAAATTAAAATTAATGAAAAAAATAAAACTAAAATCAATATTTTTCCAATTGTAAAGCTTAACACAAACTTAGAAATTAAAGATTACAAAAATAATTTATACTTTGATAATATTAGAATTGATATTTCGCAGCCTGTATTTCAAGTTTCAGGAAATTTAGATATTCTAATTGATAATTTCAATATTAATAATATTAATTTTAGTGAAGTAAATATTAATGGAAAAGTAAATTATATTGAAAATTATCTTAAATATAGTGATAATTTAGAAAATTTATTTGACTCAATTTATAAAATTAATGGAAAAATATTTTTTGAAACAACTAATGAAGAAAAATTTCTTATCTCATTTTTAAAATTATTCTTTGAAAAATTAGAAAATCAAAAAAATCAAAAATTTGCATTTTCTGAATTAATAAATGCTTTTGGTAATGAAAGTTCTAATTTTAAAGGCGAAATAAATAAAAATAAAAATATTTTAGAAACTAGTAAAATAGAAATTAGTAATAAAAACAACAGAATTCTTATAAAAGGAGAATACAATTACAGTAATAATTTTATAGATATTATTTTAAACTTATCTCAAAATAATGAAATATATTTAACTACTTTGATTAAAGGAAACTTAAATAATCCTAATATAAGTTTTGATGAAAATTCAAAATTTTTTCAAAATTCAAACTCAAATGAAAATAATATAATTGAAGAAAGCGTCATTCAATTTTTAAATAATTTTTTTGATTTCAATGATTGACTTATTAAATATAGTTAGCAGTGTATTTGGATATATCCTTTTTGGATTTTTTGTAAATAAATTACAAATACTTCCAAAAAAATATATTGATTATTTTGATTTTACAGGTTTCAATATTCTTTTACCCTTAGCTTTAATTATATATTTTTGGCAAGTCTCATTTCCTCAAATTAATTCTATTGGCCTGATCATCTCATTTTTTGCTTCAGGAATTTTTATATCAATGATTGGTTTTTTAATTAGCAAACAATTTTTAAATTTTAAAACAGATGACTCTGCACTTTTTGGATTAGCTGCTTGTTTTGGTAACACAGTGGCAATGGGAATACCTCTTATGTATGCAGTTTTGGGCCCAATAAATACAATTCCTTATATGATATTAGTTTTTTTTCATGGTATTGTTCATTTTAGCTATACTGTTATTATAATAGAAGTTTATAGAAATAGACAAAAAAGCATTGTCGAAATTTTTTATCAAATATTATTAGGTATGATTAAAAATATTGTACTTTTTGGAATGATAATTGGAATCATTCTTAATTACTCTAATCTTATTGTTCCATCTATTATGAAGCAGCCTTTAGATATTTTTGTAAACCTTGCGCTTCCAATGGTTCTTATTTCTTTAGGTCTTGCATTAGGAAATTTTAAAATTAGAGAAAATATTTATGGTGCAATACTATTAACTATCTTAAAAAATTTTATTCACCCTATAATTGCATTTTGTTTAGCACATTTTATATTAGAGCTTGATAGTCTCTTGGTAATTATTGTTACTATGGCTGCAGCTTTACCAAGTGGCTCACAATCATATTATTTTGCATATAGATATAATTCGCTAAAAGGTGTTGTTTCTTCAAATGTAGTATTAAGTACGTTTGTTAGTTTTTTTACACTATCTTTATTATTAGTATTTTTTGATATTACGTAGATTGAGAAATAAACGATTGTATTCTTTCTTTCTTATCCATAGTTTTAACACTAAAAGGAAAAATCTCTAACATCTTATCATATACATCAATTGCCTGTTGAAACTGGCCTTGATGAATAAAAATTAGACCCATTCCATCTAGAGCACCAAAATGTCTTGGTTCTAATTCAAGGGTTTTAATGATGTCTTGCATTGATTGATCAAAATTACCCATCATAAAATGAACTGTTGCTCTCTTATTCCAACCCTCTGCAAAATTAGGATCTTCTTCAATTAAATTATTAAAAAATCTGATTGCTAGTGGATAATTTCTCAAATTCATAGCTTGAATACCTTTCTCAAAATATTCAATTACTTTTGGATCATCAACTTCATACCAAATATTCCAAATGTCAGATATCAAATCTCTTATCTCATCCTGATTTTCAGTCTCATTTAATTTTTTAAACAAATTATTTAGCCGTGGATCATTTTGATCTGCTAATGCTATCTTACTAGCAAACAAAAGACTTATACTGACAATTAATATTTTAAAGATAACTCTCATATTTAAATGATTTTTCGGATAGATTTCTTTTCTTTTCATGCTTTCTAGTTCTCCCTGTTACTCTAGTTCTCCATAATTTAAATGATCTAGGTTTCAGATTTGTTCTCATTATTTTTATAACCTCTGATTCGGTTACACCGTGCATTCTTTTTATTTTTTCAAAAGAGGTTTTATCGCACCAGGCTAATTTAATAATATTATCTATATTCTCGTGCATATTATGAATATAGTTCTTAATTAATTAAATTCTAAAAAAATGATTGATTTATATTCATCACCTACCCCCAATGGTCGAAAAATTAGTATTATGCTTGAAGAATTAGGTGTGGATTTTAATCCTATTTTAATAAATTTAGATAAAAAAGAGCAGTTTAGTGGACATTTTTCAAAAATATCTCCTGCAAATAAAATTCCTGTAATTGTAGATAATGATAACAACCAAACAGTATTCGAATCTGGGGCTATCCTTCTTTATCTGGCAAAAAAATATGATAAATTTCTAAATAAAGATAAGTATTGGGAAATAATACAATGGGTTTTTTTTCAAATGGCTTACGTTGGGCCAATGCTAGGCCAAGCTCATCAATATTTATTTTATCATCCTGGTAAAAGCAAATTTGCAGAAGATAAAACAAAAGGCTATGCACAACATATATATTCAATTTTGGATAAAAGACTTTCTAAACAAGAATATTTTTCGGATACCTATTCAATAGCTGATATTTCTATTTGGCCTTGGACAGCTCGTTATGAAAGACATCAAATAAATTTGCATGATTATCCAAATGTGTTGAGATGGTATAAACAAATATCAACAAGACCTGCAGTTATTAAAGGATATAATTCTGTAGGCGAATCTTATGAAATCCCTAAACCTTAAGTATTGTAAAATAATACTGAGCCTGCAGTTATAATTAAAAGGATTGCTAAAAACCATTCAACAATTTTTTTTATTTTTTCATTATTAAGATATTGTCTGATAACACTTCCTCCATATGCCCATATACTAATGGAAGGAATATTAACTACTGTAGACATAATAACCATAAATAGTGTTCCAATTATTATATTTTCATCTTTTGGATAATATAATGTTACTGCAGTTGAACAGATTACCCAAGCTTTTGGATTTACAAATTGAAACAAAATTGCTTCATGATATTTTAATGGTCTTGATCTATCTTCTGTCTTTGAGATATTTAAAGACCCAAACATTTTATATGCTAAATAAAGAATGTAGCCTGCTCCAACATATCTTAAAATATCATAGAGTATAGGATAGGTAATAAACAAAGATCCAAGACCTAAACATACAAGTGCTAATTGCAAACCATGGCCAGAAGGAATGCCAAAAATATTAGGTATAGATCTTATAAATCCAAATTTTATACCTGATGCAGTTAAAATACTATTGTTTGGACCTGGAGTTACGTACATAATAAAATTATACACTGCTAAAGCAGCTATTAATTCCCATGTAATCATTTTTTAATCTCTAAAATTTACAAATTGGACTGGTATACCTATCTTAGCATCCTCAATAAGCTTCATTACACTTTGTAAATCATCTTTTTTCTTTCCTTCAACACGAAGTTCATTCCCATTGATTTTTACTTGAACTTTTAATTTAGAACTTTTGACATCAGAAGTAATTTTTTTACACAGGGATTGCTCAATTCCTTCTACTAATTCATACATCTGACGAATTTTATTTCCCCCAGCTTTTTCCATATCATTTTTTTTTAAACATAAAGGATCAACTTTTCGTCTAACAAAATGAGTAATGAGCATGTCATTTACTTGACCAGCTTTCATTTCATCATCAGTTATGACAACTATAGTATTTTCTTTTTTTTCAATAGAAGTATCTGATCCTTTAAAATCGTACCTAGTGGTAATTTCTCTTGTAGCATTTCCTAGTGCGTTATCAATTTCTTGATGATCTAATCTGTTTACAATATCAAAACTAGGCATTTATTTAGTTTATTACATCGTCATTTATATCTGGCAACTGTTTTTTAGTGCTTAATCTTCCTAATTTTTTCATTTTTTCTACTTTTTTAGTCAAACTTCCTGAACCATCTTGCAATCTTTGTTTAGCTTCATCCATTTTTGATTTAGCTAAATCTATTGACTGATTAGCTTTTACAAACGATTCATATACACTGACTGTTTTATCATAAATATCTGATGCAGCTGATGCTATATCTTTTATTGTTTTAGATTGTTTATCAACCCGCCACATATTTTCTACAGCTTTAAGTAAAAAGGGTAAAGTTGATGGCCCAACAATAATTATTTTATTGTTCCATGAATCTTCGATAAGTTTATTTGCTTCATTATATAAAGTAAGTAATGCTGGTTCTATTGGAACAAACATTAAAACATTATCAATTGTATTGATTCCATATATTTTTGAATAATTATCTTTACTCAAACTTCTAATCGAAGTTTTTGTTGAATCCAAAAATTTTTTCAAAAATATCTTCTTTTGCTGATTGTCATTTGTATTAGAATAATCATGCCAAGAATCTAAGGACACTTTTGAATCTATAATTATGTGTCTATTACCTGGCATATGAACAATTACATCGGGTTTTTGTAAATTACCATCTTCATCTCTAAAAGTTTTTTGAGTTGAGTACTCTTCTCCTTCTCTTAAACCAACACTATCTAAAATATTTTTAAGTACAAATTCGCCCCACGGACCTTGTTGAAGTGCGCCACCTCTAATTAATGTATTCTCAATTCTATCTTGAGCTAAATTAAAATTTTGTAAAGATTGCTGAATTGATTGCATGTGATTTTTTAAGGAAGTAAGGTCAGTATCATCTTTTATTTCAGAACTTTTTGTTTTGCGAAAAAAAAATAAAATTGATAAAAAACCAAATCCAGATAAAAAACCAATAATGAAAACAAATATAAGATTTTCAAACATCACTAATTAGACAAAATATAAATATATTATCAAATATCTAGCAATTTTCCCAATAGATACAAATATTAAAAAAAAAGTAATATTATATTTTACTGTACCTGCTGCAAATGCGATTGGATCTCCAATAATAGGTACCCATGAAAATAATAATGACCATTTTCCATACTTTTTAAAAATATCTGTAGCTTTCTGTAATAAATATTTATTTACTGGAAACCAAGGTTTCTTAATAAGAAAATTTACAAAGTAACCACATATCCAACTGATTAGAGATCCTAAAATATTACCTGCTGAAGCAAAAAATAATAACCAAAATGGATTATACTTATTAGATAATAATAGTGCTGATAAATATGTCTCTGAAGCAAAAGGGAAAAAAGTACCTAAAGACAAACAAAAAATAAATAATGATGAATAGATCAAAGTATTTCTTATTGTTAATTTATGTTAATGTTATGTTACTTATCAATTTATGAACGATTTTCCAAAAGAAGAATTTATTTCCAGAATTGAAAAAATACAAAAACATATTGAAAAAGAAAATATTGATACTGTTATTATAACTTCACCGTCAAATTTTAGATATTTCACTGGACTTGATAGTAATTTTTGGGAAAGTCCTACAAGACCCTGGTATTTAATTATTTCAAAAAAAAATCCAATTAAAGCTATAATACCATCTATTGGTATTACTGCTATGCAAAAAACATTAGTCAATGATATCGAAACTTGGGAGTCTCCAAATCCAAAAGATGAAGGAATATCTTTGTTGAAAAAAAATATTAAAAGTTTTCCTAAAAATTCAAATATTGGTTTTGAATTAGGAAATGAAACTTTTTTGCGAATGAGTATTAACGATTATCAGGATATTCAAAAAAATTTATCAGAATATAATTTTGTTGATGCTAGTAAAATACTTTGGAGTATAAGAAAAATAAAATCTGAAATAGAGATCAGTAATATTAAAGAAATTTGTTCTATTACGAGTAAGGTGTTTGATAATTTTCCTGAAAAAATTAATTTAGGAATGAGTGAAAAACAAATTACATCAATATTTAAAAAAGAATTAATTGAGGGTGGTGCAGATTATATTCAATATATGGCGTGTGTTTCGGGACTTAATGGTTATAATCAGATTATCTGTAACCCAACAGAAAGGGTAACTAAAGATGGTGATATTCTAATTATTGATACCGGTGCAACTTTAAATGGTTATTTTTCAGATTTCGATAGAAATTTTGGCTTTGGAAGAATTAACAAACAAGTTCTAGATGCATATAATAAATTGTGGGAAGCAACTGAGAGAACTTTAGAAATTATAAAACCTGGAACTAGTTGTTCAGAAATATATTCTAAATTATCTTATAGTTTAACAACTAACAACATATCAGTTGGAAGGATGGGTCATGGTTTAGGCTTACAACTGACTGAGCCGCCAAGTATTATGAAAAATGACAAAACATTACTTGAGGAAAATATGATTATAACTCTTGAGCCATCAATTGAAATGGACGAAAATAAAATATTAGTACAAGAAGAAAATTTATTGATAACTAAAGATTCCTATAAACTTTTAAGTACTAGAACTCCTGAAAATTTACCTATTATTAATTAGTTAAATAATTGATTCAATTTTAGGCATAAGTCTAATTAATTCCTTCGTATATTCATGCTCAGGATTATTAAACAATTCCTCTGTATCTTTTGTTTCACAAACAGCACCATTTTTTAGTACAATTATTCGGTTACACATTTGGCGAATTACAGGAAGATCATGGCTAATAAATAGCATAGTGAGATGAAGTTCATCTTGTATATCTTTTAATAAATTCAATATTTGTGCTTGTATACTGACATCCAATGCAGAAGTTGGTTCATCACATATTAATAATCTTGGTCTTGTTGCCAAGGCACGAGCAATAGATATTCTCTGCCTTTGCCCTCCTGAGAATTCATGTGGGTATCGATCTAGAGATTGTCTAGTCATTCCAACAATATCTATTAGGTCATAAACATTTTGTAAAAGATCATTATTGCTAATATTTTTTTGAAAAAATTTAATTGGTTCTGCAATAATATCCTTAACTTTGAACCGAGGATTTAGAGATGAGTATGGATCTTGAAAAATCATTTGAATTTGACCTCTACTATTATGAATTTGATATTTTTTATTTGAATTATATAGAGGTTCATTATTATAAATTAAATTACCTTTATTAGGACTAATTAATCCAGTAATAATTTTTGCAATAGTTGATTTACCTGAACCAGACTCTCCAACTAATCCAAGTGTCTCACCTTCGAATAATTCAAAAGATACATTGTCGACAGCTTTAACTATTTTATCATTCGAACTTTTATTAGAAATAAATGAAAAACCACTACCTAAAGAATTATCATCAAAAACTTTTGTCACTTCCTCAAGTTTTAATAATTTTTGATTTTTATTTTCCCTTATGCCCCATGTTTTAATAATATTTTTAGTCAAATCCTTGGAACTAGATGTTATTTCCTTACCATCGGGGCTAATCAATTTAAATCTATCAATTTTCTTATTTGTTGGTGGCACTGAAATTACTAAGCTTCTTGCTTCTGTTGATTTTGGATTTGTTAATAATTCTTTAGTCTCACCTTGTTCAACAATATGTCCGTATCTCATGACAATAACTTTATCAGTCGTCTCTGCTATGACTCCCATATCATGGGTAATAATTATAACACCAAGATTTCTTTTCTTTGTAAGATCTTTAAGAAGTTCTAATATTTGATATTGAATACTTACATCTAAAGCTGTTGTTGGTTCATCTGCAATTATTAAGTCAGGTTCACAACTTATCGCTAAAGCTATCACAACTCTTTGACGCATACCGCCACTAAATTGGTGTGGATAGTCTTCAATTCTTTTTTCAGCGTTCTCTATTCCAACCTCTTTAAGTAGTTGAATTGATTTTTTAAGTGAATCTTGATAACTTAAATTTAAATGAGCCTGAATAGTTTCAATTAATTGATCTTTTATTTTAAATAGAGGATTTAATGAAGTTTGAGGGTCTTGAAAGACAAATCCTATTTTTTTTCCTCTAATATTTTGAATTATTTCTTCATTACTTCTTAATTCAATATTGTCTATTTTTATTGAACCATCTGTGATTTCACCTGGAGGATCAATCAAGTTAATTATCGCATTTGCAATTGTAGATTTTCCAGACCCAGACTCACCGACAATTCCTAATATTTCGCCTCTTTCTAAAGAAAATTCTACATTTTTGCTTGCAACAATAGTTTCCTTTCGTGTTGGATAACTTATGTTTAAATTTTTTACTTCTAAAAAACTCATCTCTTTTTTAATTTTGGATTTAAAGCATCTCTCATCCAATCCCCTAATAAATTAATTGATAATGCTAAAACAATTAAGAAAATTGCTGGAAAAAAAGTAATCCACCACTCTCCTGAAAACAAAAAATTATTTCCAAACCTTATTAGAGTCCCAAGAGAAGGTGTTGTTGGTGGAACGCCAACACCTAAAAAACTTAAGGTGGACTCTGTAATAATTGCAAGTGCTAATCCGATTGTAGCAATTACTAATATAGGCCGAAGTATATTTGGTAAAATATGCTTAAACATAATTAATATATTTGATAATCCAATAATTCTTGAAGCTGAGACATACTCTTTATTTTTTTCAACTAAGGTTGATGCTCTTGATACTCTTGCAAACTGAGGCCATTCTGAAATACCAATGGCGAAAATCAAAACATAAATTGCCATTTCGTCATGCATTGATTGAGAGATAATTGCCCTTGCAATACCATCAACAAGTAAAGCCATTAAAATACTTGGAATAGTTAACTGCACATCTGTAAGGCGCATTACAATTATCTCATACCTACCACCAATATATCCAGCTGTTATTCCAAGAAAAACTCCAAGTATCATTGCAAAAATTATAGATGCAAAACCAACGATCAGTGAAATTCTTGAACCATAAATCATTGTTGAAAACATATCTCTTCCTTGCTGATCAGTTCCTAATATGAAGCTAAAACTTCCTCCCTCCGACCATACTGGTGGGGTAAAGGCATCCATTAAAGAAACTGATGCTGGATCAAAAGGATTATAAGGTGCAACTATCCCAGCAAATACAGAACAAAAAAGTATAATAAAAAATATTGTTGAAGAAATTACTGCTAATTTAGAATTAAAGAAACTGTATCCAATATCAGTATCGTATATTTTATTGTACGTTTTAAGTAGCATTTTAACTACCCTCTTCCTTCAGCCTAATTCTAGGATCAATAAAATAGTATGTGATATCTACAATAAAATTTATCATAACAAATATAAAAGCTACCATAATCATGTATGCTGACATAATTGGAATATCGACAAAGTATACTGCTTTGATAAATAATGACCCCATGCCTGGCCATTGAAAAACTGTTTCTGTAATAATTGAAAAAGCAATTAACGTTCCAATGTTAATACCTGTAATAGTAATAACTGGAATTAATCCATTTTTTAGCGCATGCTTATAATTAATAACACTCCTTTTTATACCTCTTGCTTTTGCAAATTTAATATAATCTGTTTGTAAAATTTCCATCATTTCAGCGCGGACTAATCTAATAACATAGGTCATTTGAAATAAACTTAATGTAACTGATGGGAGTATCAGTGCTTTTAAACCAGAAATAGTTAAAAATCCTGTACTCCAAAAACCTAATTGTGTGACTTCACCTCTTCCAAAGGATGGAAGAACTCCTAAAATTACTGAAAACAAGTAAATTAACATTATTCCTATAATGAATGTAGGTAATGAAACCCCTGCTAGAGAAATCACAAGAATAATATTAGAAATAAAACTGTCTCTGTAAATACCAGTATATACACCCAAGATGACACCGCTGATGATTGCAATTAAAGCGGAGACGAAAACTAATTCTAAAGTTGCAGGCATTCTTTCTGCAATTAAGTCTGAAACTTCTCTTTTTAATTGGTATGATATTCCAAAATCACCTTGAATTACATTTCCTATAAAACGTGAAAATTGAACGTAAACAGGATCATTTAAACCCAATACTTCTCTAACCTCAGCACGTCTTTCATCTGACGCATCTTCTCCAGTCATACTATTTACTGGATCACCAACAAAATTAAATAAGGAAAATGAAACAAAAGCCACAACAATCATTACAAGAATAGATTGAAATAGTCTTTTAAAGAAATAGCTAAACATGGTTTAATTTCTGGCCAGATTACTGGCCAGAAAATATAAAAATTATTAGTTTACGTTTGCAAATCTAAATAATGGCTCGTTGTTCATTCTAATTGGAACATCGACATTACTTTTTGATGCTTGGTTGACAACTTGGTGATGTAAAGGAAGATATGTTACATCATCTTGAGTAATATCCCAAGCTTCAGCAATCATAGCATTTCTTTTATCTTGATCTGTTTCAACACCCATTGCCGCTACTAACTCATCAACTCTAGCATTACTGAAATTAACTTTATTCCAGCTACCAGCACTATCAAATAAGTACGAGTATACGTAATGACTATCAAAAGTTGGAACACCCCAACCTAACATGTACATGTCACTTGTCATACCGTTTGCGTCACCTTCTTTAACTTCTGAGAAGTGTTGACTTTTAGTTTTTGCATCAAGAGTTACATCAACTCCAATTTTAGCAAACATACCAATTGCAGCAACACAGATTGCTTCATCGTTTATGTAACGATCATTTGGACAATCTAGTGTAACTTCAAATCCATCTGGATAACCAGCTTCTGCTAATAGTTTTTTTGATAGCTCTGGATCATAAGGTAATCTTTCATCACGTGCAGCTGTATGACCATTTACACCAGGAGCAGTGATAATTCCTGCAGGAACACTTTGTCCTCTCATTACCTTATCCTTAATAGCTTCCATATCTAAAGCATGGTACATAGCTAAACGAACTCTTTTATCTGCAAAAGGATTTTTACCTTTGATATTAGATGAATTTAATTCAGCAGAACCTTGATCCATTCCAAAAAATATTGTTCTATTTTGAGGAGTCATTTTTACACCATGTCCAGCAGAAGATTTGATTCTCTCAATATCTTGAACAGGAACAACGTTTGTGTAGTCAATCTCTCCAGATAGAAGTGCTGCAACTCTTGTTGCATCATTTGCAATAGGAAGTAATTCAATAGTATCTACATTGAAAGTACTATCATCACCCCACCAATCATTATTTTTTTCAAAAACAGTTCTTACGTCCTGTTCTCTAAAAGTAATTTTGAAAGGTCCAGTTCCATTTGCATTAGAAGCACAATAAGATGTTTCACCTGCATCCCAGTTGTATGAAACTTCACAACCATTTGCTTTTGCCCAATCTTCAGACATAACAAATATCTGAGTTAATTGATTTAAAAGAATTGGATTTGGTCCATCTGTTACAATCTGAACTGTGTGATCAGTTAATGCTGATGCTGATTTAATGCTTTTAATTAAATCTACCATATCAGATGGAGCAGTTTTTGCTCTATTGATACTAAAAGCAATATCACTAGCTGTTAAATCTGATCCATCATGAAATTTTACACCCTTACGAATTGTAAATATCCAAGTGTCATCAGCAGTTGTTTTCCATGATTCAGCAAGCTGAGGAAGTATTTCCATATTAATACCTGGAGTTACTAAACCTTCATATACTTGACGCGAAACCATGTGAGTTGGTCCTTCGTTTTGTGCATGCGGATCAAGAGTTAAAGAGTCACCAGGCATTGACCATTTAATAGTGTTTGCAAATGCTGGTGAGAAAATACCCATGAAAAGCAAAGACAAAACAATGCTTAAAGTCTTTTTCATATTATTTCCTCCATAGAAATTTGATGGTAGACCCATACAACTTCAATGGAAATATTCAATATTATTAGTATTAATAAGTGCTATATTTTGTCATAATTATTAGTATTAATTTAGACACACCCTTGGAGGAGGCTTGATATAGTGAAAAAAATAGAGAAGGCACAAGAGATCTCTAGAATACTTAATCGTATATACAGAAAAGTACCTATTCCTCTTAACCACAAAAATAAATTTGAATTAGTTGTAGCTGTACTTCTTAGTGCTCAATGTACAGATGAAAGAGTTAATCAAGTTACGCCAATTCTATTTAAAAAAGCTAACACAGCTATAAAAATGACAAAAGTGCCAAAAAAAACAATTTATAATATTATTCGCCCTTGTGGTTTGGCACCTCAAAAATCAAAAGCAATTTTTGAACTATCAAGAATTCTTGTAAAAAAATTTAAAGGCAATGTTCCAGAAAGTTTTGAAGAATTAGAAAACTTGCCAGGTGTTGGTCACAAAACAGCCAGTGTTGTTATGTCTCAAGGGTTTGGTCATCCAGCATTTCCAGTTGATACACACATTCATCGTTTAGCTCAACGTTGGGGTTTAACAAATGGTAAAAATGTTGTCCAAACAGAAAAAGATTTAAAATATCTTTTTCCAAAAAAATCTTGGAACAAACTTCATTTACAAATAATATTTTATGGAAGAGAATTTTGTCAGGCAAGAAGTTGTTATGGTTTGGAGTGTGAAATATGCAAGGTTTGTAATCCAAAGAGAAAAACGCCTATTAAAACAAAAAAGTAGTAATTAAAAAGGCTGAAATACAACAAGTATAAGTATAAAAATCAATATTACTGCTGGCGCTTCATTTGTAATTCTAAAAAACTTAGTAGAGTATTTGTTTTTATCATTTTTAAAATCATTAAGACATTTTAAACAAAAAAAATGATAGCCAGATAATAAAATTACAAATAAAATTTTTAAAAGCAACCAAGTATCAATACCCACATAATGTGTAAGTGTAAAACCTGATATCCACGTCACTATAAAAGCTGGAAACATAATTATTCTGTACAATTTTCCTTCCATTAGTTTGAATGTTTCTGAGGTTTCTTTTGTGATTTCAGGATTAGCATGATTTACAAACAAACGTGGCAGATATAAAAGTCCAGCCATCCAAGCTATGATACTAAAAATATGAATAACTTTCAGAGTATTAAATAACATTATTTATTCCCATACCGCTTGAGGAGGCATTGACATTAATATAGCATCAACATTTCCACCAGTCTCTAGACCAAATTTTGTACCTCTATCATATAATAAGTTAAATTCAGCATAGCGACTACGCTTAACTAATTGTATCTTTTTTTCCTCTTCATTCCACTCCTCATCCTTAAGTGCAATTAAAGTATTTTTGATAAACTGATGAAAATAAGTACCTACGCCTTGGACAAATTCAAAATCTTTTCCCCAATCGCCAGTTTGAAGGTAATCAAAAAATATTCCTCCAACACCTCTTGGTTCGTTTCTATGTTTAAGAAAAAAATAGTCATCACACCATTTTTTAAATTTAGGATAATATGATTTATCATATTTATTACACAAAACTTCTAAACCACGATGATATTTTTTCTCATCCTCAAATATTACACAAGGTGTAATATCCATGCCTCCACCAAACCATTCCTGAGTGGTTTTAATAAATCTTGTATTAAAATGCATAGAAGGAATTTTAGGTGAAACAGGATGTAATACAACACTGATGCCGGTTGCATTATAATTTGGATCTTCTTTAGCACCCGGAATAGTATCTCTCATATTTTCGTTAAATATCCCAGAGACGGTAGAAATATTTACTCCACCTTTTTCAATAATATTCCCCTTAATTTTACTCATTTTACCACCACCATCACCTTTGTGATCCCAGTTACTTATTTCAAATTGATTTTCATCAATGTTTTGAATAGTTTCAACTAAGTTATCTCGTAATTTTTCAAACCATTCTTTTGCAGTATTAAATTTGGGATCAGCAATCATAATGGCCAACCTTGAGTATGTTTTTTTATCAGATTTACAAAAACGTCTATGTGATCATCGTGATCATTCAAGCAAGGTATATAATGATAATTTTCTCCCCCTGACTCCATAAAATATTCTTTATTTTCTTCTTCAAGTTCTTCCAGTGTTTCAAGACAATCACTACTGAAACCAGGAGATATTATATGTATATTTTTAATCCCTTGTTTTGGTAATTCTTTTAATGTTTCACTTGTATATGGCTTTAACCATTCCTCTCTTCCAAATCTACTTTGGAAAGTAGTCATTATCTCATCATCGGATAATCCCATATGTTCTTTAACAAGTCTTGTGGTTTTAAGACAAAAGCAATGATACGGATCACCATTAGTCAAATACCGTTTTGGTATACCATGATAACTAAAAATAATTTTTTGTGGTTTTGAAGTTTTTTTCCAAAATGACTTTATTGAATTTGATAATGCTTCAATATAATTTTTTTCTTCAAAGTACTGATTGATAAAACGCATTTCAGGTATCCAACGCCATTTTTGCAATACATTTGTTACTTCATCAAATGTACTACCTGTTGTTGCAGCACAATATTGCGGATACATAGGTAGAACTAATAATCTTCTTACTTGTTTTTTTTGAAGTTTTAACAAAGCATCTGGAATAGATGGATTGCCATAACGCATCCCAACTTCAAAAACTATATTTTCATTTTTTGAAGAAAAAGATGATTGGATTTTATTTAGTTGTCTGTTTGCTATATCTAAAAGTGGAGAACCCTTATCAGTCCAAATTTGTTTGTATGCTTCTGCTGACTTTGATGGTCTTATTTGTAAAATTACTAGCTTCAATATAATTTGCCATAGGATTTTAGGTAATTCGATTACTCTAGGGTCTGACAAAAATTGATTAAGATAAACTTTTAGTTCTTTTTTATTTGGAGCATCTGGAGTGCCTAGGTTAGTAATTAAAACGCCAATTTTTTCTCTACTCCCATGCTCATAATTTTTTTCACCTATATATTTAACCATATCTATTAGCTAAATTCTTTTCTGATATTTTCTATAAATAAATGAACATTTTTTTCTGGAGTGTTTTTGTTAATTCCATGTCCAAGGCCACAAATCCAGCCATTAAGATTTTCAATTGATTTCATTTTTTCAATAAAATCTTTTAAATCATTAAGAAATGTATCTGTTTCACTTAACATTAATTGTTCATTGAAATTACCTTGAATAAATCCATGTTTTTGATTTTCAAACATAAATTTAAGATCTATTGTGTGATCATAGCCAAAACCACCAAAGGGAAAACTGATGATAGAATTTAGATCTGTTAAACTTTTACCTCTTGAATAATAGCCAAGTTTATTTGGAAAAGAAATTGCAATCTCTTCCAAAAATTTTGAATAAATTTCATAAAAATTTATTTTATCTAAATCATACAAGGAGCTATCAAAAATCATGACAAGTTCAACACCTGCATCTAATTGTAATTGAATATTTTTCTTAAGAAGGGGTAGAAGTGTTTTTGAAATAAATTCTAAATTCATTTTAGTGTCGATTAAATCAGAGTTATTATTTCCAAATGCATATTTTGATAATGTCCAAGGTCCGCCAACAAATCCAATTAAACTTTTATTATTTGGCAATTTCTCTTTTGTTATTTTTATAGCTTCAAATTGAAATTGCATATGCTCAATGCCGCGATCAATATTACTATAATCATTAATGTTTTCTGAATTTATATAAGAATTAAATTTAGGTCCTGGGTCAAACTTTAATTCTAAACCAAGTCCCTCCAAGATAAATAAAATATCACTGAATAAAATTGCAATATCATAATCAAACTCTTGTATTGGGCCAAAAGCGACTTCTGCGGCTAGATCCGGAGTTTTACAAAGTTCTTCAAAAGTATATTTTTCTTTGAGCTTGCGATAATGCGAATGGTACCTCCCAGCCTGTCTCATGAACCAAATGGGTGGTGTTTTTTGAATATTTCTTTTGAGAGCATTTTCGAATAAAATATTTGTCATTTTTAGGCTTTTAGTAATTTTTTCTTCCAACTATCATAAGATAGCTCAACAAAAAGATTTTTATCATTACCTAATATTTTACTAATCTCATTGTAAGTATTTCCTGGGCCACAAAAATGATATTTTTCTATAATTTTAGGATATTTATCAATACTCGCCTTAAAAGCTGAACTGCTCATCCAATAAAAGTACTTTTTCTTATCTATATCTATTTCAAAATCAATAGACTCCAATTGATACGTTTCAATTTTATTTTTTATCGAACTTTCAGGAGATTGAGAATGAGTTAATTTAACCCAAGGATTATTGGTAAGTGAATTAATATCTTTTTCAAAATCCTCACCAAGACCATCTGAAGTTCCATTAACCCAAATACCTCTTTCAGCTAAATTTTTCCATGTTCTTAAACCACTAGTCCAAATAACATTATTTGATTGGATTTTTGACTTATCTGGGATTGAACTAATTCGTGAAACATAAATACATTTATTTTGTAAATTATTTATATAATCGACATTTTCATTTAATTGTTTTCTAGAAAATATTTTATAATTTTTTAAATTTTCAGGGTAAATTTCATCTTTTGTATTACTAGAAAAACTTATATCTTTTGGATCAATAAAATCCCAGCTCTCAAAATGATTGCCATTTTCATCTTCACCTCTTTTAGATACAACTAATCCTAATTTATGTGAGATATAAGATACTCCTATTTTTTGGTGACATCCTCCTCCATAATTTTTTAAAATATTTCTTTCTTGAATAACATTCGAATAATCTTTGTAAAAATTAATATCATTTAAAATTTCGTTTAGTTTATTATCTTTGATTCTTGTTTCAATCGCTAGAGCTCCTTGTCCAGGAGAACAAGGGTTTATTGACAATGGTAAAACAGACCATAGACATTCGTCAATATATTTTTTTAGTGTTTTTTTTAATTCATTAAATTCAGAATAATTATTTGATAGTAATCTATCAATTGCTGCCTTAGCAACAATGAAACCATCACTATTAGGATCTTCCAAAAATTTTTTAAATCTAGTGGGTATGTTACCTCTTATATTTTCAAAGCAAACTTCATCAAACTTATATGGAAGATAATTTTCAATAAAATTTTCTAAATTATATTGTCTTCGAGGTGATGAACAAAGAATAGTAATTTTCTTACTATCCAATGTTATGTTTTTTTTTAAGAATAATATATCTCGTTTATCAGCCCGTTTTAATGTAGCAGCAATTTTAGTTTTTTCACCAACTTCAATTGGAAGATCCTTCCAAGAATGAACAATTAAATCACATTTGTTATTTATTAATTCATCTCTTAAATCATTAGTAAAAACACCTTCTGTTGGCATTTCAGAAAGAGGAGTTTTT
>CABYTX010000006.1 GCA_902522015.1 uncultured Alphaproteobacteria bacterium
CATAACTGCTAAAGTAATCAAAACTGCAAACATTAATGGATAATCAGCACTAATTTTTCCACTATCAAATAAATGCCCTAATCCTTTTCCATGTGGTTCAATAATCTCCATTAAATTAGTTCCAATAAAAGCAAGTGTCGTTGATACTTTGAGTGCTCCAAAAAATTCAGGTAATGTTTTTGGTAGAGCAATTTTATAAAAAATTTCAAATTTATTTGCACCTAA
The DNA here is from genome assembly GCA_902522015.1 of uncultured Alphaproteobacteria bacterium. Lineage (GTDB taxonomy): Bacteria > Pseudomonadota > Alphaproteobacteria > HIMB59 > CACPNW01. Next base: position 226 of record CABYTX010000006.1, read on the forward strand.
AGATAAAAGTATGTCCTCATATTCCCTTTCCAAAGTTGATAATCCAATCGAAATTGAAACACAAATGGGGAAAAATGAAATAAGAATTACAATTATAATTGTATTCATATTGTGCATACCAACAAATATTAATGCAATTACTGGAACTACTGTTGCTTTAGGAATAGCATTAAAACCAACAAGAATAGGATATAAACCTATTCTAATAGTTTTTGAAAACCCCATCAAAATACCCAAACTTAATCCTACCAAAACAGACAATATTAACCCGACAACAGTTCTCCAAAAAGTTTCCCAACCGTAGATTAAAAAGAGATGTTTAAATTTCCAAAATGCTGGCCATAAATCTGAAGGGGAAGCCATTTTATAATTTGGCCAATTATTATACCAAACCAAAAATTCCCATAACAAACAAAAAATTAAAAGGCTAAATAAAGGTATAATAAAATTATTGATTCTAATCATTTTTATTCTGAGCTATTTCGATTTGATTTCTAAGTGTTGCAAGTAATTGTGATACTTCAGATGAATATAAATCAGAGATTTTTTTTTCTTCATTAAAATTAGTTTTAACGTCGTATTGTAATGAAGCTGGTCTTCCGGATAAAACAATTACTTGATCAGCTAAATAAACAGCTTCTCTTAAATCATGAGTTATTAAAATACATGTGAAGTCTCTTTCTTTTTTTAATTTGTGCATAACATCCCACAAATCTTCTTTTGTAAATGCATCTAGAGCTGCAAAAGGCTCATCTAAAATTAAGACCTCTGGACTATGAACTAAAGATCTACAAAGTGAAACTCTTTGTTTCATCCCACCAGATAATTCAGATGGTAAATTATTTTCAAATTCTTCTAATCCCACTAACTTAAGCAGATCTAATGCATTCGATCTCTTTTGATTATAAGTCATATTTTTTGATACTATCTCAAGTGGAAGAATTATATTTTTAATTACATTTCTCCATTCTAACAAAACTGGATTTTGAAAAGCCATTCCTACAGTAGAAAGTGGGGATGTAATTTTTTTATTTGAAATAAAAATACTACCTTGAGTTGGTTTAATTAATCCACTGACTAATCTAGTTATTGTAGATTTTCCACAACCTGAAGGTCCAACTATAGCAGTAAAACCTTTTCTTTTAATTGATAGGGAAAGATCCTTTAAAACAGGAAGCATACCTTGTTTAGTTTCATATTGATGAGAAACCTTTTCAATATTGATATGCATAAGTTATGATTAGTATATGGGGTAGAAATAGTCTACCCCATAAAAAAATATTAAGGTAAATATTTATCGGTAAAAAATGATGAAATCTCTGGATCAGATGAGAATTCGTATGTTTCTGCTAACTGTCCTAAAGCTTTTTCCATTCTTGCAATGTCAATATTACCCATACCGTTTTCTTTTACATAATCAGTATTAACATTTCCTTCTATTGCTAGTATCAATCTTCTTGTTTCTAAAGCTAAATCAGCAGCTGGATTTCTTTCAACCATACTCTTCACCGCGTCTTCAGGATTTTTCATAGCATCAGCCCATCCTTTAGATACAGCTTTTAAAAAACCTTTAACTATTTCAGGATTTGCATCTGCATAATCAGTGTTAACTATTATGGCATTACCATATAATTCTAATCCATAGTTTGCCATCAACATAATTGATATATCATCCTCAGGAACACCAAGACGAACTAAATTTAAATACATTGAAAATGAAAACCCTGTTATAGCATCAACGTTTTTTTCAGCTAACATCGGTTCTCTTGTTGGGAAACCTACTGGCTCCACTGTTATATTATCAACATTGATATTATTTGCAGAAGCAAATGGTGGGAATTGTGCCCATGCACCATCAGGTGGTGGCGCACCAAGAATTTTTCCCTCTAAATCAGATGGAGTTGTAACACCAAGACTTTTTCTTCCAGCAATTGCAAATGGAGGTTTATCATAAACCATCATAACTGCCATAACTGGCGCTCCAGGATTTTGATCTAAGAATTTGATTAAACTGTTTATATCTGCAAAGCCAATAGGAAAAGCTCCTGTTGCAACCTTTGGAATTGCATCTAAGGATCCTTTACCCGCAGATATTTCAACTTCTAAATTTTCTTCACCAAAATGTCCCTTATCTATTGCATAGAAATAAGGTGCACTCGGTCCTTCAAATTTCCAATCTAAAGCAAAAGATATTTTAGTATTTGCAAAACTATTGAAAGATAAGAGAACTGAAGTAATAAATATTAAAAATATTTTCATTTGATTATACCTCCTAATTTAAATCTGAGGTTAGTTTAAATGTGTTTATTTAATAATACGATATAGGCAATTTAGTAATTCTTAAAATGCATACATAAATCTTAAATTTAAAAATATAACAAAATCAATTATTTATATTATTCCCACTCAATGGTTCCAGGAGGTTTAGATGTAAAGTCATATAATACTCTGTTAATACCTTTAACATTATTAATTATACGAGATGATATTTCTTTTAATTGATTATTTGTAAACATATAAAAATCCGCTGTCATTCCATCCACTGAAGTAATAGCTCTAAGTGAAACAGAGTAATTGTATGTTCTTTCATCCCCCATAACACCTACCGATTTTACTGGTAAAAGAACAACAAAAGCTTGCCAAATTTTATTATAAAGATTTTTCTCTTTTAGATACTCTATAAAAATATGATCTGCCTCTTGAAGAATTAAGATCTTTTTTTTATCAATTACCCCAGGTATTCGGATTGCTAAACCTGGACCTGGGAAAGGATGTCTTAAAAGTAAATGTTTATCTATTTTTAATTGCCTTCCAACATTTCTTACCTCATCTTTAAATAATTCTCTTAATGGCTCCACAATTTTTAATTTCATTTTTTTTGGTAAACCCCCAACATTATGGTGACTTTTGATTTTAGCTGTTGGACCACCAAAAAATGGAATACTTTCTATAATATCTGGATAAAGAGTCCCCTGCCCTAAATAATCTACATTTGATATTTTTTTAGCTGCTTTATCAAAAACTTCTATAAATGTTTTGCCAATAATTTTTCTTTTTTTCTCTGGATCAGAAACATTTTTTAAATTTTTTAAAAAAATATTTGAAGCATTTATTTTAGTAAAGTTTTTGCCAAATTTTTTAGAAAATATTTTTGATACTTCGTTAGCTTCATTTTTTCTTAGAAGACCGTGATCAACAAAAATACAATAAAGATTTTTGTTAACGGCTTTGCTTAATAAATATGCAGTCACTGTGGAATCTACACCTCCAGACAAACCACAGATTATTTTTTTATTCTTAATTTCATTTTTTAATTCTGATACTTTATTTTCAATAAATTTTTGAATTTTGAATTTATTTTTTATATTTACAATATTTAAAATAAAATTATTAATTATTTTTGAACCAAAATCTGTATGATAGACCTCAGGATGAAATTGAAGGCAATAAATTTTATTTTTATTATTTTCAATTGATGAAATAATTTTATTGTTTGATAAAGATGTTATTGAAAAAAGTTTTGGTATTTTATTGATATTATCTCCATGAGACATCCATACTTTGATTTTTCGTTTGTTTATTCCTTTAAATAAAAGTGATTTTTTCTTAATATTTATAATAGTGTGACCATACTCTCTATGCGTAGAACGTTTTACTACACCTTTCAAATTTTTGGTTACTAATTGCATACCATAGCAAATTGCTAAAACTGGTTTTTTCATTTTTAAAATTTCTTGATTTAATTTTGGGGCATTTTTGTCGAGTACTGATCTAGGTCCTCCAGATAATATAAATGCCGATGGTTTGATTTCATTTAAGATTTTTTTCGTAATTTTATTAAAAGGATAGACAAGACAAAAGACTTCTAACTCTCTTATTCTTCTAGCTATTAATTGTGTGTATTGAGATCCATAATCTACAATTAAAATAGTTTCTAATTTACTCTTCATGCAATCTAAATCCTCTTGATATTATAAATATTTCACTTGATTCTTGTCTTGATGATTTTGGCTTAAAATACTCAACTTTATCAAAAATTTTTTTAAGCATCTTTATAATTTCCTTTTCTTCCTCTCCCTTCCAAATTTTGAATATAAATGATCCTTGTTTTTTTAATATTATTTCTAATCTGTCTATAACTTCATATATTAATTGACTTATCCTGAGATGATCTGTTGATTGATGACCAGTTGTATTAGGAGCTACATCTGATAAAACCAAATCAAATTTATTTTTTAAATTAGTAAAATTAAATTTTAAAAAATCCTCTCTATAGAAAGCTATACGTTGATTATTCATTTTCATATCTAATAAATCAAAACAGGTTATATTAGTTTTTAAATTGTAATTTAGGATGACTTGAGTCCAACCACCTGGAGAAGATCCAAGCTCTAGTATTTCTCTAGAGTGTTCAATTATTTTATATTTTTGCTCAATCTCTTCTAGTTTAAACGCAGCTCGATTTATATACCCTAACTGTTTAGCCTTCTTTACAAACTGATCATTTTTTTGTCTATTAACCCAGTTTTTTGATTTCATAAAAGATAATAAAGCTAACAAAAAATTGTTTTTTAATCACTTTAATATATATTACATGTACGAAATTTAATGAAAAGATCAATATTTATAGCCTTCATAATACTTGCCGCTGTTGTTGGATGGATTGGTTCCGGTCAATTTACAAATAATGTTGTTGCGCAAGACGATGATACAGAAACTAGCACTGAAACAGAAACTTCAAATTCACAAGATACAAGAAATAATGATAATGAAGAATTTACATTTTCTGTTGAAACAAAGATATTTACTTCCAGTTTAATAGATCAATCTATTGAATTGCAAGGTCAAACTATTCATAATAAAAAAATTGATGTTAAATCTGAAACATCTGGCAACATAGATAATATTCAATTTGCAAGAGGAGATAGAGTATCTCTAAATGCTGAAATGATTACAATCTCACTAGAAGATAGAAATGAAAAGCTTTCTAGTGCAAAAAAAGATTTAGAAAGACTTAATAAAGAATTAATTTTAAATGAAAAAAACAGAGATAATCTACTTAGACAAAATGTTGAGAGAATTGAATTGTATGAAATTGAATATGCATCTGCAAAACAACTTATTGATAAAGGTTTAAGTTCAAAATCAAAATTAAGTTTAGCATCTTTTAATCTTGCCAATGCGCAAGCGGATAGAGAAGATATTAAAATAAAATTTGAATCTACCTTAGCAAACCTTGAAGCTCAAATTTCAAATGTAAAATCAATTTTAAAGAATATAAAACTAGATATAGAAAAAACTACTATCAAGGCACCATTTGATGGAATTATTTCAGAAAAGATGGTTGAGGAAACTGAATTTATCTCAATTGGTACTCCCCTATTTACTATAATTGATTTAGACCCTATCAAGATTGAAGGTTATTTATCTGAATTTGATGTAAATAAAGTGAGTGTTGGTACTAAAGCTTTAATTGAAGATAGTAATGGTATTAAAAAAAATGGAATAATATCTTTTATTTCTCCATCAGCCGAAACTAGTACTAGAACATTCGAAATTACGATTGAAGCTGATAACAAAGATCTCTCTTATAAAAGTGGAATAACAACTAAAATTATTATCAAAGGTTCAGAACTTAAAGCTCACAAAATACCACCTTCTATACTAACTTTATTAGACGATGGGACCGTAGGTGTTAAAGCTGTAGATAATGATAATAAGGTTATATTCTATCCGACCAAAACAATTAAGGATACAATAGACGGCATGTGGGTTTCTGGATTACCCGAGAAAGTAAATTTAATTGTAAGTGGTCAAGAATATATAAGTATTGGTGAAACAATAAACTAATCTAAATGAAAATAAATATTATAGACTATGCAATTAGCCATTCCCGAGTTTTTATGGGAATACTTATTTTTATAATTTTTTCAGGTGCATCTACTTATATCACAATGCCTAAAGAATCATCTCCTGATGTAAGCATACCAATAGTTTATATTTCACTAAGTCAAAATGGTATTTCTGCACAAGACTCTGAAAGGCTTTTAGTTAAACCAATTGAAGACGAAGTTAAAACTGTTGAAGGAGTAAGAGAAGTAAGATCAACGGCTTATTCAGGCGGAGGTAATGTTTTATTAGAATTTGATGCTGGTTTTGACTCTGATCAAGCTATGGTTGATATTAGGGATAAAGTTGATAGAGCCAAGGGTGATCTACCTAGTGAAGCAGATGAACCAACAGTTAACGAAGTAAATATAAGTACGTTTCCTATCCTTTCTATTTCTTTAAGTGGAGATGTGCCTAATAGAACACTTCAAGATTTAGCTGATATTTTGCAAGATGATATAGAAACAATTCCTAGTGTTTTAGAAGCTAAAATAGGCGGTAAAAGAAATGAACAAGTTGATATACTAATTAATCCAACTGCAGTTGATAGCTATGGTATCAATCTTGAGAGTCTTATTAATATTGTTAGAGAAAATAATAAAATGGTATCTGCTGGTGGTCAAGACACTGGTGACGGAAGTTTTGATATTAAAGTTCCAGGTTTATACGAAACTATTGAAGATGTATTAAATACTCCTGTTAAAACTAACGGAGATTCAGTTATTACTTTCAGGGATATTGCTGAAGTTAAAAGAACATTTGAAGATAGGCAATCTTATGCAAATGTAAATGGATCTAATTCAATAACTATTGATGTTTCTAAAAGAATTGGAGAAAATATTATTAATACTATTGAAGAAGTAAAAAGAATAACTGCAATTACTGCTAAAAGTTTTCCTGAAAATGTTGAAATTTCTTTTGGCAATGATCAATCAAAAGGAATTAAAACTATGTTAAATAGTCTGCAAAACAATGTCATAGCAGCTATAATCCTTGTTTTAATTATTATTTTAGGAGCATTAGGAGTTAGGTCTGGTTTATTAGTTGGTGTATCTATTCCAGGATCGTTTTTATCAGGTTTATTAGCTCTTTCTGTAATGGGTTTTACTATTAATATAGTTGTATTATTTGCTCTAATTTTATCTGTAGGACTATTAGTCGATGGAGCAATTGTTGTTGTTGAATATGCAGATAGAAAAATGAAAGAAGGACTTGGTGTAAAAGATGCTTTCGCAAATGCATCAAAAAAAATGTCACTACCAATTATATCATCGACTGCAACTACCCTGGCAGCCTTTCTACCTTTAATATTCTGGCCTGGTATAGCTGGTGAATTTATGAAATATTTACCAATAACACTTATATGTGTTCTTATTTCTTCTTTGTTTATGGCACTACTGTTTGTCCCAGTTTTAGGATCTATTTTAAATACTGTTTCAAGAATACTTCTCCAATTTATTGTACCATTACTAATATCATTAATTTTTTACAATCTATTATCTTATGGATTTGGATTATTAAATCTTGAAAGATTTAGTTTATTTATAACAATTGGAAAATATTTACTGAGCTTCGCTTTATTTATATTTGTATTTATAAGAATTATACCAAGAGTTTATAAAATTTCAGAAAATGTAAATTCTACAGATAAATTAGTTTCTAAAAATGCAAAAATCTTATCTTCAGAATCAAATGAACCTGTTTTAAACGTAACTGGTTTTGTTGGATTTTATGCAAAAGTATTAAACTTCTTATTATTTCATCCTTTAAAGGTGATGATTAGTGCTTTAGTAATATTAGTTGCTGTAAACTACACCTATACTCAAGTTGGAGAAGGTGTAGAATTTTTCCCAGATGTTGAGCCAGATCTTGCAAAAATCGTAGTCTTTGCAAGAGGTAATCTCTCAGTTGAAGAAAAAAAAGATTATGTATCAAGAGTTGAGAATATTATTTTAAAGCTTCAATCCGAAAGACAAGAATTTAAAAATATTTATTCTTTAAGTGGAAATGTAAGTGAACAATCAGAGGCATCAGAAGACTTTATTGGGTCAATAAGTTTGGAATATACAGATTGGGATAAAAGAAGAAAATCAAAAGTAATTCTTGCAGAAATTTTGGAAGCCACAAAAAGCATCAATGGGATTAAAGTAGAGTCAAGAGAACAACAAGGTGGTCCTGGTGAAGGTAAACCAATTAACATTAAATTAACCAGTGATAATAAGCAACTTTTAATAGCTGAAGGAATTAAGCTTAAAAAATTCATGGATAGTTATCCAAAGTTAATGAATGTAGAAGATAATTTACCAGCACCTGGGATAGAATGGGAAATTAATGTAGATAGAAAACAAGCTTCTAAGTTTGGAGCTAACATTACATCAATTGGTAATGTAATTAAACTTGCAACAAACGGTCTTAAACTTGGTGAATATAGACCTGATGATAGTAATGAAAGTATACCACTTTATCTTCGTTATCCAAACGAAGGAAGAACATTGGATAGAATTGATAACTTAAGAGTAACTACTTCAAATGGTTTAGTTCCAATATCCAATTTTGTAGAAATTGTTCCAAATAGCAGAACAGGAAATATAATTAGAGTAGATTCAAAAAATGCTATAAATATTCAGGCAGATGTAGAGCCTGGAACTTATCCTGACGGAAAAGTAAAAGAACTTGAGTACGTATTAGGAATTTCAGATACTGCTCCGTCTTGGAGAGGAAGAACTTTAGATTTACCTCGTTATGAATTAGATAACAAAGTAAGGGCTGAACTTATTGGAGAAAATGAAGATCAAAAAGAAGCTCAAGAATTTTTAACAGGAGCTTTTGGTGTAGCTTTATTTTTAATGCTAATGATACTTCTATTGCAGTTTAATAGTTTTTATAGTGCATTCTTAATTCTTTTTGCAGTAGTAATGTCCACAGCTGGTGTTTTTATAGGTCTAATGGTAACAGCACAGCCGTTTGGTATTGTTATGTCAGGAGTTGGGGTAATTGCTCTTGCTGGAATAGTTGTAAATAATAATATTATATTGATTGATACATTTGATTTTTTAAAGACTAAAACATCTAGTATTAGAGAAGCCATTATCAAAACAGGGGCACAGAGACTGAGACCAGTTTTACTTACAACAACTACAACAGTACTAGGATTATTACCAATGGTTACAATGACAAATGTAGACTTCATATCTAGAGAAATAACCAGAGGTTCGCCAGATACCCAGTGGTGGGTTCAATTATCAACAGCTATAGTATTTGGACTACTTTTTGCTACATTTCTGACATTAGTAGTAACACCATCAGCATTAATGTTTAGAGAAAACATTAAGAATTGGTATAAGAATAAAATTTCTAGTTAAATTTTTTCTAATAAACATTAAATTTATGACTATTAAATCTATTACTGTCTATTGCTCATCTTCAGATAAATTAAGTAATAAATATTATCAAGATGCAGAAGAAATTAGCAAATTAATATCATCATTTAAAATAAATATTGTCTACGGTGGGGCAAAAGTTGGTATTATGGGTGTGGTTGCTAAGACAGCAAAAAAATATAAAAATATAGTTACGGGAGTTATTCCAAATTTTTTATCTGAGAGAGAAATAATTTTTGAAAATATAGATGAATTAAAAATAGTGGATAATATGTCTGAAAGAAAAAAGTTACTATTTGAGTTAGGTGATGCGTATTTAGCATTACCTGGAGGAACAGGTACTTTAGAAGAAATAGTAGAAGTTGTATCTTGGAAAGTAATGGGGATTCATAATAAGCCAATAATATTTTTTAATAAAAATAATTTCTGGGATAATCTATTTCAGCAATTTAAATTTTTTGAAGATGAAAATTTTTCAAATAAAAATTTACAAAACAGTTTTCACATTATAGATACGGTTGATCAATTAAAAAATATATTAATTAAATGGCAAAAATAAAAGTTAAAAACCCTGTAGTTGAAATGGATGGAGATGAAATGACCAGAATCATCTGGGAGTACATCAAAGAACAATTAATTTTGCCCTATATTGATATAGATATCAAATATTTTGATCTTGGAGTGATTAAAAGAGATGAGACAAATGATCAAATCACAATAGATGCTGCCGAGGCGGTGAAAAAATATGGTGTAGGAATAAAATGTGCAACAATTACTCCTGATGAAAATCGAGTAGAGGAATTCAAATTAAAACAAATGTGGCGTTCTCCCAATGGAACAATAAGAAATATACTGGGAGGAACAATATTTAGACAGCCAATTATATGCAAAAATGTTCCAAGAATAATTACAAACTGGAATCATCCAATTGTAGTTGCTAGACATGCCTTTGGTGATCAATATAGAGCGACTGACACATTAATTAATAAACCAGGAACTCTTAAAATGGTTTTTGAACCTAAAGATGGATCTGAAGGATTTACAAAAGATGTATATGAATTTGAAAAACCTGGTGTGGCCCTATCAATGTATAATTTAGATAATTCAATTAAAGACTTTGCTAGAGCTTGTTTTAATTATGGACTTAACCTTGGTTGGCCAGTTTACCTTTCTACTAAAAATACTATTTTAAAAGTCTACGATGGAAGATTTAAAGATTTATTTCAGGATGTATTTGATACTGAATTTAAAAATAAGTTTAAAGAAAAAGACATAGTTTATGACCATAGATTAATCGATGATATGGTTGCCTCATCTTTAAAATGGGAAGGTAATTTTATTTGGGCTTGTAAAAATTATGATGGAGATGTTCAATCAGATTCTGTTGCTCAAGGATTTGGATCACTAGGTTTAATGACAAGTGTGTTAATGACCCCAGATGGTAAAACAGTAGAAGCTGAAGCAGCACATGGAACTGTTACAAGACATTATAGAAATCATCAGAAAGGTATAGAAACTTCAACTAATCCTATTGCATCAATCTTTGCTTGGACAAGAGGTTTAAGTTTTAGAGGAGAATTTGATGGTAATAATGAATTAATAAATTTTGCTAAAAAATTAGAAGAAACGTGTATCAAAACTGTAGAAAGTGGTGAAATGACAAAAGATCTGGCAGTATTAATTAACAAAGATCAGAAATGGTTAAACACTCAAGATTTTTTAAGCGCAATAAAAAACAATTTTCAAATTAACTAATAGAGTTTAATTTATCTTCTACGTATTTTATACTTTCATTAATTTGACTAACATCTGATCCTCCTCCTTGAGCAAGATCTTTTCTACCACCCCCACCCTTGCCACCTAGAATAATCGAAATTTCTCTTATTTCTTTTGAAGCATCAAAAAGGTCTGTAATATCTTCAGTAACTCCTAGCACTATAGATAGTTTGTTATTATTATTTGAAATTATTAACGAAACACTATTTTTGTTATATTGTTTTTTTTGCTCATCAATAAATGTTTTCAAAGATTTATTAGGGTAGTCTTCAGCAATCAAGTATATGAAATTTAATTCTTTGATTTTTTTTACAACAATATTATCAATATTTTTTGATATAGACATATTTTGTTTTAATTTTTCGTGTATCTGAATTAATTCTTTAATTAACAAACCTTTGTCTTCAGATTGATTTTTAAAATTATAATCAGCATTAATCTTTTTAATTTTATTCTTTAAATCTTCAATTTGATTATCTTGGTTTTTATTTTTTTCTAATAAATTTCTTTCTATTTCTTTAATATATTTGTCCACTGCAACATTAGATACAGCCTCTATTCTTCTTATTCCAGACGCAACACTAGATTGATTAGTTATTTTAAATTTACTTATTTCCCCTAATTTAACTACATGAGTTCCTCCGCATAATTCTTTTGAAAAGAATGATTCATTTTCTTGACCCATTGTTACTACTCTTACTTCATCGCTATATTTTTCTCCAAACAATGCCATCGCACCTTCTTCAATAGCTTTTTTTTGATCCACAATTTTAATTTCAACAATTCCATTTTTTTGAATTTGATCATTTACAATTTCTTCAATATTCATGAGTTGATCTTTTTCAATTGGATTATTGTGACTAAAATCAAATCTAAGTTTTTCTGAATTTACAAGTGAGCCCTTCTGCGTGACATGTTTGCCAAGTATTTTTCTAAGAGCAGCATGTAATAAATGAGTTGAAGAATGATTATATTTAATAAAATCTCTATTCAATGTATTAATTCTTGCTTTAATAGTATCTTCAATTTCACATTCACCACTAATTACTTTACCTTTGTGAAGAAAATAGTTTCCAAATATTTTTGTAGTATTCATAACTTCAAACTTAAAGCTATCATTTTCAAAAAAACCATGATCTCCCACCTGACCACCACTTTCTCCATAAAAAGGTGTTTGATTTAATATTATAATTGCTTCTTGATCTTTTTTAATTTTATCTACTGACTTACTTTCTGATATGATTGAAATTATTTTACAATCAGCTTCCATATCAGAATATCCTAAAAATTCTGTTGGATCTATTTTAGAAGTTATTTCAAACCAAATGCCTTCATCCTCGATGTCTCCTGTACCTTTCCAACTTTGTCTTGCTCTTTCCTTTTGATCTAACATTTTTTGTTCAAATGTTTTTATATCGACTTCAATATTTTTACTTTTCAAATAATCTTGTGTTAAATCTAAAGGAAATCCATAGGTGTCGTATAATTTAAATGCTACTTCTCCATTAAATATATTTGTTGAGTTAGAAATTTCCTCATCTAAAATTTTAATTCCTTTTTCAACAGTTTCCTTGAATTTAGTTTCTTCATTCATTAATGTATTAGTGATCAGATCTTTTGCTCTATCTAATTCAGGATATGAATTTTTAATTCCATCTAAAAAAATAGGAAATAGCTTATGAAATACAGGCTCTTTATTACCTAAAGAATGAGCGTGTCGCATTCCCCTTCTCATTATTCTTCGCAAGACGTATCCTCTACCTTCATTTGAAGGCGTTACTCCATCAGCAATTAAAAAAGAGGAAGATTTTAAGTGATCTGCAATTACTCTGTGGCTAGGATTTGTTATTGAACTTTCATCACCACATAGTTTTGTTGATTCATTTATAATTGGTTGAAATAAATCTGTTGAATAATTATCATTAGAACCATCTAGAAGAGCTGTCATTCTCTCTAATCCCATTCCAGTATCTATGGAGGGTTTTGGTAGGTTTATTCTCTCAGATTTAGATATTTGCTCATATTGCATAAATACTAAATTCCATATTTCTATAAATCTATCACCATCTTCGTTTGGAGAACCTGGAGGACCTCCTTCGTATTTATCACCATGATCATAAAATATTTCAGAACATGGACCGCAGGGACCAGTTTCACCCATTGACCAAAAATTATCAGAAGTACTTATTTTAATTATTTTATTTTCAGACAAACCAGCTATTTTTTTCCATAAATCAAAAGCTTCCTGATCATCAGAATAAACAGTTACTAATAATCTATCTTTATTTATTGCATATTCTTTAGTAATTAGATTCCATGCTAGTTCTATGGCCAACTCTTTAAAATAATCTCCAAAAGAGAAATTTCCTAACATTTCAAAAAAAGTATGGTGTCTTGTCGTGTATCCTACATTTTCTAAATCATTGTGCTTTCCGCCTGCTCTTACACATTTCTGAGCAGTAGTTGCTCTATTATATTCTCTTGTCTCTTTACCTGTAAAAATATTTTTAAATTGTACCATTCCAGAGTTAGCAAACATTAGAGTAGGATCATTATCTGGCACTAGAGAGCTAGAATGAATAACCTCATGTCCATTTTTTTTAAAATAATTGAGAAATGTTGACCTAATCTGATTTGAATTCATGAAAAGGTATTATAACTTGAAAACCTTATTGTCTAAATAAAAAAGCGCCTATTTTGAAATAGGCGCTAAACAAAAATAATATTTACTATTCTTTTATTTCTTCAGCTTCTTTTTCTTTTTCTTTTTCTTTATTCTCTACTTTTCCTTCCATCATAGCTTTTTCAACTATTCCAGCATTTTGGAGAATTTGATTTTCAATTTCTTTAGCTATAGTTGGATTGTCGTTAAGAAAGTTTTTAACGTTTTCTCTACCTTGTCCTATTTTAGTATTTTTGTATGCAAACCATGATCCAGATTTATCAATAATTTCTGCTTTAACACCTAAATCAACTAATTCGCCTAATTTAGATATACCCTCTCCGTACATTATATCAAATTCAACAACTTTGAATGGAGGGGCAACTTTATTTTTAACTATCTTTACTCTAGTTTGATTTCCAATGATTTCATCTTTATCTTTAATTGCTCCAATTCTTCTAATGTCCATTCTTACTGAAGAATAAAATTTTAAAGCATTACCGCCTGTAGTTGTCTCAGGACTACCAAACATAACGCCAATTTTCATTCTAAGTTGATTTATGAATACAACTAGAGTGTTTGATTGAGCGATAGAACTTGTGAGTTTTCTTAAGGCCTGACTCATTAATCTTGCTTGCAAACCAGGTAATGAATCTCCCATATCGCCTTCTAATTCAGCTCTTGGGACAAGTGCCGCAACTGAATCAATAATTAGCACATCAATACCTCCAGATTTAATCAAAGAATCAGCAATTTCTAAACCCTGTTCTCCTGTATCAGGCTGAGAAATTAATAATTCTTCCAAATTTACACCTAATTTCTTTGCATATGCTGGGTCTAAAGCATGCTCTGCATCTATAAATGCGCAATTACCGCCTTGTTTTTGTGACTCTGCAACAATATGAGTAGCTAAAGTAGTTTTACCAGAACTTTCAGGTCCATAAATTTCAATAATTCTACCCTTTGGAACTCCTCCAATACCAAGAGCTATATCAAGTCCTAATGAACCTGTAGATATTGCTTCAATATCTACGTTTGTTTTAGAACCCAATTTCATTATTGAGCCTTTTCCATAATTTTTCTCTATTAGGCTTACAGCGGCTTCTAGAGATTTACTTCTGTTTTCTTTATCCATTGAATTTTCGTTATTTACTACTTTTAATTTAGCTTGAGACATTACATTTCTCCATTAATTTCCTATGTTTTTATTAAGATTCTTGCAAATCATGTTTACTTGTACACGTTTTGTTCTATTTTTAAAAGTTCTATTTTTGTTCTTTTATAAAAAATTAATTAACTTATTGATAAATAATAATTATTTTTAAATAATAAAATTTCATTATATCTTGAATAAATAAAATCATTTGATAAATCAGCAACGTTTTAAAATTATGACTAAATTACCCAAAAATTACAAACCAACTCAGAAAGAAAAATTCATGAATGCCAAAATGAAAGAATATTTTAGGCAAAAATTAGTAAGTTGGAAAAAAGATTTACTCAAGGAGTCATCTCAAACTTTAAATAATCTTCAGAATGAGAATGAAGCAAAACCCGACATAACTGATAGAGCATCTGAAGAAATAGATAGATCTTTCGAACTTAGAACTAGAGATAGAGAAAGAAAGCTAATTAATAAAATTGATGCCGCCCTTCAAAGAATTGAAGATGGTTCATATGGTTATTGCGATGAAACAGGTGATCCAATTAGTATCAAAAGATTAGAAGCAAGACCAGTTGCAACATTGAGTTTAGAAGCTCAAGAAATGCACGAAAAAGCAGAAAAAAGAATTAGTTAATTTTTTTTAAATGTCAGATTTTTATATAGGTGATCTTACACCAGGTACATTTGTTGTAAATGTCAGTAAAGAAAAAGAATGGGGAATTGGTCAAGTACAATCATGTATTAATAATATCGTTACAATTAATTTTGAAAATGTTGGAAAAAAAACTATTAACCCTAGAGAAGTTGAATTAAAAATAATTAATATAAATGCAACTAATTGATCAATATTTAAGAAAAGTAAATTATCTAAGAGTATCTGTCACAGATAGATGTGATCTGAGATGTGTTTATTGTATGAAAGAAAAAATGCAATTTCTCCCTCGAAAAGACATACTCACTTTAGAAGAAATTGAAAGATTATGTGATAACTTTATAGAACTCGGAGTTGAAAAAATTAGATTAACTGGAGGTGAGCCTTTGGTAAGAAATGATATTATAAAATTAATTAAAAAACTTAATACAAAAAAAGAAAAAACAAATCTAAAGGAAATAACACTGACAACAAATGGTACATTATTAAAAAAATATGCAAAATTACTGAAGCTAAATGGTATTAATAGGATTAATGTTTCTCTAGATACAATTAATCCTGAAAAATATAATAAAATAACAAGATTTGGAAATATTGAAAAAGTTTTTGATGGAATTAATGAAGCACTTGATAACAATATAAAAATTAAAATTAATACTGTAGTAATTAAAGATTTTAATGAAAATGAAATTGAAGAATTAATAAATTGGACTAGTAATAAAAAAATTGATCTTACATTTATCGAAGTAATGCCAATGGAAGAAACAGATATATCAAGAGAATATCAGTTTATCTCATTATCTGATACTTTTTCAAAACTAGACAAAATATATAATTTTTCTAAAATTGATTATAGTACTGGAGGTCCAGCAAGATTTTATACTAGTGATTTAGTTTCTAATAAAATTGGGTTTATAAGTCCTTTAACAAATAATTTTTGTGCCTCTTGCAATAGAGTAAGAATATCGAGCACTGGTAAACTTTTCATGTGCCTTGGTCAGAATGACTTTGTTGATTTTAGAGAAATAATGAGAAAAGATTATAGTGATGATTATATAAAAGAAAAAATTAAGTTTGCTCTTAATATTAAACCAAAACAACATGATTTTATGATTGGAGAAAAAATTAATAAATATATGAAAAGACATATGAACGTAACAGGTGGATAATGAAATTTCATTTTTTATCATCAAAAAATACTGAGGCAAAAAATACAGAAAAAAAACTAATAAAATTATTTGGACAAAATTCTGTGGAAGATGCCGATTACATTATTCCAATTGGAGGAGATGGATTACTTTTAAAATCACTTCATAATTTTAATAAACTAAACAAACCATTTTTTGGAATAAACTTTGGTTCAATTGGCTTTTTAATGAATAATCTTAGTAATGAAAATTTAAATGACATGATTACCAATGCAAAAAAATCTACTTTTAAACCATTAAAAATGACTGCACAAAGTGTTAATAATGAAATCTTTGAGGCTTATGCATATAATGAAGTTTCTCTTATGAGGCAGACTCATTTGGCATCAAAAATTAAAATCAAAATAAATGAGAAAGTAAAAATGGAAGAATTGATATGTGATGGCGTTTTGTTATCTACATCAGCTGGAAGTACAGCTTATAATCTATCCGCACATGGTAGTATTCTACCTTTAGACTCAAATATACTTGCATTAACTCCAATCAGTGCCTTTAGACCAAGGAGATGGAGAGGTGCTCTGTTATCTGAAATTAGTAAAATTGATTTCGAAGTATTAAATAATGATGAACGCTCATCTAGCGTAACTGCAGACAATGTTGAGTTTAGAGATATTAGCAGAGTCAATATTGTATCTTCAGAAGAAAATAAATGCACTGTATTGTTCGATAGTAAACACTCTATTGAAGATAAAATTTTGAATGAACAATTTAATTTTTAAGATCAAATTTTTTTAAAAATACAAATCTTATTGCCATCTAAATCCCTTAAATATGCATAATAATCTTTACCATGTCTGGGCCCAGGCATTCCTTCATCTTTTGCTCCAAGACTAATTCCAATTTTATAAAATTCATTAACAGTTTTTCTAGAATTAGCTTTAAAAGTAATCATTGTACCATTTCCTACGGTTGCTTTTTTTTTGTTATGAGGTCTAATCAAGTATAATTCTATTTTTTTAGGAGTTTCTTTTTTAGCATAACCATAATATCGATTATGAGATAAAACTTTTTTAATTTTTAGAGGTTTTAAAATTTTATTATAAAATGCAGATGATTTTTTTAAATTATTTGTCCCAATGGTAATAAAAGCAAACATAATTTAGAGATTGGTAGCCTCGGCCGGACTTGAACCGGCACTCCCAAAAGGGCAAGGATTTTAAGTCCTTTGTGTCTACCATTCCACCACGAGGCCTAATTTTGGACTAATATCAAACTATAGAACTTTTTCCACCATTTAATTCAATCATCTTGGTTATATCATCAACTATTGGTTGGATAGATTTCATATCCCATGATGAAACAACTATGTTAACACCACCTGTTTTAGCTGCAAGATTAAAATATGGGTAACTACCGATTGATGCATTTGTATAATTGTTTTGAATATTTTTCAAATTTTTTGCAATTTTACTTTCGTATAAATTAGTATTAATTGTTGTAACAAGTTTTGGGTTACCTTTTTTAATTTTTTTTAATAATTCCTCAAACATAACTTGCATTATTTCTGGCACACCTGGTAAAACATAAATATTTTTTACAATAAATCCTGGTGCAGCAGTCATTGGATTTAAAATAAGCTCTGAACCAAATGGCATTTTGGCCATTCTTTGCCTACTTTCATTAAATTCACCCTTTGGATAATAATTTTCAAGAATTTCAAATGCCATTTTATTTGTTTCATATTGTAAATTAAAAGCTTCAGATATACTTTCTGAAGTTATATCATCATGAGTTGGTCCAATTCCTCCAGTAGTAAAAACATAAGAATATTTTGAGCTATATTTTAAAACATTTTCTATTATTGTTTTTTTCTCATCCTGAATAACAATAACTTCTTCTAACTTAATACCAGCTTTTAATAATTTTTTTGCAATATAATTTGAGTTTGTATCTTGAGTCCTGCCAGAAAGTATTTCATCACCAATAACAATAACTCCTGCAGTAAAAGAACTCATATGATTAATTGATATTTTCTATATATTATTTATTAGTTGTAAGTAATTATTTTTTAAATGAGAAACAACAATATCCCAATACATACGAAAAAAGATTTTGAGGGCATGAGGGAGGCTGGTTCTTTAGCTGCTGATGTTCTAGATTCTTTAAGTGAAAAGATTGTTCCAGGAATAAGTACTCAAGAAATAAATGACATATGTCATGATCAAATTATTCAAAATAAAGCAATACCTGCTCCTTTAAATTATAAAGGTTTCCCAAAATCAGTTTGTACATCTGTAAATCATGTTGTTTGTCATGGAATTCCTTCTGAAAGAAAAATTCTATCTGATGGTGATATAGTAAATGTAGATGTAACAGTTATTCTAAATGGTTGGCATGGTGATAGCTCCAGAATGTTTGTAGCAGGCAAGACAAATAAAAAAAATTATAAATTTTTAAAAATAACTTATGAATCTTTATTAATTGGTATTAGTGAAGCTAAACCAGGTAAGCATATTGGTGATATTGGAAATAAAATTCAGAAACTTGCTGAAGGAAAAGGTTATTCTGTAGTAAGAGATTTTTGTGGTCATGGAATTGGAAAGGAATTTCATACTCCACCTAGTGTTTTACACTTTGGAGAACCAGGTGAAGGACCTATGTTAGAGCCTGGTATGTTTTTAACAATTGAACCAATGATTAATTTAGGTGGATGGCAAACAAAAATACTTAATGATGGATGGACAGCTGTAACAAAAGATAAATCTTTATCTGCTCAATTCGAGCATACTATTGGAATAACAGAAGAAGGAAATGAAATATTTACATTATCTAAAAATAATACAGCTTTCCCAATAAAGGATGTATAAGTAAATAAAATGATACCTAGATATAATAGACCTAAAATTGAAAAGATTTGGTCATTAGAAAATAAATTTACAATTTGGACAGAAATTGAGTGTTTGATTGCAGAAAAACAAGCGATGCTCGGCGTTATTCCAAAAAAAGCTGCAAAAGAAATAAGAAATAAAGCAAAATTCAATGTTAGAGAAATAGAAAAAATTGAAAAGGAAACAAAACATGATGTTGTTGCTTATATTAATAATGTAAGCAAATATATTGGCGACTCGTCAAAGTACTTTCATTTTGGTGTAACTTCCAGTGATATTATTGATACTTCATTTTCTGTACAACTTAAGCAAACCTCTGAAATAATAAGAAAAAGTTTAGTAGAGTGTATTCAAAGTCTAAAAATCAAATCAAAAAAATATAAAGACACATTAATGATTGGAAGAAGTCATGGAATACATGCTGAACCTATTACTTTTGGATTAAAATTATCTTCCTTTTATTTTGAATTTAAAAGAAATTTAGAAAGACTTGATAAGGCAATCAACGAAGTATCTGTTTGTGCTATTTCTGGACCTGTTGGAACTTTTAATTCTATAGACCCACGAGTTCAAGATTATGTAGCAAAAAAACTTAAACTAAATTCTGAAGATATATCAACTCAAGTAATACCAAGAGATAGGCATGCATATTTTTTCTCAGTATTAGGAATTTTAGCATCTTCTATTGAGAGATTTGCTGTGGAAATTCGAAATTTACAAAAAACAGAGGTATTAGAAGTTGAAGAAAGTTTTTCTTCTAAGCAAAAAGGTTCATCTGCAATGCCTCATAAACGTAATCCAGTATTAAGCGAGAATTTAACAGGTATATCGCGTTATATTAGAAGTGGTGTAATACCTTCACTAGAAAATGTTGTGCTTTGGCATGAGAGAGATATAAGTCATTCTAGTGTTGAAAGAATAATGGCACCAGATATTACAATTGCAACTGATTTTGCACTAAGTCGTTTAAATGTCATTATAAAGAATTTAAAAGTCTATCCAAAAAATATGTTAAAAAATATGAATATGCTTGGAGGTTTGCATAGAACTCACAATATTATGTTAAAATTAATTGAAAGTGGACTGAAAAGACAACAAGCTTATAAAATTGTACAAGAAAGTGCCATGGAAACATGGAATAATAATAAGAATTTTTCCCAAGTTTTTCAAAAAAATAAAGAATTAAATAAAATATTAAATTCAAAAGAAATCGAAAAAATCATTAAAGATGATAATGATCTAAAGAAAATAGATTGGATTTTTAAAAATAAAATTAAATAGTCTTTATTTTTTTTAATAACTGAACTATTTAATACATATGCCAATGACGGTTGAACAAATAGAACAATATATTAAAGAAGCTATACCAGATGCAACTGTTAAAATTGAAGATCTTAAAGGAGATGGTGATCATTACAGTGCTACAGTAAAATCAAAATTTTTTACTGGAAAAACAAGAGTAGAACAACATAAGATGGTTTATGATGCTTTTAATGGTAAAATGGGTAGTGATTTGCACGCACTAAAGCTAAAAACTGTATCGGAGTAATAATGAATAATAACGACCATGTATCTCAAAATATAGAAAATGAAATTAACTCTAATGATGTAATGCTTTTCATGAAGGGGACGCCTGTATTTCCAATGTGTGGATTTTCTGCAAGAGTAGTTGAAATATTAAATAAAGTAGGTGTTAAATTTGAAAGTGTGAATGTATTAGAGAGTGATGAAATGAGAGAAGGTATTAAAATATATTCTAATTGGCCAACCATACCACAACTTTATGTTAAGAAAGAATTTATAGGTGGGTGTGATATCATAACTGAAATGTTTGAAAGTGGTGAATTATTAGAATTATTCAATACAAATGGAATAGACGTAAATCCGTCCTAGTTTGCTAAATAATAAATTTTCTAAAGGTGTAATATTTTCATGTATTGCAGCAATTTTTTGGGGTCTTCCACAACCCCTTTTTTTTAATGAATTAAATCACGTTGAGACTATTGAAGTTGTAGCACATAGGGGTTTCTGGTCATTTATTTTTTTATTTTTAATATTAATTTTAATTTCAAATATAAATGATTTTATAGAAATATTTAAATTTAAAAAAAAACTTTTTCTTTTAACAATCACAGCTTTTCTTATTGCAGGTAACTGGGCAGGTTTTATTTATTCTGTAGGACAAGAAAGGGTTCAGGATGCATCAATGGGCTACTTTATTACTCCAATGATAAGTATTGTTCTTGGTTATTTTTTTTTAAATGAGAAAATAACTAAGCCTAAATTTGCATCTGTATGTCTTATGTTATTAGGTATATTATTCTTATTTATTAATTTAAATCAATTTCCATTCCTAATAATTTGGATTGGAACCTCATGGGCAATATATGGATTATTAAGAAAACAAGTTAATGTTAATCCTTCAATTGGTTTACTTTATGAGACTTTCATAATATCTTTAATATCTATCCCATATTTAGTTTATTTATTTTGGCAAAATGAAAATAGTATCTTTAGTATTGATTTGAAGACATCATTATTTTTAATTTTAACAGGAGCTGTAACGATTTTTCCATTATTTTTTTTTAATTTGGGTTTAAAATTTATTCAATTAGGTCTTGCAGGTGTTTTGTTTTACTTAGCACCAACATTTCATTTTATAACTTCAGTATTCATTCTTAATGAAGAAATTTTACAAATTAAGCTTGTATCTTTTATAATTATTTGGGTAGCAATAATAATTTATATTTATGATAGTTATAAAAAAGAAATTATCTTGAATAATACTCAATAACTAAATTAGGTTCCATAGTTACAGGATAAGGAACGTCATGAATTAGAGGTGCTCTTAAAAAACGACCTTTTAACTCTTTTACATCAACTTCTAAGTATTCTGGAATTTCTCTTTCTTGAGAACTAACTGATTCTACAATTAAGTTAATTTCTTTACTTTTATCTCTTATTGAGATTTCATCTCCATCGCTAACACTATAAGAAGGAATATTAACTCTTTTCCCATTGACCTTTACATGACCATGATTAACTAATTGTCTTGCAGAAAAAATTGTGGGAACAAATTTCATTCGATATACTGTAGCATCCAATCTTCTTTCTAAAAGTTCAATTAAAATCTGACTTGTATCACCTTTAATATTTGAAGCTTTTTTAAAAATATTCCTAAATTGTCTTTCAGTTAAATCACCGTAATAAAATTTAAGTTTTTGCTTAGCAAATAACTGATTTCCATAATCTGATAGTTTTTTTCTTTGTCCCTGGACTCCGTGTTGACCAGGCTTTGAGTTTCTTCTATTAAAAGGGCTTTTAGGTCTTCCCCACAGGTTAACACCTAACCTTCTATCAATTTTATATTTAGCGTTATGTCTTTTTGTCATTAATATGAGGGGTATATAGTGATTTAAAGTACTATGTCAAATTTAATATACTCAATTTTTGGCTTATTTATTAAGTTTTTTAGTAATTCCCCATAAAGTCTGCAATTCTTTCTTTGTGAGAGGGATTTTTGTGAAAATACTATAAATATTATTTTTCATACTTTCTTTTTTTTCACTTGGAGTAAAAAATTTTTTATTTTCAAGTTTCTCAATCACATAATTTAAGAATTTAGATAATTGATATTTACTAATATTATCTTTTTCAATTGAATTTGATTTACTAATTTTAAAATTATTCAATTCAAATAATTTATGACTTAAAATAGTAACTGCATGAGAAAGGTTTAATGAATTACTTTTACTACTTGTTTCAATGGTAAAAATAATATCATATAATCACCCAAACTTACAATTTCATTTTTTTCCCTACTTAGTTATTAATCATGGTTTAGAAAATCCTAATTTTGAAGCTTTTCAATTTCATGTTTGTCCAAATAGACCAAAAAGTAGGGGGTTTGTTAAAATTAAAACAAATAACTATAAAGATGATCCTAAAATACAATTTAATTATCTTAAGCATGAAGACGATTTAAAACAAATGAGAGAAGGTGTAGGAATTGCTAAAAAAATTTTGTCTCAAAAAGCACTTAAAGAATATGTTGGCACAGAAATTAGGCCTGGGAAGAATGTATCTAATCAAAATGAATTAGATGAAGTTATTAAAAATACAGCTGAATCTGCGTATCATCCGTCATGCACAAATAAAATGGGTGAGGACAAAACTTCAGTTGTAGACCAAGAACTAAGGGTTCATGGAATTCAAAATTTAAGAGTTATTGATGCTTCTGTAATGCCAGACATTGTTAGTGCTAACTTAAATGCAACAACTATTATGATTGCTGAAAAAGCTTACGACCAAATAAAGAGAAGTGTTAGTTAGAGATCTAAAATCTAATATAATTAGATAGTTTTTCTTCTAAGAGTCCATCCGTATCTTTCGCTGTAGTATGCTTCGATACCATCAGCAAGATTAAGGTCATAATTTGAGTCTATAGATCCTTCAAGAACCTTCTTCTCAATAGAACTCTGCTCTAGGCTTTCTTTTTCGTTATTAATATTTTCTGTTAATTTACTGTTCATATTTACAGATTTTACAAATACATAATAAAATAAAAAAAAACTAGAGTTTTTCTTAGTTTTAATGTAAAGAAAATTACTTTGAATTTATTATTTTTGTAAATTTTGTAAATGAATATTGAATCTGACATAAATTTTGGCCCAAGGTTAAAAAAACAAAGGATAAGTAAAGGTTTTTCACAAGCTGAATTATCAAAAACTATTGGCATATCTCCTAGTTATTTAAATTTAATTGAAAGTGGAAAAAGAAAAATACCACTTTCCTTACTAATTAAAGCAGCTGATAAATTAGATTTATCAATTAAAGACTTCTCAACAGAATCTAGCAAACGACTTCTTTCAGACGTAATGGATGTTTTAAGCAATGAGATTTTTGATGATTTAAAGATAACCAATCACGACACAAGTGACTTTATTGGTTCAAATCCTAACATAGCTAAAGCATTACTGACAATAAATGATTCTTTTAAAAGTTTTAAAGAAGATATGCAAAATCGACTTGAAACGATGGATGTCAATGCAAATCAAATTGAAAAACCAACAAGACTACCTGTAGAAATCGTTTCAGATATTCTTCAAGAAAATAAAAATTACTTTCATGATTTAGAAGTAAGTTCTGAAAATCTAAGAAAAGAAATAGGTCTTGAAACTGGACCTAACATTGGTTCTGGATCTAAATTATCACTTTATCTCAAAGAAAAACATGGAATTGAGGTTAAAATTGTAACCATAAACGAAGACGAAAAAATAGTTAAAAGATTTGATGAAAAATCCAAGATTTTTTATCTTTCTGAAATGTTAACTTATACATCAAGAAATTTTCATTTAGCATCACAAGTTGCTTACTTAGAAGCTAATGATGTAATCAATAAAGTTATTAAAGATAATAATGTTGAGTCAGAAGAAGTAGAACCTTTGCTTAAACTATCTTTACTAAATTATTATGCTGCTGCTTTTATGATGCCTTATAACGATTTTTTAAAGAGTGCTAAATTGCATAAATATGATGTGGAAATTTTGATGCATCATTATGCTTGTAGTTTTGAACAAGTTACACATAGATTAACAAATCTTCAAAGACTTGGAAACGAAGGAGTGCCATTTCATTTTTTAAAAACAGATATTGCTGGAAATGTGTCAAAGCGATTTTCTTTATCTGGTATTCATATACCAAGACATGGAGGTTCTTGTCCTAGATGGAATGTGTATACTGCATTTTTAAATCCTGGAAAAATTCATCCTCAAATTTCTAAAATGCCTGATGGACGAGTATATTTTTGTATAGCAAGAGCTTTTGAGAAAGGAATTGAAAAACATGGAATGCCTAAAAGTTTTGTTTCGATTGGTTTAGGTTGTGATATGAAATACGCTAAAGATCTAATTTATTCTGAAGGAATTGATCTAAATAATAAAAAATTACAAATGCCAATTGGAGTTTCGTGTAGGATATGCCCTAGAGTAGAATGTCAGCAAAGAGCTTTTCCTCCAATTGATAAAGAACTCAAATTAGATATAAAATATCGAGGGACGTCTCCCTACGTTACAATTTAGTTAAATTTTAACTAACATTTTCCCTAAATTTTTACCATTAAGTAGATCTATAAATGCTTTAGGAGCATTTTCTATATTTTCATAGATTGTTTCTTTAAATTTTATTTTTCCTTCTGAAATCCAATTTCGCATATCAGTTTCAAAAGGCTCATTATCATTTTCATGATCAAAAATTAAAAAACCTTTTATTGTTAATCTTTTTACTAATACGTGAGCCATATTTTTTAGTCCAGCAGGAACAGAAGTTGAATTCATTTGAGATATTCTTCCACAAATAATAATTCTTCCAAAATTTTTCATTCGAAAAATTGCAGACTCTAAAAAATCACCTCCAACATTATCAAAGTATAAGTCAAATCCTTCAGGACAAATTTCTTTTAAGTGAAGAACAAGGTTATCAATTTTTTTATAATTAAATGCCACATCAACATTTAATTCATTTTTTAACCAATCAACTTTTTCATCTGATCCTGTACTAGCATAAACTTTACATCCTAAATTTTTTGCAATTTGACAAACTGTTGATCCAACACTTCCACCTGCTGAAGATACAAGAATACTTTGCCCTCTTTGTATATTCCCATGATTAAAAAGACCAATATATGCTGTTTGACCTGTCATTCCTAAAGGTCCTAGATAAGTTTGCAATGGAAGATTGGAATTTTTTATTTTTTTTAAATCACCGCCTTTGCAAATAAAGTTATCTCTCATTCCAAAATTACTGAAAACAATATCTCCTTCTTTAAATTGTGAATCTTTTGATTCTTGGACTGACCCAATCGCATAACCTTCCATTTCCTCACCTAGTAAAAAGGGTGGCTTATAATTTTTACGTTCTGTCATTCTTGCTCTCATATACGGATCAACTGATATCCACGAATTAAGAACATGAATATTATTTGTTTCATCTAATTCTAAAGTTTTAGATTTAATTTCAAAATCATCTTCTTTAGGCAGCCCAGTTGGTATGTAATTTTTTAAAGCTACATATTTTGAT
Organism: uncultured Alphaproteobacteria bacterium; assembly: GCA_902522015.1. Lineage (GTDB taxonomy): Bacteria > Pseudomonadota > Alphaproteobacteria > HIMB59 > CACPNW01. Next base: position 26,863 of record CABYTX010000006.1, read on the forward strand.
ATTATTGTCATAATTATAATTTATATTTTTTCTTTAATTCTAGCAAATCTATTAAAAAATTATCTCTTATGTTACTTAAATCTTTAATAGAATGATTATTTGATTGTTGTTTTGTTCCTTTAATGATTTTTTCTTTAAGTTTTTTTGATAATTTTGGAGATTTGAGTTTAGTCCATGGAAGTTTCAATGCCGGTCCAAATTGATCTAACATGTGTTTCATACCCATTTCTCCTCCAGCTAGATGAAATGTAAGAAAAGTTCCCATTAGAGCCCATCTCATACCAGGACCATAAGTAATCGCTTCATCTAAATCTTTTGTTGAAGCATATCCATCGTTTACAATATGCAAACCCTCTCTCCACAAAGCTTCTTGCAATCTATCAGATAAAAAACCTGGCAATTCTTTTTCTACAAATAATGTTTTCATTTTAATTTTTTGATAAAATTTTTTTGCTTTATTAAGATATAAATTTGTAGTTTTTTTACCTTTTACAATTTCAACCAACGGGAGAATATACACAGGGTTAAATGGATGAGCTACAATTAATCTTTTAGGATTAATACATTTCGATTGTAAATCTGATGGAAGTAAACCAGATGAACTTGAAGCAATTATTGCATTTGTGGGTGAATATTTACTTATATTTTTTATAACATCTTTTTTTAAAGATAATCGTTCAGGGACATTTTCCTGAATTAAATCTGCATTTTTTACTGCTTCATCAATATTGTCTACGATTTCCAAATTTTTGAAATTGATTTTTGTATTATATAATTTTTTTATAATTAAGTTTGTTCTTGTTATTTCTGCTTTTAGAAAATTTATTTGTCGAGAATTTTTATCAAATGCTTTGACTTTTATACCATTAGCGAGAAATCTAAGTATCCAGCCGGTACCAATAACACCAGTTCCAATGACAGCAATATTTTTCAAATTAAAAATGTTTTTTTAGTTTTAATTTCTCTCTTGTCTGTTGTGGGGATAAAATAGACGCTCCCATATCTTCAACAATGCATCTTGCTTTTTCAACTAACTGTGCATTTGATGCAAAAACTCCTTTCTTTAAATAAAGATTGTCTTCAAGTCCCACACGAACATTTCCTCCTAAAATAACTGCTTGTGCAGCCATAGGCATTTGAGATCTTCCTATTCCAAATCCAGACCAAATACCTTCAGTAGGTACCATTTCAGCCATTGCTTTCATTGCGCTCGTTGTTGCAGGTGACCCCCAAGGTATGCCAAGGCATATTTGATAAAAAGGAGGGCCATCAATTAAACCTTCTTTATAAAGTTGGTTAGCAAACCATAAATGACCCATTTCAAAAGCTTCCATTTCTGGTTTCACTCCAAGCTCCTGCATTTTTTTTGCTGCAGTTCTTAGTTGTATCGGTGTATGAATAAATGTCATGTTTGAGTCACCAAAATTTAGTGATCCGCAGTCTAAAGTACAAATTTCAGGCAATAACTCTTCAACATGTTCTAATCTGCTTAATGCATCGATCATATCTGTATTTGCTCCCACGGGATTTAAAGGATCTTTACCTGTTCCAACTTCAAAATCACCACCCATACCTGTTGTAAAATTTAAAACTACATCAGTATCAGAAGAGCGAATTCTATCTGCCACTTCTTTATAATAACTTAAATTTCTAGATGGTTTGCCATCAGGTTCCCTTACATGTACATGAGCTATTGCTGCACCCGCTTTGGCAGCTTCAATTGAAGCATCAGCAATTTGTTTTGGTGTTATAGGTAATTCAGGATGTTTGCCTGCCGTATCTCCTGATCCAGTTACAGCACACGAAATTATTACTTCATTATTCATTATTTTAAACTACTATATTTTTTGAATTAATAAAGAAAAACAATGAAGATATATTTAAATTCAGGAAGAGTGAAAAAAGAATGGACTGATTACAATGGTCATATGAATTTGGCATTTTATATTCATCTTTTTGATGCTGGATGGGAAGTTCTTTTACAAAAATTTAATATGGGTGAAACTTCTGCAAAAACAGAGAAGAAAACTACTTTTGCTGTAGAGTCACACACAACTTATGACAAAGAAGTGAAAGAGGGTGATGAAGTAGATATTAATTTGTTATTTCTTGATAGGGATAAAAAAAGATTAATTTATAAATTAGAAATGACACATAAGCTTGAAGGTTACAGAGCAGCAACAACAGAGGTTTGTTCTTTGTATGTTGATTTAAATATTAGAAAAGTTTCTGAATTAGAATTAGAAAAGCAAAAAGATATAGATAAATTTATTCAAGAAAATAAAAATAACTTTGATCCAGGTAACCTTACACTAATCAACAAGTTAAAAAAATAGTTATAAATTTCTATAAGGTGTTCTATTAAATATTCTCTGAACCATCGGAACAAATTCTTTTAAAGGAATTGTATCATAATTTGGATCAAATGATGCTTGATCCCATCTTTCACAAAAATCTATAGTATCTTTAAAGAATTCATGACCTTTGAATTTATCTCTTAGATTTCTATCTTTTCCATAATAATGATTATAGTAGTAGGCTTGAAACAAACCGTGTTGTTCTACAATCCATCTTGTTTTTTCAGAAACAAAAGGTTTTAATACTGCAGCGGCAAGTTCAGAATGATTAAGAGGTGCAATTTCATCACCTATATCATGCAATAAGGAAGCCACCACCATTTCTTCAGAAGCTTGTTCACGTAACGCTCTTGATGCAGTTTGAAGAGAGTGTTCTAATCTAGATACCTTATAGCCACCTAAAGAATTGTCTAAACTTTCTAGCACTCTTACTATTCTATCAGCTGTACCTTCAATAAATTTATCTTCAAAATTTGCAAGAAGTTCATAATCCTCTTTATCACCATGTTTCATTTCAGTGAATTTTACTTCATCTTTAGACATGAAATAATTATACATATTTTTAAATTTTATGAAACTAATTCCTGAATGGTATGAACACCAATATTGTTTGATTGCTTGGCCGTGTAATAAAGATCTTTATGGTAAAATTATTAATAAGGCCAGAGATGAAGTTGCAAATGTAATTAATGAAATTGCAAAAACTGAGCATGTTATTGTTTTGTCAAATAAAGAAGACATAAATGAAATTCAAAATAAAACTGATCATAAAAATATAGATATTGTAGAATGTAAATTAGATGATTCTTGGATGCGAGATATTGCACCAATTTTTTATAACGAAGATAAAAAATTAAAATCAATTAGCTTTGAATTTAATGGTTATGGAAAGTATCCAGGTTATTTAAATGATAATAAAATATCAAAATTTATTTCAAACTATTTAAATATCCCAACAATAACTTCTGACTTAGTCATTGAAGGAGGAGCAATAACTTATGATGATAAAAAAAATTTATTTAGCACTAAAAATGTAATATTTAATAAAAATAGAAAACAAAAACATAATAGTGAATATATAATTGAAGAATTAAAGCTATTGTTTGACTTAAATTATATTTTTTTCTTTGAAAATGGACTAATGGAGGATGACACAGATGGTCATGTAGATAATTTATTATGCCCAATAGGAAAAAATAAATATTTGATTGCTACAACTCACAAATTAGATCCTAATTATGAAATATTAGAAAAAAACAAATCTGATCTTATTAAATTTTTTAAAGATACTAATCAGACATTTGATTTAATTGAAGTTCCTTTACCTACAAGAAAAAAGATTAATAATAAGAATATTATTAGCTCATATATAAATTTCTATTTCAGTAAAAATAAAATTATCTTACCTAAATTCAATGTTAAGGAAGACAATGAGGTAAAATTAACTTTTGAAAATTTATTCCCAAATAGAGAGATTATAATGTTGGAAACAGAAAATATAAATTATGGTGGAGGAAATATTCATTGTATAACAATGAATGTACCAAAAATATGAAGGTAAAAGTAGCAACATCACAATTTAAGGCTTTTAAAGGAGACTTTGAAGCTAATTTAAACAAAGCAATTAGTTTAGTTGAAAAAGCTTCAAATGAGAATGTTGATATTTTACTTCTGCAAGAATTATTTCAAGATTATTATTTTTGTTCAACAAAAAATGATAAATTTTTTGATCTTGCAATTGATTTTCCTTCCCATCCAATGTTCGAAAAATTATCTAATATTTGTAAAGATAAAAAGATTTCATTACCAATTAGTTTTTTTCAAAAAAAGGAAAATAAGTTTTTTAACTCTCTAGTTATGATTGATTCTTTCGGTAAAATAAGTGAAGTTTATAATAAATCTCACATCCCTGAAGGGCCTGGATATAATGAAAAGTATTATTTTGAAAAAGGCAACACAGGTTTTATGATTTTTGACACCCCTCTGGCAAAAGTTGGCTGTGCAATTTGTTGGGATCAGTGGTTTCCTGAATGTGCAAGAATACTAACATTGAAAGGAGCAGATTTAATTTTTTATCCATCAGCAATTGGCTCTGAGCCACACATGCCTGAACTAAATTCCAGGGATCATTGGATTAATACAATGGTAGGACATGCTGCTGCAAATCAAATTCCTATAATAACCTCGAATAGAATAGGGAAGGAGGTCGAAGCAGATATTGAATTAAATTTTTATGGTAATTCTTTTATACTGGATCATCTTGGAAATGTAATAAACCGTATGAATGATAAGGATGAGGGAATAATAACTGCGACTTTAGATTTGTTAATTTCAAGAGAATATAGAAAATTATGGGGTAACTTTAGAGACAGAAGACCCGATCTATATAAAAAAATTCTCGATTTTTAATTTATTTTATTTAATGTAATTTTTATTTAGGAGGGGAATAATGCTTAAGTATTTTATATCTCTATTAGTTTTAATTTCTTTTTCAGCTCAGGCTAAAGAAGAATTATTTATTTACAATTGGTCTGACTATATTGCCGAAGATACAATTGAAAATTTCGAAAATGAATTTGGCATTGATGTAACTTATGATGTTTTTGATTCTAACGAAGTTCTTGAAGCTAAACTTTTAGCTGGTGGGTCTGGCTATGATATTGTCGTGCCTTCTGGTTCTTTTTTAGAAAACCAAATCAAGGCAGGAGTTTTTCAAAAACTTGATAAATCTGAATTATCGAACTTAGGAAATTTAGATCCTGAAGTTTTATCAAAGATAGATGCTCATGATCCAGGCGGTCAGTATTCAGTAAACTACATGTACGGCACAACTGGCATTGGTTACAATACTGATAAGGTGGATGAAGATGAAGTTACTAGTTGGAGTGTTTTATTTGACCCAGCTATAGCTTCTAAATATGAGGATTGTGGTATAGCAATGTTAGATGCACCATCTGAAGTAATGGAAATTGCCTTAAAATATGTAGGTAAAGATCCTAATACTGAAGACGAAAATGATTATAAGGCTGCTCTTTCAATGTTGCAGGAAATTAGACCTTTCATTAGGTATTTTGATTCCTCTCAATATATTGATGATCTCGCTAATGGTGAAATTTGTCTAGCTATGGGATGGTCAGGTGATGTTTTTATTGCTGCTTACGAAGAAATAGAACCAGTTTGGTATTCTATACCTTCAGAAGGAACAGTAATTTGGTTTGATATGATGGCAATTCCAGCTGATGCAAAAAATGTTTTAAATGCACATAAGTTTATAAATTATATTTTGCGCCCTGAAGTTGCTGCAGATATTACTAACTATGTTTGGTATTCTAACCCAAACAAAGCAGCTAATGAGCTAGTTGATCCAGAAATTTTAGGAGACCCAGCTATTTATCCAGATGAAGCAACTTTAAGTATGCTATTTGCTGATACTGCTGACTCACCTAAAAAAGCACAATTATCAACTAAATATTTTAATAAATTTAAATCAAATTAAAAAATATACTTCATTTCAGCACTAATATATTAATATTAGTGCTGATTTAAGATGGATAATAATTTTCTTGTAATTGAAAATATTTCTAAATCTTTTGGAGATAACAAAGTTTTAGAAAATATTAATTTAAATATATCAAAATCTGAATTTTTTGGTCTCTTAGGATCTTCTGGTTCAGGCAAAACTACCTTACTAAGAATATTAGGTGGATTTGAGAAGCCGGATACAGGACGTGTAATACTCGATGGAATAGACATAACAAACCTTGAGCCTTTTAATAGGCCATTAAACTACATGTTTCAATCGTATGCTTTATTTCCTCATTTAAACGTATTTAATAATTTAGCTTTTGGAATAAAAGAAAATTTTACCCAAAAAGAAATTGAAATAAACGTAAGAAATATTGCCGAACTTTTATCTATTGAACATTTATTAAATAGAAGAATTAAGCAATTATCAGGTGGAGAGCAGCAACGAGTTGCCCTTGGAAGGTGCTTAATAAAAAAACCTAAGTTATTATTATTAGATGAGCCTCTTGCGGCACTAGATAAAAAACTAAGATCAAAAACACAATTAGAGTTAACAACACTCCAAAAGAAACTAAAAATTACATTTGTTTTTGTCACCCATGATCAGGAAGAAGCAATGTCCTTATCTGATAGAATGGCAATAATGAAGAATGGTCTTATTTTGGAATGTTCGAGCCCTGAAGAGATTTATGAAAATCCTAAAAGTCTTTATACTGCCAATTTTATAGGAATTGCAAATATAATTGAGATTTATAAGAAAGATGAAAATTTTTATTCTGATGATTTAGGTATAAATTTTAAATTAAACAAAGAATTAAAAAATACAAAAACTAATATTTTACTAAGACCAGAGAAAATAAAAATTCAATCAATAAATAATTTGAAAACAAGTTCATTTAATTCCTTTAGTGGAGAAATTTTAGAAAAATCATATTTGGGAAGCTTTACACGTTATGAAATTAAAATTAAAAATATGATAATTTCAGTTTTAGATCAGAATTTTAACTCCAACTCAAATTATAATTTCCCAAAAGGGGAGAAAGTCATTTGTACTTGGGAAAGTGAATCAATTAAGGTTTTAGAGGATTAATTGAAAAATAAATTATTTGAAAAATATTTTGTTTTTAGTCCTTATTTTTGGCTTGTTCTATTTTTTTTTATACCATTAGCTATAATTTTTAAAATATCAATTTCGGTATCAGAATGGGGGATGCCTCCTTATCAAGATATTTTTCTTTTTGATAATGGATTTAAGATCAATACTACATTTGAAAACTATGTTTATATATTTAGTGATTATTACTACATTGGATCTTTTGTAAACTCTTTGATACTAGCTCTAATATCTACTTTTTTTAGTTTACTTATTGGGTTCCCATTAGCTTTTTATATTGCGACTTCAAATATCAGATTAAGAAATATCCTATTAGTTTTAGTAGTTATTCCATTTTGGTCATCATTTTTATTAAGAGTATATGCATGGAAAATAATTTTACAGAATAATGGAATCTTAAATTTAATACTTCTAAACCTAGGCATAATATCAGAACCACTTCAATTATTATACAATCAATATGCTGTTATCATTGGAATTGTATACACTTATTTACCTTTGATGATTTTACCACTCTATGGATACTTAAATAAATTTGACTTAAATTTAATTGAAGCATCAAAAGATTTAGGATTAAATCGTATTAAAACCTTTTTTAAAGTTATTCTTCCTTTGTCTGTTCCAGGAATTGTTGCTGGATCTTTATTAGTTTTTATACCTGTTGTTGGAGAATTTATTATACCTGAAATGTTAGGTGGTAGTGATAGATTGTATTATGGAAAAATATTATGGGAGGAATTCTTTGTTAATAGAAATTGGCCCGGTGCTAGTGCCTTAGCTTTTAGTGGAATTATTATTTTGGTTTTGCCAATTGTTTTTTTTCAAATACTTTATTCTCGTTGGAGTCAAAAAATTGAAATCTAGTTTAATCAAAAGTACAGTTATTTTTTTAGGTTTATTTTTTTTATATTTCCCAATTTTAGTTTTAATTTTTTACTCATTTAATGAAAATAAGAGAGTAATGGTTTGGAAAGGATTTTCTTTAAGATGGTACAATGAATTATTTAATAATGAACAAATAATTGAGGCATTTATTATTAGTATTAAAATTGCAGCTTTGTCTGCAACTTTTGCTACAATTTTAGGAGTTATGATTGGATATTCACTTGTAAGAATAAGAAAAATTCCTTTTAAATCATTCTATATTTTTCTTTCTTCAACACCTCTGGTTTTACCAGAATTAATTTTAGGTCTTTCAATGTTACTTTTTTTTATAAGCTTAAATAATGTAATTGGATTTCCATCATCTAGAGGACAAATAACTATTTTTATATCGCACGTTACTTTTTGTATTGCATTTGTCGCAATTATTATTCAAGCAAGATTAACTGACTTTAACAAAAATATTGAGGAAGCTGCGATGGATCTAGGCTATAATTATACAAAGGTACTCTATAAGATAACTTTACCAATAATTTTGCCTTCTATTATTGCTGGTTGGTTATTAGCTTTTACAATTTCTTTAGATGATCTAGTTGTTGCGAGTTTTACTACTGGGCCTGGAGCTAACACATTGCCAATTGTAGTTTTTTCTAAAGTTAGATTAGGATTGAGTCCTGAAGTAAACGCATTATCAGCAATTTTAATGTTTGCTTTAATAATAATTGGTTTATTTTATTTTTATTTTAATAAAAAATTTAAACATTAAGTAATAAATATTCTCGCTCCCAAGAACTTATTACTGATAAATAAGCTTGATACTCAACTCTTCTTATCGCAGCAATCGACCTTACAAATTTTTCGTTAAATATAGATTTTATATCTTCATCATTTTCAAAGAGAGTTAACGATTCATCCATATTTTTAGGTAAATTAGAATTTTTATCTTTAAATGCACTATCTTTAGTTTCTGGATTTGGTTTTAAATTGTTTTTCATTCCTAAATATCCTGAAGCTAAATTAGCTGCAAAAACAAGATATGGGTTTGTATCAGATCCAGGAATTCTATTTTCAATACGTATATTCCTCTCCTCAATTGATGGAATTCTAAAACCACAACTTCTATTACCTATTCCCCATTTAACATTTTTAGGAGCACCCCAAGTTGCAAACAATCTTCTAAATGAATTTATATTTGGAGCGTATATAGGCATTAATAATGGAGTATATTTTTCCAACCCACCTAAATAATTTTTCATTTTTTTTGAAATTTTAGATGATTGATTAAAAAAAATATTTTTATTTTTTTCATTATATATCGATTGATGTATGTGCATTGCACTACCTGGTTGGTTCTCCATAGGTTTTGCCATAAATGTTGCATGAAGTTTATGTTTCAAAGCCGACTGTCTTAGAGTTCGTTTAAATAAAAATACCTGATCTGCTAGATCTAAAGGATCACCATGCTGAAAATTAATTTCCATCTGAGCTGAACCAGATTCATGGTTAATAGTATCAATTTCAATATTTTGTGCTTCACAATAATTATATACATCTTCAAAAAGATGATCAAATTCGTTAACAGCATCTATACCCAAGGCTTGCTTACCTGTTTCTTGTCTACCTGATTGACCCACTGGCACTTCAAGAGGATAATCTGAGTCAGCATTAGGTTTTACTAAATAAAATTCTAACTCTGGTGAAACAATTGGAGTTAATTTATCTTTTTTATAAAGTTTAAGAATATTTTTTAGAGCATTCCTACTAGAATTTATAACATCATCTCCGTTAAGATTTATTGCATCGCAGATAATTTGTGCAGTAGGGTCGTCGTACCATGGCACTACTCTCATTGTATTAAAATCTGGTTTTAAAATTACATCAATGTCAGTTGGATTGTAAACACTTCTTGGTAAAGCACCGGCAGAGTCCTCAGTTGCATAATCTCCTGATATTGTTTGAATAAAAGTTGACTGCGGTAATCTGTGACTTTCATCTTCCAGTCCTTTTAAAAATTTATTAGTTGGTAAAATTTTTCCCCTTGCTATACCTCCTAGATCTGGAACTAAACATTCAACTTCTGTAATAGAGTTTTCATGAAACCAATTTTGAAATTTTTCAATCATATTGAGACTGTTTGTTTACTAATTATTATTAAACCATTAAAGATAAGTTAATGTTTACTACAAAAAAAAGGACTTTTAATCAACATGATAATGAAAAAGAGAGTTTTTATAAATTTTCGGCACCTAATTTTCCTAATCAAATTAAATTAAATGAGAATATTTCAACTGATGTATGTATTATTGGAGGTGGTTTAACAGGTATTTCTTCTGCATTAAATTTATCTAATCAAGGTTTATCAATAACTATTTTGGAAGCAAACAAAGTTGGATCTGGTGCCTCTGGTAGGAATGGTGGTCAACTAGGAATTGGTATGAGAAAGGATCAATTCTACCTAGAAAAAAAATTTGGTATTGAAAAAGCAAAATTTTTTTGGAAAGTTGGATTAGATGCTGTTTCAAATGTAGTTAATTTAATTGAAAAATACAAAATTGATTGTGCTCTTAGACAAGGTGTTCTTCATGTTGGCAACACAAAAAAAGATTATAAATATTTTGAAGATGAAATTGAGCATATGCAGAAGAATTATAATTATAATAAATATGAATACTTTGATCACAATTCAATAAGAGATGAAGTTAATAGTGACAGATATTTTTCTGGGATGCTTTTAAAGGATTCTTATCATTTGAACCCATTAAAACTAACATATGGCTTAGCAGAACAGTGTTTAGCAAATGGTATAAATATATATGAAAATTCTCCAGCTGATAAAATTATTGATAATCAAAAAGAAGTTATAATTCATTCTGGAAAAAATATTATTAAAACGAAGAAAGTAATTATCGGTTGTAATGGTTATCTTGATAATCTTTTAGGATCAAAAAGAAATTATTTTATGCCTATAAACAATTATATTATTGCAACTGAACCTCTCGGAAAAGATCTGGCAACTAAATTAATCAAAAGAAATTGTGGCGTAATAGATTCTAGATTTATGATTGATTATTATAGATTTTCAGAAGACTACAGACTTCTTTTTGGAGGACCTGAAACAATTACATCTCATTTTGTAAAAGATGCAAAGAGTTTTGTTTCTAAACGAATGTATAAAGTTTTTCCTGAATTAAAAAAATTTAAAATTGAATTTTCTTGGGGAGGCACCCTGGCAATATCGATTAATAGATTGCCTATTTTTGGAACTATAATGAATCAAAAGTTATATTATGCTCATGCTTACTCTGGGCATGGTTTAGCTATGAGTATTATGGGAGGAAAAATGGTAGCTGAAAAAATTTTAAATAAATCAAATAATTTTGATATGTTTGAGCAAATTAATCATTTTAAAATCCCAGGTGGCAACATGTTTAGAAGACCATTGTATTCTTCAGCCATTATTTATTATAGGTTAATGGATTATTTAAATAGATTGTAATTACTTAATTGCTCTTCTTAATCTGTCATTTATAGTTTTGCCAAGCCCTTTATCAGGTATTTCTACTACAGCAATTTTTTTGCATCTACTTTGATCTAATTTATGAAGATAATGATAAAAATTTTTTGCTGCTTCATTTAAATTTTTTTTATTACTCAAATTTAAATTAATTATTTTAGACTTTAATTTATTATTGCCAAAATTTAATAAACCTTCATTTTTTAGTATTCTCTTAGCATTCATTCTTATTGGCTTTAAAGTTGAATAATGTTTTTTTAAATTACCAGGAGAAATAGATGATTTCTTTTTAATTTTTACTTTTGCATATTTATTTAGCTCTTCAACAGTTATGCTGCCATATCTTAATACTTCAATTTCATTATTGTTATCAATTCTAACAACTGTGGACTCTAGTCCATGAGAAGACTGTTTATCTTTTAAAACAAATATTTTTTTTACTAGAATAGGATCGATATCCATAATATTGGTTACGGAAGTTCTTTCTGACAGATTAGCACTAGGGGCTGCAATAGGTAGGTCAAATAAAGTAATTAATTTTTTAGCCAATTTATTAGCAGGAATTCTGCAGCCAACTAAAGTTGAGTTTTTAGAGACTAATTTTGATATTTTAGAATTTTTCTTTTTTTTTAATATTATTGTCAAAGGACCAGGCCAGAATTTTGAACCTAATTTTTTTTCAAATTTATTTAAAATAAAATATTTTTCTATTTGTTTAATACTTTTAAAGTGACAGATAATTGGATTACTCTTTGGTCTTTTTTTTACTTTAAAAATAGATTTTACAGCCTCATCATTTGTTGCATCTGCTCCAAGACCAAATACTGTTTCTGTGGGAAATATTACAAGTTCTCCACTGCTTAATAAATTTTTTGCAATATCTAACTTATTTTTTTTCATATTTTTTTATAAAATGTTTCCATCTATCTTTAAAATAGTTATTATCAATACTTGTATATGGGAAAAGTTATAGCATTTTCGAATCAAAAAGGTGGTTCAGGTAAATCGACTCTTTCAGCAAATTTATCAGTTTTGTGGAGCAATAGTGGTTACAAAGTAGCTGTTATAGATGCTGATGCACAAAAAAGTCTATCATATTGGCTTGAAGCAAGAAAATCTTATTATGGTGAAGATGATATTGGAATAACTCAATTAAACTTTGATATAAGGAATTTAATAGATGAAATTAAAGCCATAAAAAGAAAGTACGACTTTATAATAATTGATAGCCCTCCATCTATAACTTTTGAAACAATGCAGGTTGTAAAAGCTTCTGATAGAGTATTTGTTCCAGTACAACCAAGTCCAGTAGACTTAATGGCTACACTTCCTTTTTTAAAAATTGCAAAACAAGAAAGAAAAAATCCAATAATTATTCTTAATAGAGTGATGCCGAGAGCAAAATTAACTGACGCAATGATTTTGCGTTTAAGATACGCTGGTGCTAAAATTGCTCGCTCCCGACTGTCTAGCAAAGTATTATTTGCAGAAACATTCTCAGTTGGAAGGGGTGTAGTAGATATAAGTGTTACATCAGATGCTTCAAAAGAAATAATTAATGTTGGAAACGAAATTTTAAGAAATTTCTAAATTAATGTCTGATATCACAACTGTTATACTTGCTGCAGGCAATAGTACGAGATTTAAAGCAAGTAAATCAAAACTTGTTTATCCATTATGCGGGTTACCAATTGTTTCACATATTTTTAATATTGCAAAAAAAATATCTGGTAAAAATATATTAGTTGTATCTAATGAAAAAAATAAAGAAGAATTAAAGTTAATATTAAATACCTCAAAGTTAGTTGTTCAAAAAAAACAAAAAGGAACCGCTGATGCAATTGAGCAAGTTAAAAAATTTGTTAAATCAAAAAATATTTTAATTTTATTTGGTGATACACCTTTAGTTGAAGTTAAAGATATAAGAAAACTAGTTAGTAAATTTAAAAAAAGTAAAGCGAAAGCTTCATTAATTGCATTTAATACTTCAGAGCCACATGGTTATGGAAGGTTATTATTGAATAACAACTACGTTGAAGAAATAATTGAGCAAATCAATTTAAAACCTGAACAAAAAAAAATTAATTTATGTAATTCTGGTATTTTGATAGCAAATACTAAATTATTATTTGATAATTTAAAAAATATTAAAGAAAATAAAATTAAAAAAGAAAGATATCTTCCTGATATATGCAAAATTTTTTCAAAAAAAAATATTCCTATCAATTATATTGAGTGCAACAAAGAAACAATGTTGGGCATAAATACATTGGATGATTTTAATGTTGTACAAAATATCTTGCAAAAAAAATACGTAAAAAATTTTATAAAAAATGGAGTGAATTTTTTAAAACCCAATACTTGTTATTTAAGCTATGATACCAAAATTGAACCTACTGTTACAATTGAAAGCAATGTTACAATAAAGGAAAAAACAATTATTAAAAAAGGTTCAATAATTAAAAGTAATTCATACTTAGAAGAGGTTACAATAGATGAAAATTCACATATTGGTCCAAGTGCTAGATTAAGACCAAAAACAAAAATTGGAAAAAAATCAAAGATTGGTAACTTTGTTGAAATAAAAAATTCTAAAATTGGAAATAATGTTTCTATTGCTCATCTTTCATATGTTGGAGATTCAGAAATAGGAAATAATGTGAATATAGGTGCCGGCACAATAACTTGTAACTATGATGGAAAGAAAAAACACAAAACGATAATAAAAGATAATGTATTTATAGGTTCAAACACATCACTCATTGCTCCAGTTGTAATTGAGTCTAAATCTAGAATTGGCGCAGGTAGTGTTATCACTAAAAATATTCCCAAAAATTCACTTGCTATTGAAAGATCAGCCTTAAAAATTCTAAGAAATAAAAGATCTAAATAATAACCCTTGTTTCAAGATATATTAGGGTTTATGAGCCTTTTCAAATTATGAGCGATAAATGGTCACCAAATAGTTGGAGAAATAAAAATGCTCTTCATATGCCTAACTATCAGAATGAAGATCATCTAAATAAAACTCTAAACGAAATTTCCAAATATCCACCTTTAGTTTTTGCTGGAGAAGCGAGACTATTAAAAAAGAAACTTGGAGAAGTTTCAAATGGAAATGCTTTTTTATTACAAGGTGGAGATTGTGCAGAAAGTTTTGCAGATTTTCATCCAGATAATATTAGAGATACATTTAAAGTTATTTTACAAATGGCTGTTGTATTAACGTTTGGCGCTTCTTGTCCAATTGTTAAAGTAGGAAGAATTGCTGGACAGTTTGCAAAGCCAAGATCATCTGCGACAGAAGTTATTAATGATTTAGAACTTGAGTCTTATAAAGGTGATATAATTAATGGGATAGACTTCAATCAAAAAGACAGAGATCCTAATCCAGATAGATTAATTCAGGCCTACAATCAGTCTGCATCTACACTTAATCTTTTAAGAGCTTTTTCTCAGGGCGGTTTTGCCAATTTAAATAAAATACATCAATGGAACCTAAATTTTGTTAAAGGTGAGAATGCTGCTAAATTTAGAGAGATATCTTCTAGAATTGACGAATGCTTATCTTTTATGGAGGCATGTGGAATAAATGGAAACAGTGTAAGACAATTAAATGAAACAGACTTCTTTACAAGTCATGAAGCTTTACTTCTTCAATATGAGGAAGCATTAACAAGAATAGATAGTACTTCAGGTAAGTGGTACGATGTTTCAGCTCATATGTTATGGGTAGGTGACAGAACACGACAACTTGATGGAGCACATATTGAATTTTTAAGAGGTATTGAGAACCCTATAGGTATTAAAGTTGGTCCAAGCACACAGACAGAAGAACTATTAAAGATATTAGATGTGTTGAATCCAAATAATGAAGCTGGAAAAATAACGCTGATATGTAGAATGGGTCATGAAAAAGTTAGTGGAATACTTCCAAAAATAATTAGATCAGTTAATTCAGCTGGTAAAAATGTTGTTTGGACTTGTGACCCCATGCATGGAAATACTATCAAATCTAACACTGGTTTTAAAACTAGGCCATTAAAAGATATAATTTCTGAAATTCAGCAATTTTTTCAAATTCACAGAAGCGAAGGAACATATCCAGGTGGCGTCCATTTAGAAATGACTGGTCAAGATGTTACAGAATGTATGGGAGGTCTTCAAGAAATAACAGATGAAGATCTAAAAAATAGATATCATACATATTGTGATCCGAGACTAAATGCCTCGCAGTCTCTAGAATTGGCTTTTTTATTATCAGATTTTTTAAAAGAAGAAAAATTTCTCTCAAAGCAATCTTCAAATTTATAAATTTATATTTATATATTACTTATGAATTCAAAAGATAAAATTGCATACATTTCTAATTGGATTAAAGATTACGCTAAATCTATAAATAATAATCCAACTACACTAGTAATAGGAGTGTCAGGAGGAGTTGATTCAGCTCTTACTAGCACTTTATGTGCTCAAACTGGTTTAAAAACTATAGCTGTTTCAATGCCTATTAAGCAAAATTCATCACAACATGATTTAAGTTTAAGACATTTAGAATATTTAGAGCAAAATTACCCAAATGTAGAAACAAAAATAATCGAGCTAGATAATGTTTTTAAAACATTTCAAAATACGATGCAAAATTTTGATAGTGAGTTAGCTTTTGCAAATTCAAGATCTAGACTAAGAATGGTAACTCTATACCAAATAGCTCAAAGTAATAATGGTTTAGTTGTTGGTACTGGAAATAAAGTTGAAGATTTTGGTGTTGGATTTTATACAAAATATGGTGATGGAGGTGTAGATATATCGCCAATAGCAGATTGTACTAAAACTGAGGTGTGGGAATTAGCCGAAGAAATTGGGGTTATAAAAGATATTATTAGCGCAGCACCGACAGATGGTTTATGGGATGATAGTAGAAATGATGAAAGCCAGCTTGGTCTTTCATATAAGCAATTAGAAGAAGCAATGGAAAATAAGTCTAGTGAATACTACAGTAGATACGAAAAAATTAGAAAGCCAAATCTTCATAAGATGAAGCCTATTCCCGTTTGCGAAATTCCTAAAGAATAATATGAAGTGTAGGTTCGCTCCTAGCCCTACAGGAAAAATACATATCGGTAATGCTAGATCAGCAATTTTGAATTGGATTTTTTGTCAAAAAAATCAAGGTGAGTTTGTATTAAGAATTGATGATACTGATGCCAATAGGAGTTCTAAAGAATTTGAGACAAGTATCAAAGATGATCTTACATGGCTCGGATTGAATTGGAGTTATACTTTTAATCAATCCTCAAGGAAAAATATTTACAATGAGAAAATCCAAATCCTAAAACAAAAGAAAAGACTTTATCCATGTTTTGAAACAGAAGAGGAATTAGCTTTAAAGAAAAAATCTCTATTATCTTCAGGAAAACCACCTATTTATGATAGATCATCATTAAATCTAAGTGATGAAGAAGTAGAAAAAAAAATAGAATCTGGAATCCAACCCCATTGGAGATTCAAATTAGATCATGAAAATATTAGTTGGAAAGATATTATTAAAGGAGATGTTTCATTTGATGCAAAAAATTTGAGTGATCCTGTTTTAATTAGAGCTGATGGAACATTGTTATACCATTTACCTTCAGTCATTGATGATATTGAAGAAAAAATTACACATATTATTAGGGGGGAGGATCACATAGCTAATACTGCCTATCATATTCAAATTTTTAAGGCTCTTGAATCTTCTATTCCATCATTTGCTCATCATCCATTCTTAGTTGATGAAACTGGTAAGGGTTTTAGCAAAAGACTTGGAAGTCTTTCAATTGAAAATTTTAGAGACGAAGGATATGAAAATATATCGTTACTTAATTATTTTCTTTTTATTGGTTCGAGCAGTAATATTGATCCGATCAAAGATTTAAATGAAATAGTAAAAAAATTTGATATTCAAAGCTTATCTAGATCTTCTGCTAAATTTTCAATTGAAACCTTAAGAAACCTTAATGAAAATACCATTAAATTATTTAGTTATAATGAGATTAGTCATAAGTTAAAAAATATAAAATCAAATTTTCAAAAAGAGAGTTTTTGGCGTTTTATTAAAAATAATATTTCATTTATTAAACAAGCTAAAGAATGGGAAGAAGTAATTACAAAAATAAATAATGCTAAAGATTTAAATATTGATGATAATTTTATTAATACGGCAGTTGATGAATTACCTGAGGATCCTTTTGATGAAACAACATGGGACCATTGGACATCAAAAATTAACAAAAAAACTGGGCTTAAAGGAAAAGATTTATTTATGCCTTTGAGGTTGATTTTGACAGGAAAATCTCATGGACCCGAATTAAAATATCTACTACCATTATTTGATAGAGACGAAATATTGCAAAAACTTGGAAAAATCTAGTAAATTTAAATTTATACTCTATTAGCGATCTAGTAATTATGGAAGATAAAGTATATTTATTCGATACTACACTTAGAGATGGTCAGCAAACAACAGGAGTTAATTTTTCTGTTAGTGATAAAATGAATATATCCCAACATCTTGATGATTTAGGAATAGATTACATTGAAGGTGGATGGCCGGGAGCAAATCCTACCGATAATGATTTTTTTTCAAGAAATACAAAATTTTCAAAAAGTAAATTGACTGCCTTTGGTATGACAAGAAGACCAGGTAGAAGTGCAGATAACGATCCAGGATTAAATGCACTTATTAATTCAAGCGCAAGTTGTGTTTGTATTGTAGGTAAATCATCATCATTTCACGTAAAAAACGCTTTAGAGATATCTGAAGATGAAAATTTAAAAATGATCAGTGATAGTATTCAATCAATAAAAAATAAAAATAAAGAGCCAATTTTTGATGCAGAACATTTTTTTGATGGCTTTAAAGAAAATAAAGAGTTTGCATTGAATTGTATTAAAGCAGCGTATGACGCTGGTGCAAGATGGGTTGTACTTTGTGATACAAATGGCGGGACTCTTCCAGATGAAATTTACAATATTGTTTCAGAAGTAGTAAAAGTTATACCAGGT